>NZ_JAHUBR010000001.1:0-302756 GCF_025376885.1 Pseudoruegeria sp. SHC-113
CCTTCCAGAAACCTAAGCTTCCGTCCGTTCCGTCCCAGCCCCGAGGCCGCCCCGTCAGTGCCTCAGCGCCGCCGGTGAAGGGGCTTTTACGGACACCCCCAGAGAGTCGCAACACCAAAAAGCATCTTTTTCGCATTTTTTCCTGAAAAAGTTTCCAACCTTTTGTTTTCAAATGATTTCTAAAAGATCATAATAGCTTCGAGCCTCTATCTGTCCTTGTTTTTCCGGGCCATCAGGCCCCGTCGGAACAAAGGCCGGTTGCGACGCTAACATTCCCCACAGGCTTCTCCACAGACTCGCTGCCGGAATGCCCGTGACTCGGTACGCTCAAGCGCCCCGAGTGGAGGAAAACCCGCCTCCTAAGACGTCGAAGGGCCCGGGCTTCTGCGTCGCGGCCAGCGCAGGGAGAGCCGCGTCGCGACCAGTAGAGCAGTCACCGCCAGATAGATCAGCGGCTCGATCTGCCAGCCCTTCACCAGCATCACGTAGTGAACGCCGCCCGCCAGCACCGCGAAATAGGCCAGCTTGTGCAAGCGCCGCCAGGCCGCTGCCCCCATCTTGCGGATCGACAGGTTGTTGGAGGTGATCGCCAACGGCACGAGCATCAGGAACCCGGCCATGCCGATGGTGATATAGGGGCGCTTGACGATATCGGCCCAGATCTGTTCGGGGATCTGCACATCGAGCACGAGCCAGACGAGCAGGTGCAGCAGGATATAGAAGAACCCCACGAGGCCGATTGCGCGCCGGTAGCGCAGCAGGTTGATCCCGGCGAAGCGACGCAGAGGGGTGATGCAGAGGCTCGCGATCAGCACCTGCAGCCCCCAGAGCCCCATCTGGTGCTCCATCTCCTTGACCGGATCCACGCCCAGCCCGCCAGTCAGCCCCTGCCAGAGCAGCCAGGCGGGCGGGAGTATGGCCAGCAGATAGAGCGGCCACGCCGGGATCCGGCGCGTGGCGGCATTGATCCTGTCAGCTAGGCTTGCCTCAGTAGAACGTGGCAAGGTCCATCCCCTTGTAGAGATCCATCACCTGATCGGCATAGCCGTTCATCATCAGGGTCGGCTGGCGCTTGGCGATCAGCCCGCCGCCGACCTTGCGTTCCGTGGCCTGCGACCAGCGCGGGTGGTCCACCTCGGGGTTCACGTTGGAATAGAAGCCGTATTCGCGCGGGTTCGCCATGTTCCAGCTGGTTGGCGGCTCCTCTGCCGTAAGCGAGATGCGCACAATCGACTTGATGGATTTGAACCCGTATTTCCACGGCACCACCAACCGGATCGGCGCGCCGTTCTGGTTCGGCATCGTCTCGCCATAGAGCCCGGTGGCCATGATGGTGAGCGGATGCATCGCCTCATCGAGCCGCAGCCCTTCGCGGTAGGGCCAGTCCAGAAAGCCCCGGCGCTGGCCGGGCATCTCTTCGGGGCGCACCAGCGTTTCGAAGGCCACGTATTTCGCGCCCGGCTGCACGCCGACGCGGGCCAGAAGCTGGTTCAGCTCGAAACCGACCCAGGGAATGACCATCGACCAGGCCTCGACACAGCGGAAGCGGTAGATGCGCTCCTCCATCTGCACGTCCTTGGTCAGATCGGCCAGATCATAGGTGCCGGGATTGTCCACGAGCCCGTCAATCTGCACCGACCACGGATCGGTGGTCAGCTGATGGGCGTGTTTGGCCGGGTCGGTCTTGCCGGTGCCGAACTCGTAGAAGTTGTTGTAGGAGGTGATGTCCTCAAAACTGTTGGGCTCAAGGTCGGTGGACAAGGAGCTCGGCACAGTGTCGATCTTCGTCGCCTGCGCCATGCCGCCGATGCTGCCAAGCGCGGCCGTGGCACCGATCCCGCCAATCAGGGAACGGCGGTTCACGAAAACGTCTTTGGGGGTGACGTCCGCCCAGGTGAGATCGGGTTTGTATGATGTGCGCATGGCTACCTCCGGTGTTTGCCCCACTATTCACCGAAGATAGGGCGGCAGACAAAGCGCCAAAGCCGCGCCTCACGAAGTTGTTTGCAATCGCGAGCGCCGTCGCGGGGGCTCTGCCCCCGCACCCCCGAGGTATTTGGAGCAAGAGGAAAGGGGGCCCTTCATCTTGGTAAAAATATCCGCGGGGTGCGGGGCAGCCAGCCCCGCTCGCGCGCGGCGCAGCCTCGCAAGATCCGTTCAGAACGGAACCGGAGCCCGGAACTGCATGCCCTTGCCGCCGTCCGGATGGCGGAAGCGCAGAGACTCGGCGTGGAGCATCAAGCGCGGCGCGTTGAGGGCTTCGCCTGAGGCATAGAAGGGATCGCCGAGGATCGGGTGGCCGATTTCGCGCATGTGGACGCGGAGCTGGTGGCTGCGGCCGGTCTTGGGAAAGAGGCGCATCCGCGTTGCGCCCTCTTCCCGGCGCATCACCTTCCAGTCGGTGATGGCTTCCTTGCCGGTTTCGAAATCCACTTTCTGCAGCGGGCGGTTGGGCCAGTCCACGATCAGGGGCAGATCTACTGTGCCCGTGGTGCCCTCCACCTGCCCGTAGACGCGCGCCACGTAGGTTTTCTTGGTCTGCCGTTTTTCGAACTGCAGCCCGAGGTGACGCTGCGCGTGGGGCGTGAGCGCAAAGACCATGACGCCCGAGGTATCCCTGTCCAGCCGGTGCACGAGCAGCGCTTCCGGGAAGGCCGCTTGAATCCGGGCGATCAGGCAATCTGCAAGGTGTTCGCCCTTGCCCGGCACAGAGAGCAGGCCGGAGGGCTTGTTGACCACGAGGATCTCGTGATCGTGGTGCAGGATGTCCAGCGGGGTGTCGGGCGGCGCATAGGTATCGTCCATGTGCGCTGGCCTAGCCTTGGGAACGGCGCGGCGCAAGCCGTCTCACGGATGTTGCTCCGGGCCGTCTTCGATCTCGTAGTAGCCCGGCTTGTCGGCCACGTAGATGTGTTTGGCCGTTGTCAGGCCTTCTGGCGCGTCCAGCGTGCCGGAGCCGATGGATGTCATGCCTTCGCCGTCCATGCGCCAGAACAGGCTCGCACCGCAGCCCTTGCAGAAGCCGCGCTCGGCTTTCTCGGAGGAGCGAAACCACACAAGCCCCTCATTGCAGGTAATCCGCAAGCGCGCGTCGGGCACCTGCGTGGCCGACCAATAGTGCCCGCTGGTTTTGCGGCACTGGCTGCAGTGGCAGGCCACAGAGGGGCGCAAAGGCCCCTCGACCTCGTAGCGCACGGCGCCGCAGAGGCAGGAACCGGTGTAAAGACTCATGCGCGCCCTCCCATCGACAGGGCAGTCACGCCCAGCAGAAGCCCATATACCACGAAACACCCCGCCATGATCCGACGAAACCAGAGATTGAGCACTGCCCCCAGCGCTGCGCGGCCCATACCCGCGCCGAGCGCGGTGTAGCCACAATAGGACAGCGCGGTCAGCGTCAGCGCTGTGGGCATGATCGCCCCCATCTGCGACCAGATCGGCACCTCAGGCTGCACGAACTGCGAAAAGGCAGCCAGGTAGCCCGCCACGCTCTTGGCATTGATCGTCGCGATCAGCAGCGCCTTGGTGAAGATGCCGCGCCCCGTCACCCCCCGCACGCGCGGAGGTTTACCGGCGGCCAGCCAGCCCTTGACGCCAAGGCCGATCAGGAAGAGCGCCCCAAGGATCTTCATCGCGAGGAAAAGCTTGGGTGAGGCCGCGATCACCGCCGTCACGCCCGCTGCCGAGAGCAGCAGGAACGCCGTGGCCTGACACAGGATCGCCGCCACACCCCAGAGCGCCCGGCGAAACCCGAACTGCATCCCGTTCTGGATGCAGTTCACCGCATTGGGCCCCGGCGTGACGACGAAGACCGCCCAGAACAGCGCAAAGACGGCCCAGCCCTCGACGCTCATGCGGCCCCGTGGAACACGCGCGCGAGAATCCCGGCGAGCGCCTCGGCATCCGCTTCGGTGAAGGCGCCGGGCAAGTCGCTGTCCAGATCGAAGACCCCGAGCAGATCGCCCTGTCCGTTCCAGACAGGCAGCACCAGTTCGGAGCGCGTGGAGGAGGCGCAGGCGATATGGCCGGGGAAGGCATCGACATCCGGCACCAGCTGCACCTCGCCCGTGCGCGCCGCCGCGCCGCAGACACCGCGCGCAAACGGGATCACGAGGCAGCCGTGCCCGCCCTGATAGGGGCCGATCTTCAGCACCTCATTCCCAACGTTGCGGTAGAAACCCGTCCAGTTGAAGCGGTCATCGCTGTGGTGCACTTCGCAGGCAACGGTGGCCATGAGGGCCACCGCATCCGTTTCGCCTTCGGTCAGGCTGTCGAGCACCTTCCCGAGGTCCGTATAATCCACCCGCGTCATGGGCGTTCGATCGCGATGGCCGTGCCTTCGCCGCCGCCGATACAGATCGCCGCCACGCCGCGCTTGAGGCCGCGCTTTTCCAGCGCGTTCAGCAGCGTCACGATGATCCGCGCGCCGGATGCACCGATCGGGTGGCCCAGCGCGCAGGCGCCGCCATTCACGTTCACCTTCTCGCGCGGCAGGCCCATCTCGTGCATGAAAGCCATCGGCACCACGGCGAAGGCCTCGTTCACCTCCCAGAGATCGACGCTTTCGGCCTCCCAGCCGATCTTGGCCAGCAGCTTCTGGGCCGCCGGGACGGGCGCGGTGGTGAAGAGGCCCGGGGCCTGCGCGTGGCTGGAATAGCCAAGGATGCGGGCCCGAATAGGCAGGCCCTGTGCCGTGGCGGCTTCTTCGCTGGCAAGCACCAATGCCGCCGCCCCATCCGAGATGGACGACGCATTGGCCGGGGTCACCGTGCCATCGGCGCGAAAGGCGGGCTTGAGCGTCGGGATCTTCTCGGGTCGCGCATTGCCGGGCTGCTCGTCCTCCGCGATCACCACATCGCCCCGGCGGGTCTTCAGCGTGACAGGCGCAATCTCGCCCTCAAAGGCCCCGCTCTTCTGTGCTTCGAGCGCGTTTGCGAGCGATTTCAGCGCATAGGCATCCTGATCGGCGCGGGTGAACTGGAAGGCCTCGGCGCAATCCTCGGCAAAGGTGCCCATCAGCCGGCCCTTGTCGTAGGCGTCCTCCAGCCCGTCGAGGAACATGCTGTCCTGCACCTGCTGGTGGCCGATCCGCGCGCCGCCGCGCATCTTGGGCAACAGGTAGGGCGCGTTCGTCATGCTCTCCATGCCTCCGGCGACCATCAGCCCGGCGCGGCCCAGCGCGATCTGATCGGCAGCTACCATGGCGGCCTGCATGCCGGAGCCGCACATCTTGTTGAGCGTCGTGGCGGGCACCTCTTCGCCAAGGCCCGCCTTGAAGCCCGCCTGCCGTGCGGGGGCCTGCCCTTGCCCGGCGGGCAGCACGCAGCCCATCACAATTTCCTCGATCTTCTCCGGCGCGGTGCCTGCATTCTCCAGCGCGGCGCGGATCGCGGCCCCGCCCAGCTCTGCGGCACTGGCCTCCGCGAAGGCCCCCTGAAAGCCGCCCATGGGCGTGCGGGCGGCCCCGACGATAACAACCGATGTCATTTGGTCTCTCCTCTGCAGGCCGTGGCCTGCTCTCTCTCGCTCTCGGGCATACGCATACCGAATGGTAACCTTTGCCGTCTAGCCTTCTTGCCAGATGTGATCATTCGGAGGCTGCAATGCATTTGTCGTCACAAGACGTAGGGGATGTCCGGGTCGTTGCGCTCGAAGAATCGCGTCTCGATTCGGCCGGGGCGCTTGAATTCAAGGAGCAGATGCGCTCGATCGGCTCCGGCGGCCCCGGCCGGGTCATTCTGGATATGGCGCAGGTGCAGTTTCTGGACAGCAGCGGCCTTGGCGCGCTTGTCGCGGTGATGAAGCTGCTTGCCCCGGACGTGAAGCTCGAGGTCGCCGCGCTGGCCCCTGCCGTGGCGCAGGTGTTCAAGCTCACCCGGATGGACAGCGTTTTCAAGGTGCATGACAGCGCCGAAGCCGCCGCCGCGGCGGCTGCAACCTAACACAAGGGCGGAAACCTCCATGGGAGAGACACAGACAGACGGGCCCATCACCCTGCGCATCCCCGGCGATCCGCATTCCGTGCGCGCCGCGCTGGACAGGATCGACGAGGCCCTGCGCGGGGTCACGCAGGATCCGGCGATCTGGGATCAGGCGCAGATCGTCTTGGCCGAAGTGATGAACAACGTGGTGGAACACGCCTATGCCGCGCTGAACGGCTCGATCGAGGTGCAGATCGCCCCCAAGGGCGAAGCCATCAGTTTCCTTGTCACCGATGAAGGCGCGCCGATGCCGGCGGGTGCCCTGCCCACGGGCCATGCCGTCGAGGAGGATACGGCGCTGGACGATCTGCCAGAAGGCGGCTTTGGCTGGCTGCTGATCCGGCAGATCGCGCAGGATCTGTCCTATCAACGGGTCGGCCCCCGCAACGAACTGCGGTTTCGGCTGGATCTGGCAAGCACACCGGAAGGCAGCCATTCGTAGACGGCGCACCGTCTGCGGCAGTCCCCCGGCCGGGTTATTGATCGGCCGGCGGATTTGCCATGCCGGGGGTCGACCAGAGCATTGAGCGCCCCCCAACGAGGCATCGCCCCAATACCGCCACATTCGCTCCGCAACGAGGCCCCAAAGAAGCGCCATACTGATCGCGTAGCTGCTATCTGGCTTCCCCCGGTGCCGTGAGCAACAGCCCCCACCTTTGCGCGCACCGGGGTCCAGATCGCAGATTTCCCCCACAGACTCGCAACTCAAATTGATGTTGAATTTCCCGAAGTGCAGCCTAGGCTCCTGACCGGACGTTGAAGGAGCATGACATGCGGGATTTCCACCTGCCCGGGCGCTCGCCCGTTTTCGCAACCAATGGCCTCTGTGCCACCTCGCACCCGCTGGCGGCGAAGGTCGCCATCCAGATGCTGGAGTCCGGCGGCAACGCCATGGACGCCGCCATCGCTGGCGCGGTGCTGCTTGGGATTTGCGAACCGCAGATGACGGGGATCGGCGGCGATTGCTTCGTGCTTTTGAAGCCTGCCGGGCGCGAGGACATCATCGCCCTGAACGGCTCGGGCCGCGCCCCGGCTGGCTTGAGCGCGGCGGCACTGCGCGCGGAGGGCCACAAGGTCATGCCCCCGCTCAGCGCGCATGCCGTCACCGTGCCGGGCGCGGTGGATGCCTTCTGCCGCCTGTCCAAGGATTGGGGCAAGGCCGGGCTGAAAGCGAGCCTTGCGCCGGCCATCCACTACGCCGAGGCCGGCGTGCCCGTGGCCCCGCGCACCGCTTTCGACTGGGCGCTGGCCGAGGGCGCGCTGCAGGGCGACGCGCGGCGGGACTACCTTTTCGATGGCAAAGCCCCGCGCCCCGGGCAAATCTTCCGCGCCCCGAAGCAGGCCGACGTGCTGCGCCGCATCGCAATGGAAGGGCGCGCCGGCTTCTACGAAGGCGAGGTGGCCGAGGATATGGTCGACTCCCTGCGTGCGCTCGGCGGCAGCCACACGCTGGAGGATTTCGCGGCGACAGCCTGCGAATACACCGAACCGGTGAGCGGTAGCTATGGCGGGATCGAACTGGTTGAACATGCCCCGAACGGCCACGGCGCAACGGCGATCCTGCTGGCCAATATCCTGAAGCATTTCGACATCGCGTCTATGGACCCCTTCGGCGCGCAACGCGCCCATATCGAGGCCGAAGCCGCGAAGCTGGCCTATGACGCCCGCAACCGCTTTCTTGCGGATGCCGATTTCACCACGCGGCTTGCCCATATGCTGGCACCGGAAACGGCCGAAGCACTTGCCGCGCTGATCGATCCGAAACGCGCGATGGCCGATCCCCACAAGTTGAGCGAACAGGTCCACAAGGACACGATCTACATCACCGTTGTGGACAAGGATCGCATGGCCGTGTCGCTGATCTATTCGATCTTCCACAGTTTCGGCTCGGGCCTCGCCTCCGCGAAATTCGGCATCAACTTCCAGAACCGTGGCGCGGGCTTCACGCTGGAGGAAGGCCACCCGAACGAGGCCGGTGGCGGCAAACGCCCGATGCACACGATCATCCCCGGCATGCTGAAACAGGACGGCAAGGTGATCATGCCCTTTGGCGTGATGGGCGGGGCCTACCAGCCCAACGGCCACGCGCGTTTCCTGTCAAACATGGTGGATTTCGGCATGGACCCCCAAAGCGCCATCGACGCGCCGCGCTGCTTCTCTGACGCAGGCGACATGAAGGTGGAGCGCGGCTATGGCGAGGCCGTCAAGGCGGAACTGGCGGAGATGGGCCACAGGATCGTGGACCCGGACACCGCGATCGGCGGCGCGCAGGCGATTCGGATCCATGCAGACAGCGGCGTGCTTGAGGGGGCCTCGGACCCCCGCAAGGACGGCTGCGCGCTGGGGTATTGAGCATGGCCATCACCCCTGTGCGCACGCTTGTGGCGCAAGCCAAGTCCGAAATCACCACCCTGCCAGCGGATGCCGTTCAACAGGCGGTTGCCGCAGGCACCGCGCTCATGGTCGATATCCGCGACATCCGCGAGCTGGAGCGGGAGGGCCGGATCCCCGGTGCCTTTCACGCGCCGCGCGGCATGCTGGAATTCTGGGTCGATCCGGAAAGCCCGTACCACAAGCCCGCCCTTGGCGAAGGGCGGCTTCTGGTACTGTTCTGCGCCAGCGCCTGGCGCTCGGCGCTTGCTGCAAAAACGCTGCAAGACATGGGCGTGGAGAATGTTGCCGAGCTCGACGGCGGCTTCAAAGGCTGGGATGAGGGCGGCCACCCGGTGGAGCGCTAAGCTGGCTCAGTTCAGCTGGAACTGCAGCGGGTAAGCGCCATCGCGGAAATCGCCGAAGAGATCCGGCAGGTCCGGGTGTTCGACCGGGCCGCCGGTGTAATCGGCGATCAGGTTCTGCTCGGACACATAGGCCACGTAATGATCTTGTTCGTTCACGGCCAGCAGATGGTAAAACGGCTGCTCCCGGCTTGGCCGGCTTTCCTCGGGAATGGCGTTGTACCATTCTTCGGTATTTGCGAACTCCGGGTCCACGTCGAAGACGACACCGCGAAACGGATGCTTGCGATGGCGGACAACCTGGCCCAGGTGATATTTTGCACGCGTGGTAATCATTACATTGACCCTCGTTAAGGTTATTATGCCCTTAATCGCGCCCGAGTCCACGCGTGGCCCTAAGATTTCCCCGAAACAAATTGTGGCAAAATTTTGGACAGTTTTCAGCACGCTACCAAAATACCCCAATGATTCCGCAGGTTTCCGAAAATCCTGCGCTCCGGAATGTGGCAATTTCATGGCGCGGCCCGCTTTTGAAAATGTGATCGCCCGCCTATCGGCTTTGCCGTTTTCTTGCGGGCCCCGATGCGGTAGTCTGGAGCCAATAAACATAAAACGAGCAGACAGAGTTACATGAAACGCGTGGTCCTTTTCGCCAGTTTACTGGTCGTTCTGGCCGCGTGCGGTGGGCCGCCCCCGCCGCCGCGGAACCTGAACGACGCCTGTTCCATTGTTAAGCAATACCCGAAATTCCGACGGTCCATGAAGAAGGTCGAGCGCAAATACGGCGTGCCGATCAACGTGCAGATGGCCACCATCTACCAAGAGAGCAAGTTCGTGGGCGATGCGCGCACGCCGC
The DNA here is from genome assembly GCF_025376885.1 of Pseudoruegeria sp. SHC-113. NCBI lineage: Bacteria > Pseudomonadati > Pseudomonadota > Alphaproteobacteria > Rhodobacterales > Roseobacteraceae > Pseudoruegeria > Pseudoruegeria sp. SHC-113. Next base: position 9,573 of record NZ_JAHUBR010000001.1, read on the forward strand.
TGCGCTACTCGCTGGGTGTGATTCCGATGGGGCGGCAGTCCTCGGCCTACGGCTATGCGCAGGCGCTGGATGGCACGTGGGATGAATACCTGAAGTCCTCCGGCAATCGCGGTGCCAAGCGGGACAACATCGCCGATGCCACGGATTTCATGGGCTGGTACATGAACCGGACCACCGAGAAACTCGGCATCCCCAAAACGGATGCGCGTAACCAGTATCTCGCGTACCACGAAGGCTGGACGGGCTATTCGCGCGGCTCCTACAAGTCCAAATCTTGGCTCGTGCGCGTGGCCGGAACGGTGGACAGCCGCTCCGACATGTACAAGCGCCAGCTTCAGGCCTGCGGAAAGCTTTAGGGGCGGTAAGCCGCCTCGATTTCCGCCAGTTCACGCCGAAGATCCGCCTCCTGCGCGCGGGTCAGAGCGCGGCGGATCGCAAAGCGGACCGGCCAGCGTTTGAAACGCGGGGCCTCCCAGAGATTGGCGAACAGGTTGCGTTCCTGCCGCTCCCCCCGCCCGTGCGCGGGCGGATCGGCGGAAAACACAAGCTTCAGAACCTGCGCCTGCACCTGTTTGCGGGAAATCACGCCAATTGCGACGCGCCGATCCGGGGCGCTTGCCCCGGCCAATGGATGACTGCTCATACTGCCCTCATATGCCTGCGAAGGGTGTTTCCCCTTCTTGCCCGCAAGCATAGCCCGGCCCGGCCGCATCGCCGCCGGAAATCCCGTTACAGTTTGAGGCAAATGCGTCAGCGGTTGCGCGCCTGCGTTTCCGCCGTGATGTTGAACAGCCGCGCCGAGAGGCTGCCGCCCTTGTTCAGCGCGCCAAGCACAACCGTTGTCTGCACGCCGCTGCCATCGGTCACGATCCACTGGCGCAACTCGGTGGGGCTGCCGGTGAACACGAGCTGGATGTTGCCGTATTGCGGGTTCTCGGGATCCTGCGCGGTGACGATCGTTTTGGGGCCGTCTTCGCGATGGCCGATCACCATACTGCGGCGGGCCAGATCCACGTTCTGCTCAAGGATCAGGTTCAGCGGCGTGCGCTTGAGCGGGTATTGCTCCGGCCCGGTGTTGGACTTGCCATCGAAAATCGCCACCTGCCCGCCACCCGCGATCACCACGGTATTGTCGGGCTGGTTGTACTCGAACCGCATCCGCCCGGGCCGCCGGATATAAAGCTGCCCGGTCGAGATCGTCCCGTCCGGGTTGATCTGGGTGAAATCGGCCTGCGCCGTCTGCAGCGCATTGAGGTAGCGCGACAGCTCCCCAAGGGAGATCTTCGCGGCCTGCGCTTGCGGCGCGAGGAGGGCAAGGGCCAGAGGGGCCAGGAGGAAACTGCGTCTGTTCATAGGGCCTATGTAACCGCTTGGCGCGCAAACGGAAGGGCCTGCGCGCTCACAAAGCGGTGCACCGCCTATTGCTGTTCCGGCACGAGGATCTCGCGCTTGCCGACGTGGTTCGCCGCCGAGATCAGCCCCTCTTCTTCCATCTGCTCCACAAGACGCGCGGCCTTGTTGTAGCCGATGGCCAGCTTGCGCTGGATGTAGGAGGTGGAACATTTGCGATCCTTGATCACCACCGCCACGGCCTGATCATAGAGCGCATCCTCACCGGTGGTGTTGCCACCGAGGCCCAGCACCGCGTCGATGTCGTCGGCCTTGTCCTCGTCCACGCCTTCCACGACGCCGTTCATGTATTCCGGCGGGCCGAAGGATTTGAGGTAGTTGACGATTTCCTCGACCTCTTCATCCGAACAGAAGGGCCCGTGCACGCGGGTGATCTTGGAGCCACCGGCCATGTAGAGCATGTCGCCCATGCCCAGAAGCTGCTCGGCGCCCATCTCGCCCAGAATGGTGCGGCTGTCGATCTTGCTCGTCACCTGGAAGGAGATTCGGGTGGGGAAGTTGGCCTTGATCGTACCGGTGATCACATCCACCGAGGGGCGCTGCGTGGCCATGATCAGGTGAATGCCTGAGGCCCGCGCCATTTGCGCAAGGCGCTGGATGCAGGCTTCGATCTCCTTGCCGGCCACCATCATCAGGTCAGCCATCTCGTCGACGATGACCACGATATAGGGCAGCACTTCGGGGGCGAATTCCTCCGTCTCGAACACAGGCTCGCCGGTATCGTCGTCAAAGCCCGTCTGCACCGTGCGGGAGAACATCTCGCCTTTGGCGAGGGTTTCCTTTACGCGGCCGTTGTAGCCGTCGATGTTGCGCACGCCCATCTTGGACATCTTGCGGTAGCGCTCTTCCATCTCCGCGACGACCCATTTCAGCGCCACGACGGCCTTCTTCGGGTCCGTCACCACGGGGGAGAGCAGATGCGGGATGCCGTCGTAAACCGAAAGTTCCAGCATCTTGGGGTCGATCATGATCAGGCGGCACTCTTCCGGCGACAGCTTGTAGAGCAGCGAAAGGATCATGGTGTTGATGGCCACCGACTTACCGGAGCCGGTGGTGCCCGCGATCAGCAGGTGGGGCATCTTGGCGAGGTTGGCGACGATGGGATCGCCGCCGATGTTCTTGCCGAGCGCCAGCGGCAGCTTCATGTTGCTGTCGCCGAAATCGCGCGCCGCGAGGATTTCGCGCAGCACCACCATCTCGCGGTTTTCGTTGGGCAGTTCGATACCGATCACCGAGCGGCCCGGCACGGTGGAGACCCGCGCGGAGAGCGCCGACATGGAGCGCGCGATGTCGTCGGCAAGGCCGATCACGCGGCTCGCTTTCAGGCCCGGCGCGGGCTCAAGCTCATACATCGTCACCACAGGGCCGGGGCGCACAGAGACAATCTCGCCCTTCACGCCGTAATCATCGAGCACGTTCTCCAGCATCCGGGCATTCTCTTCGAGCGCCTCGTCCGACAGGTGGTGGCGCTGGATCGTGCCGGGGCTGCGCAGCAGCGAGAGCGGCGGCAGCTCGTAGGCCGGGTGGGATTTCGGTTCCAGCTGCAGCGCGGGTTGCGCCTCGGCCTGCGCCTGACGGGAGGGCTGCACCGGCTTGCGCGGCGCGTGCTGGACAACCGGTTTCTGAACCGCGGCAGTCGGGATCACCCGGTTTGCCACCGGGGCCTGCGCCACGGCACCCGGCGCGGGCGTTTGCGGCGCGGGGGCTTCATCGTAGGCGTAATCCTCGGGCATGTAGCCGTCGTCGACATCGTCCGGCTGGTAGCCGTAGTCCTCTACCGCCAGCGGGGCAGGGGCCCGCAGGACAGGCTCTGCCGGGGCCTCAACGGCGGGCTGGGCCTGTACAGGCTTCTGCATGATCAGCGGCTGCGGGCCACGGCCACGGGTGAGCGAGGGCTCAAGGCGGCGGTCGGCCACCAACGGCTGCGTCTGGCGCACGCGGGATTTGATCACATCGGCGATCTTGGCCTTGATGCGCTCATCGCCATCGTCGATGGGCAGCGGCGCTTCGGTCGGCATGACGGGCATCACCGGCGCGGCATGGGCCTTGGGCTGCGCCGGTTTGCGGGCAAACATCCGCCCCAGCATGGAGGGCTTGCGGGGGGCGTCCGGTTCCGGCTCGTCGTCGATCAACTCGAAATCATCGTCCGCGTGCGTCACCGTCGGCTCAGCGCGCAGCACGCGGTGCTCGCCGCGTTTGGCGGGCGCAGTGACCTCGGGCGTGAAGGGAAGGCTGGCCTGCAGGTAGGCGGCTTCCTCGGCCTGAATCTGCGCTTCCTCGGCGGCAAGGCGCGCGGCCTGCTTACGCGCGGCGCGGTTTTCGCGGGCGGCCTGGGCGCTTCTGGCGGTGGCGCGGTAGCCCTTGCGCAGGAACATCATCGTATAGGCATAGGCCAGCACGATCCCCACCAGCACCAGCCGCAGGATTTCGCGCAGTTCGGGCAGGGTAAAGCCCAGTACGAAAAGCGCCATGCCAAAGGTGGCGATCCCCATGACGAAGCTCATCACGTTCAGACCGAAGGTGGCCTTCACCGGCGCAACGCCAAGGACAGCGCCCAGCACCGTATCGCCAAACAGCCCGCCAAGGCCAAAGCTGTGGGTCCAATCGGCCCCCGGCACGTAGGTAGAGGCAAAGACGGCGGCCATGGCAATGGCGATCGGCGCGAAGATCACGCGCGAGAGCGCCCGCTCTTCGCCCAGATGCAGCATCAGGCGGCCGCCCCAGGTGGCCAGCACCAGCGGCAGGCCCCAGGCACCGAAGCCGACGATGATGAACAGCGGCGAGGCGATGGAGGCCCCGAAGCGCCCCAGCCAGTTCTGCGCCGGTTCATCCGTGGCTGTCAGCCAACTGGGATCATCGGGCGTGTAGGAGGCGAGCATCAGCGCAAACAGCACCGCGCAGACAGCAAGCCCGAGGCCCAGCAGCTCCTTGCTGCGCCGCTCAAGGGCAGCCTGCATGTTGGAATCCAGAAGAGGTTCCCGCTGTCTTGCCTGATATGCCATCTTTTTACCCGTCCTCACACGTACAGACAGTCGCGAAGCCTGATCAGCCCGCGCTCCGTTTCTTCTTTCGGGGCGACAAGGGCGACACGAATGTAGCCCGCACCCGGATTATTCCCGTTCACATCCCGGCTCAGGTAGGCGCCCGGAAGCACCCGCACGCCGGTTTCCGTCCAGAGCTTCAGCGCTGCGGCCTCGCCATCGGCGACCGGAAGCCAAAGGAAGAACCCCGCTTCGGGGGAGGCATAGCCCTCGACCCCGGCAAAGATTTCATCGGCCAGATCGAATTTCTCCGCATAGGCGGCACGGTTCTCCACCACATGCGCCTCGTCGCGCCAAACACCTTCGGCCACCCGCTGCAGCGGCAGCGGCAAGGGCGCACCGGCGAAGGCGCGCAGCTGTTTGATGCGTTTCATGTTCTCAGGGCCGCTCGCCACGAAGCCCGAGCGCAGGCCGGGCAGGTTCGAGCGTTTGGACAGCGAATGGAAGATCACCACGCGCTCCGGGTCCGCGCCCATCTCATCCGCGATCTGCAGCGCGCCGGGCGGCGGGGTGCTGCGGTAGATCTCGGCGTAGCACTCATCGGCGAAGATGCGGAAATCATAGCGCTCCGCCAGCGCGATCAGATTGCGCCAGTATGCGGCGTCGGCCACGGCGCCCTGCGGGTTGGCCGGGGAGCAAATATAGGCGATCGTCACCCGGTTCAGCACCTCGGGCGGCAGCGCGGCGTAATCCGGCAGGAAGCCGGTTTCTGCGGTGGCGGGGACGTAAACAGGCTCCGCCCCCAGTGCGAGGCTGGCCACGGCATAGACCTGATAGAAGGGGTTGGGCATCAGCACCACGGGGCGCGCGCCGTTCTTGGTTTCGGGCGAAAGCGCCATGGCGGCGTTATAAAGCCCCTCACGCGTGCCGTTCAGCGCCATTATCTGGGTGTCGGGATCGCAGATCACGCTATAGCGGCGCTCGATCCAGCCCGCGATCTCCTTGCGCAGCTCGGGCGTGCCGTCATTGGGCGGGTATTTTCCGTAGCCATCCACATTGGCAGCCAGAATCGAGGAAACCCAACCGGGAAACGCATGCTGCGGTTCGCCGATTGTCATCATCACGGGATCGCCGCCGGGCGCATGCGCGTCCAGAAGCCCCCGCAAACGCGGAAACGCGTATTCTGGCAGGTTCGAAAACCGCTCGGGAAACACCATAACTGCCTCAGATATCGGGATCATTTCGCCCCGTTTGGAAGGAAGGATAGCCAAAGCCCCGCCGCCGGTCCAGAAAAAGCCAGCGGATTCAGGGGCCGCGCGGGGTTGCCTGTGGCTTTTAGGTCAGCGCCGCTTCGCAGGCCGCGCCGATTCGCAGCAGGCGTTCTTCCTGCATCGGGGCCGCCAAGATCATCAGCCCGCAGGAGGGCGTGCCGGTGGGCAGCGTGAGCCCGCAGAGCCCCATCAGGTTGCCGATGCGCGTGTTGCGCAGCGCCATGAGGTTTTCGCTCACGTAGTAGCTGTGATCGGTGGCGAGCCGCTTGAGGTTCGGCGGCAGGATCGGCGAGGTGGGCAGGATCATCGCGTCATAGCCCGCTGTGGCCTGCAGGTAGGCCTTGCGCAGCTTGCGCAGCCGCGCCCAGGCGGCCACGTAATCGGCCCCGCTGAAACTTGCACCACCCCGGAATCGTTCAAGAATTTCCGGGAACATCTTGTCAGGCGCCGCTTCGATGCGCGCTTTCCAGAGGCCATAGGCCTCGGTGGCAAACAGGATCGCCGAGAGCGAAAGCGCCTCTTCCACGGCAGGGATCACCAGCGGATCGACCTCCGCGCCCGCGCGCTCCAGCCTGCGTCGGGCAGTGGAAAAGCCTTTCGCCGGGGCCTCGCGGATGTCGTCAAAGGCTGCGGTTTCCAGCACCGCGAGCCGCACGCCCGCGAGCGACGCGCCGGAGAGATCCGCCGCCTTGGAGCCGCCCAGAACCGCCAGAATCTCCGCCGCGTCCTCAACGCTGCGGCAGAGCGGGCCGATGGTGTCAAACTGTTCACACAACGGCACGGCCCCTGCCATCGGCAGGCGTCCGAGCGTCGTTTTCAGCCCCACCAGATCGTTCCACACAGCCGGAATCCGCACGGACCCGCCGGTGTCAGAGCCGATGCCTGCCGGGGCCAGCCCAAAGGCGACAGAGGCCGCAGCGCCCGAGGACGAGCCGCCCGAAACGGCCTCGGCATCGTTGATACAGGGCGGCGTGGCGGTGATCGGGTTGTAGCCAAGGCCCGAGAAGGCAAGCTCGGACATATGAGTTTTGCCCAAGCAGCTGAGCCCGGCGGCGGTGGCATTGCGCAAGACTTCTGCGTCGCGCGCGGGCACGCGGCCCGCCAGCAGCGCGGAGCCGGATTCCGTGGCAACGCCTGCGGAATCAAAAAGATCCTTCCACGAGATCGGTACACCGTCCAAGAGCCCAAGCCGCTGGCCGGCCTTGGCGCGCGCGCGGGCCGCCATCGCCTCGGCGCGGGCGCGTTTTGGCGTTGTGCGGGCATAGATGCGGGCCGCATCGGGGTGCGCTTTGATCGCGGCAAGGTAGGCCTCGGCCAGATCCACCGGGCAGATCTCTCCGGCGTCGATGCCGCGCCCAAGGTCGGATGCGCTCCGTTTCAGCCAGTCTCGCCGCATGTCAGCCTCCCGCCGCTTTTGGCTGACCGTAGCGGCAGCACAGCGCATGGACAAGCGCGCCATTCCAGCCATATCTGGGGCATGACATATGACGCCGATATCCTGATCGCGGGCGGTGGGCTGAACGGCCCGGCGCTGGCATTGGCCCTCGCACAGGGCGGGCTTTCCGTGGTGATCGCGGACCCGACTCCCGAAGCCGTACTGGAAGCCGAAGCCTTTGACGGGCGCGGCTATGCGCTGGCGCTGGCCTCACAACGGCTGCTCGCCGCGCTCGGAATCTGGGGCGAGGTGGCAGAGAACAGCCAGCCGATCCTTGAAATCAAGGTCACTGACGGGCGCGCGGGCGAAGGCCCCTCGCCGTTCCTTTTGCATTTCGATCATGCCGAGATGGAAGAAGGCCCGATGGGCTACATGCTGGAGGATCGCCACCTGCGCCGCGCTCTGCTTGCCGCCGTGCGTGCCGCGCCCGGCATCCGGCGCGTTGAGGCCGCCGTGACCGGGCATGAACCAAGCGCAGCGGGCGTTTCGGTGACGCTGGCCAATGGCGAGTCGCTCACCACGCGGCTTCTTGTGGGGGCTGACGGGCGTTCCAGCCAGATCGCACAGCAGGCGGGGCTCAAACGGCAGGGGGCGGATTACCACCAGACAGCGCTCGTCTGCGCGGTGGAGCACGCCTTGCCCCACAATGGGATCGCGCATCAGTTCTTCATGCCCGCCGGGCCGCTGGCGATTCTGCCTTTGCCGGGCAACCGCTCCTCCATCGTCTGGAGCGAGGCCACCGAGGAAGCGGCGCGGATTCATGCGCTTTCGGACGAGGATTATCTGGCAGAGTTGCGCCCGCGCTTCGGCAATTTCCTTGGCGAGATCAGCCTCGCGGGGCCGCGCTTCACCTACCCGCTGCTGCTCACGCTGGCGGAAGCCTTCATCGCTCCTCGCCTCGCGCTTCTGGGCGACGCCGCCCACGGCGTGCACCCAATTGCCGGTCAGGGGTTGAACCTTGGCCTGCGGGATGTCGGCGCTTTGGCCGAGGTTCTGGTAGATGCACGCCGCCGGGGCGAAGACATCGGCAGCGAGGCCGTTCTGCAGCGCTATCAGGCATGGCGGCGGTTTGACACGGCGGCACTGGCGCTGGCGACGGACACGTTCAACCGGCTGTTCTCTAACAACAATCCGCTTCTGCGACTGGGCCGGGACCTAGGCATGGGGGCCGTGAACGCCATCCCTGCCCTGCGGCGCAGCTTCATGCGCGAGGCCGCGGGGCTGACGGGCGATCTGCCGCGCCTGATGAAAGGCCAACGGCTTTAGGCCTTAGCCCTGCGGCGGCACCCGCGCGCCGAAAATGGCGGAGCCAACGCGCACGTGGGTCGCGCCCAAGGCAACCGCGCGCTCATAGTCGCCGCTCATGCCCATCGACAGCCCGGTGACGCCATTGCGCTCCGCGATCTTGCGCAGGAGCATGAAATGCAGCGAGGGCTCTTCTTCCTCCGGCGGAATGCACATGAGCCCCTCAATCGTGAGCCCAAGTGCGCGACATTCTGCGATGAAAGCGTCGGCTTCTGCGGGCAGAACCCCGGCCTTCTGCGGCTCTTCGCCGGTGTTCACCTGCACGAACAGCGCCGGGCAATGGCCCTCTTCCTGCGCGATCCGGGCGATGGTGGCGGCGAGCTTGGGGCGATCCACGGAATGGATGGCATCGAACAGACCAAACGCCTGACGCACCTTGTTGGTTTGCAGCGGCCCCAGCAGGTGTAATTCCACACCGGGAAAGCGCGCCTTGAGGTCCGGCCACTTGCCGGCGGCTTCCTGAACGCGATTCTCACCGAACAGCCGATGGCCCTGTTCCAGAACAGCTTCGATCCGCTCCAGGGGTTGCACCTTGGACACGGCGATCAGCCGCGTTGCGCCTTCGGCGCGGCCTGCGCGTTTTTCCTCAGCACGGATGCGGGTGGTGATTTCCTGCAAGGACATGGGGCGGTCTCCTGTAAGGCGGACTTTCTTGAAGTCCTGCTAAATCAAACCTGCCGCTAAAAGAAAAGAGCGGGCCAAGGCCCGCTCTTTCCGTAACTCGCTAATCCGGGTTGGATTAGAAGTTGAACTTGATACCGAAGTCGGCCTTGTCGTCGTCGTTTGCACGACGGTAACCGCCAACCAGGGAAGCACCGCCGCCCAGGTCGTAGGAAGCGCCAACGCCGTAGGCTTCGTAGTCGGTGCCGGACAGCACGCCCTGGCCTTCTTCATCGTGGTAGAAGGCGGTCAGGGTGGTGGCGCCGAACACGTAGTCGAGCGAGATGCCCCACTGCTGGATCAGGTCGCCGTCGCCGTAGTTGGCTTTGACGGTTGCGTCGCCGAAGGAGGCTTCGCCGCCGATGTACCAGGCGTCAACCGAACCGGAAACGGTGGTCGGGCCAACCGGAGCCAGGCCGATGGTTTGGGTCTCGGTGGACACGGTGATGTCTGCGGTTTCCCAGCCAGCGCCAACTTTCCAGTTGTCACCGGAGTAGGAAGCACCAACGCCGTACACGTTGTCGGTGGACAGGGTGTCGGTGGTGTAGGTACCAGCAGCGAAGTCAGCGGACGTCGTGGTCTCGGAAGAACCAGCCGGCGAACCAGCGGACAGGTAGAAGGCGAACGCGCCGGTGGAGTACTCGTAGAGAGCCTGCGGCAGCGGAGCCAGGAAGTCGGTGTCGCCGTCGCCGTCGGTGTCGGAACCGGACAGGTAGGTCAGCTCGTGGGTGTCGTTCAGGCCGGTGAGGCCAACGCCGGAGATGTTGCCCACAGCAGCTTTAGCAGCGGAGTCAACGTCGCCCATGGAGAGCTTGCCGAAGTCGCCGGAGACGAACACGGAGCCAGCGGTGCCGCCGGAAGCGGAAGAAGCGTTGTCGGCACGGAAGGAGCCGCCGAATGCGATGCCGCCGTCGGTTTCACCGGAGAGGGTGAAGGACACGCGGGCGCGGGAGGTGAACTCTGCGTCGCTGTCGCTATCGTTGAAGATAACGCCGAGACGGCCGTCACCGGAGAGAGCCACGTCAGCGGCAGCAAAGCCGGCCGATGCGACGAGCGCGGTCGTGGCGATAAGAACCTTTTTCATCGTTTTCCCTCGTTTTCTAAAGGTGCGCCTCAATTCAGGGAAATCCGAACTGAGTATGCGGAAGTCTTTCGCTCTTTCGGCCCAGCCATGCAAGCCAAGCATGCGAATTCCACGGATTGGCCCAAATCGTGGTGCAGCTATGCCACACATCCGACACAGGCCTGAAAATCGGGGAAATATAACCCCTTCTATAAGGCAAAGGGGAAAAACCTTGCCCGCCTTCCGGGGCTCCGATAGTAGAAACCTGAACCGATACTTGAGGCAGGTCGATGGCAGTGCAACGGAATCTGGCGGTTTCTCTGGCTTTTGCGGGGCTTACGGCCCTTGCGGCGTGTGGAGCTTCCACTGATCCTGAGGATTACTGGGTAAGGGATGATCCCGTGGGCGGCGCCCCCGGCGAGAGCACGTTCTCCGATCTCTTCCTCAACATCGACGATCCCAACATCACGCTCGAAGTGAACAAGTACATCTGGAACGCGTCTCTGGATGTGCTGAACTTCCTACCGATTCAGTCTGCCGATCCCTTCAGCGGCGTGATCGTCACGGGATTCGGCACGCCGCCGGGCGGAGGCCGCTCCTATCGCGCGACGATCTACGTGCAGGACCCTGCGCTTGACGCCCGTTCGCTGAACGTGGCCCTGCACACGCAATCCGGCCCGGCCTCGCCCGATGCCGTGCGCGCCGTCGAGGATGCCATTCTCACCCGCGCCCGCCAGCTTCGCCTGCGCGATGCCGACCTCTAGACCTCAGGGCACCTTCTGATTAAGACGACGCCGGGCCCTCATGCCCGGCGTTTTCACGTAAAGGACCAGCAGCACATGTCCCGCAGCACCGCATCCGAGATCGAACCGAAGTGGCAGGCCGCCTGGGAGAAGGCCGGCGTGTTCACCGCGAAACGCGATGACGCCAAGCAGAAATATTACGTGCTCGAGATGTTCCCCTACCCGTCGGGGCGCATCCACATGGGCCATGTGCGCAACTACACCATGGGCGACGTGATCGCGCGCTACAAAGCCTCCTGCGGGTTCTCGGTGCTGCACCCGATGGGCTGGGACGCCTTCGGGATGCCGGCGGAAAACGCCGCGATGGCCTCGGGCGGCCACCCCAAGGAATGGACGTATAACAACATCGCCACCATGCGCGACCAGATGAAGCCGCTGGGGCTCTCGATCGACTGGTCGCGCGAGTTCGCCACCTGCGATCCGGAGTATTACGGCCAGCAGCAGAGCATGTTCATCGATTTCCTCGAAGAAGGCCTCGTGTACCGCAAGAACGCCGTGGTGAACTGGGATCCGGTGGACATGACGGTTCTGGCCAACGAGCAGGTCGAGAACGGGCGCGGTTGGCGCTCCGGCGCGCTGGTGGAGCGGCGCGAACTGACACAGTGGTTCTTCAAGATCTCCGATTTCGCCGAGGAACTGCTGGAGGCGCTTGACACGCTGGAAGACTGGCCCGCCAAGGTGCGGCTGATGCAGGAGAACTGGATCGGCAAATCCCGCGGGCTGCAGTTCGGCTTTGAGCGCACCGACGGCGGCGCGCCGATCGAGGTCTACACCACCCGCCCCGACACGCTGATGGGCGCGTCTTTCGTGGGCATCTCCCCGGATCACCCCGTGGCCAAGGCGCTGGAAGCCGAACGCGCCGATGTGGCTGAATTCGTTGCCGAATGCCGCAAAGGCGGCACCACGGAAGAGGCCATCGAAACCGGCGAGAAACTGGGATTTGACACCGGCATTCGCGTGAAACACCCGCTGGACCCGAACTGGGAGCTGCCCGTCTGGATCGCGAACTTCATCCTGATGGACTACGGCACCGGCGCTGTCTTCGCCTGCCCGGCCCATGACCAGCGCGATCTGGATTTCTGCCGCAAGTATGATCTGCCGGTGAAGAACACCTTCTTCCTGCTCGGCGACGATACGCCCGTGGGCAATGAAGCCCTCGTGCCGCCGAAAACCGAAAAAGTGCGTTGGGTGGATCACTTCGCCGGGCTCACCGAGGCCACCGGAGAAGAGGCCATCGAGGTGACGGTCGATTTCGCCGAGAAAGCCGGCTGGGGCACGGGCGTGACGAAATTCCGCCTGCGCGATTGGGGCCTGTCGCGCCAGCGCTACTGGGGCTGCCCGATTCCCGTGGTGCATTGCGAGACCTGCGGCGTGGTGCCGGAGAAGAAGGACAACCTCCCGATTCGCCTGCCCGACGACGTGAGCTTCGACAAACCCGGCAACCCGCTGGACCGTCACCCCACGTGGCGCGATTGCGCCTGCCCTTCCTGCGGCGCGCCGGCCAAGCGCGAGACCGACACGATGGACACCTTCGTGGACAGCTCGTGGTACTTCGCCCGCTTCACCGCCCCGCGCGCGGAAACGCCGACAGATCTGGCCGAAGCCGGCTACTGGATGAACGTCGATCAGTATATCGGCGGCATCGAGCACGCGATTCTGCACCTGCTCTATTCGCGCTTCTTCGCCCGCGCGATGCAGATCTGCGGCCACTTGCCCGAAAGCGCGAAGGAGCCGTTCAACGCGCTCTTCACACAAGGCATGGTGACCCACGCGATCTACATGACTGAAGGCGAGAACGGCCGCCCCAAATACCACTACCCCGAGGAAGTGGAGCTGCGCGACGGCAAGGGCTTCCTGTCTGACGGCACCGAAGTGAAGATCGTGCCGTCTGCCAAGATGAGCAAATCCAAGAACAACGTGGTGGACCCGCTCAACATCATCTCGGCCTTTGGTGCCGACACCGCGCGCTGGTTCGTGCTTTCTGATTCCCCGCCCGAGCGCGACGTGGAATGGACAGCCGCCGGGGCCGAGGCCGCCGCCAAACACCTGAACCGCGTCGCAACGCTGTCCGAAAAGATCGCCGCGATGGAGGCCGGTACCGCGGGCTCCGGCGACGAGGATCTGCTGCGCGCCATGCACAAGGCGATCCACGGCATCACGCAGGACATCGAAAGCTTCGGCTTCAACGCCGCCATCGCCAAGCTCTACGGCTTCACCTCGACTCTCGCCAAATCGCGGGCCGGGGCCGAGGCCCAGCGCGCCGCGATCACGGCGCTGGCGCAGCTGATGAGCCCCTTCACCCCGCATCTGGCCGAGGAAATCTGGGCGCAACAGGGCGGCGAAGGGCTTCTGGCGCAGGCCGTATGGCCGAAAGCCGATCCGGCGATGCTGGTGGAAGATACGGTCACCCTGCCGATCCAGGTGAACGGCAAGCGTCGCTCGGAACTGAAGGTCGCCAAGGATCTTGCGAAAGAAGAGATTGAAAAGCTGGCGCTGGCCGATGAAGCTGTGGTCAAGGCGCTGGCCGGTGGCCAGCCCAAGAAGCTGATCGTCGTGCCGGGCCGCATCATCAATGTCGTCGTTTGACCGCCGCACCCTCCTGATCTCGCTCGCAGGCCTCGCGGCCTGCGGCTTTGAGCCGGCTTATGGCCCAAGCGGAGCCGCCGCCAATCTGCGCGGCAGCATCCTCGTGGATGAGCCGACGGATCGGTTCAGTTTCGAGCTTCTGAAGCAGCTGGAAGAGCGGCTCGGCCAGCCGGTGAACCCCTCGTACGGGCTCGCCATCACGCTGCGGCTGGAAGAAGACGATCTGGCGATCACACAGGATCAAGAGATCCTGCGCTACAACATCATCGGCGAGGCAGATTTCGCGATTCGCAGCCTCGCTACCGATGCGGAGCTGTTTCGCGGCAAGGTGTCCAGCTTCACGGCCTATGCGGCCACCGGCACCACCGTTTCCACCCGCGAAGCCCAGCGCGATGCCTACGACCGCCTGATGGTGATTCTCGCCGATCAGATCACCTCACGGCTGATCGCCTCCTCGGGCAGTTGGCTGACATGAAGCTTTCAGGCCGCGACGCGAGCGCCTATTTCAAGCGCCCCGATCCCGGCAAGACGGGCCTGCTGATCTACGGGGCCGACGCGATGCGCGTGGCGCTCAAGCGGCAGGATGTGATCGCGGCACTGATCGGGCCGCAGGGCGAAGAGGAAATGCGCCTTGCCCGGATCCCAGCCTCAGACCTGCGCAAGGATCCCGCCATGCTCGGCGATGCCATCAAGGCGCCGGGCTTCTTTCCCGGCCCACGCGTGGCCTTCGTGGAAGACGCCACCGACGGGTTGGCGAAAACCATCGAAGGCGCGCTCAAGGATTGGCAGGCGGGCGACGCGCAAGTGATCGTCACCGCAGGCCAGCTCAACGCTCGCTCCTCCCTGCGCAAACTCTTTGAATGCCACAGAAACGCCTATGCCGTAGGGCTCTACGACGATCCCCCCACCCGCGCGGAGATCGAATCCGAGCTGGCCCAAAGCGGCCTGCGCAATGTGGACCGCGCCGCGATGCAGGATCTCGAAGCGCTCTCGCGCGAGCTTGGCCCCGGCGATTTCCGCCAGACTCTGGAGAAGCTCGCGCTCTACAAGCTGGGCGATGAAACGCCGGTGGTGAGCGCCGATGTGCTGGCCTGCGCGCCCGCCTCCACCGAAGCCTCGCTTGATGATGTGCTCAACATCGTGGCCGAGGGGCGCGCCGGGGAAATCGGCCCTGTTCTGGCCAAACTCGAAGCGCAAGGGGTACAGGCCGTGGGGCTTTGCATCGGCGCCACCCGCCATTTCCGCACCCTGCATGCGGCGGCCAGCGATCCCAAGGGGGCAGCCGCCGGCATCGCCCGCGTGCGCCCGCCTGTCTTCGGCCCGCGCCGCGACAGGATGCAGCGGCAGGCGCAGAACTGGGGCATGACGCGGCTCGAAAACGCGCTCAGCCTGCTGACCGACACCGATCTGCAACTGCGCTCCTCCTCCAAGGCCCCCACCATGGCCGCGATGGAGCGCGCGCTGATCCGCCTCGCCATGCTCGCCCGCCGCTGATCGCCACCCTACCGCTTGCAATGGCCGCGCGAATGGGCCTCACTGCTGCAAACAGCGGAGGCCCACGTGTATCAAGTCATTGGAAACACCCGCAGCCGGACGTTCCGGGTGCTCTGGATGCTGGAGGAAATCGGCCAGCCCTACGAACAGATCACCGCCGGGCCGCGCTCTGAGGAAGTCACCGCGCTGAACCCTTCGGGCAAGGTGCCTGTGCTTGTGACGGAAGGGCAGGCCCTCACCGATTCCACGGCCATCCTCACCTTTTTGGCCGACCGCCACGAAGCGCTCACCTATCCTGCGGGCAGCCTTGAGCGCGCCCGGCAGGATGCGTTGACCCATTTCCTGCTCGACGAGTTCGACTCCGTGATCTGGACGGCCGCGCGCCACAGTTTCATCCTGCCCGAGGAACTGCGCGTGCCCACGGTGAAGGACAGCCTGAAATGGGAGTTCGAACGCAGCCAGCACCTGCTCGCCGACAAGCTGGGCGATGGCCCCTTCCTGATGGGCGAGCGGATGACGATCCCCGACATTATCGCCACCCACTGCGGCACCTGGGCGGTGGCAGCGAAGTTCCCGCTCGTGGATGAGAGATTCAGAGCCTATCTCGGCCAAATGCGCGCGCGGCTTGCCTATCAAAGGCTCTCCGGAGGCTGAGCGATGGGCGTGATGATCGACGGCCGCTACCACGCCGAGGATCCCGGCCCGGACACCACCGAAGGCGGTGCCTTCAAACGCGCAGCCTCCACGATCCGGGGTTGGATTACGGCGGAAGGCCCGCATCCGCCTGAGGCCGGGCGCTATCATCTCTATGCCGCGTGGAATTGCCCCTGGGCGCATCGTGCCCTATTGGGGCGGGCGGTGCTTGGTCTTGAAGAGGCGATCAGCGTGTCCTTCGCCCTACCGCGCCGCACCGAGGACGGTTGGGTCTTTGAGACGGAGGGGGCTTTTTCGGACACCGAGTTTGGCGCGAAGGCCCTGCACGAGGTCTACGCCCGCCAGCACCCCGCCTACACTGGCCGGATCACGGTGCCTGTTCTCTGGGACCGTCACGCAGGCGTCATCGTATCCAACGAGAGCGCCGACATCCTGCGGATGCTCAACAGCTTCGTGGCAGGCGAAGGGCTCTATCCCGCGCGGCACGCCGCGGCCATCGAGCGCTGGAACGCAGAGATCTACCCGAAGCTCAACAACGGCGTCTACCGGGCAGGGTTTGCCCGCACGCAGGACGCCCATGATGCCGCGGTGGCCGAGGTTTTCGAGATGCTCGACAGGCTCGATGGCCATCTGGAGGGAAAGAAATACCTCTGCGGCGAAGACCTGACCGAGGCCGATCTGCGGCTTTTCCCCACGCTCGCCCGCTTCGATGTCGCCTATCACTATGCCTTCAAATGCAACATCCGCCGCCTGTGCGATTACGGCCCGCTCTGGGCCTATGCGCGGCGGCTCTACGCGCGCCCGGAAATCGCCGCGACGGTGCGGTTTGACATCTACAAGCAGGGCTATTTCTCGCCCTCTCCCCTGCGCAACCCGCTCGGGATCGTGCCGGCAGGGCCAGAGATAGATTGGTCGACCTAGGCTCTAATCAAGCCATTTCGCGGCGGATTCTCCTGCCCGGAGCCCGGTGGCGAAACACGCCGTCAGCAGGTAGCCCCCGGTCGGCGCTTCCCAATCAAGCATCTCACCGGCGCAGAACACGCCGGGCAGCGCCTTGAGCATCAACCCAGCGTCCAGCGCATCAAAAGGCACGCCGCCGGCCACGGAAATGGCCTCGTCCAGCGGGCGCGGGCCGGCATGGCTAACGGGCAGCGCCTTGATCAGGGCGGCCAGTGCCGCGCCGTCGGGCAACGGGCGGCCAAACTCCTGCAGCAGCGCGATCTTCACCGGATCCAGCCGCAACGCCTTGCGCAGACGGTTGGCGGCGCTGTCCTTGCGGTTTGCCTTCGCTAGCCGCTCCGCGATGCGCGCCGCGCTCCAATCCGGCATCAGATCTAGCGTGAGCGGCGCGCCGTCCCGCAAGGCCGCCGACACGGCATAGATCCCGCCGCCTTCCAGCCCACGCGCCGAAAGCACGAACTCCGCCTGCACGTTCTGGCCTCCCGCGATCAGCGTCGTGCCCTTCACCGGCTGCCCGAAATGGCGTGCCATCTGCGGGCTCCAGTCCACGCGAAACCCCATGTTGGCGGGCCGGAACGGCGCGATTTCCACGCCACGGGCTTCGAGCAGCGGCTTGAAACTGCCGTCTGAGCCCAGCCGCGCCCAGCTTGCGCCACCAGTGGCCAGCACCGTGACATCCGGCGTGAGGCTTTGCGGCCCTGTGGGGGTGTCGAAGGTGAAGGCCGTGCCCTGCCAGCCCGTCCAGCGCCAGCGCGTCCTCAGATCCAGCCCCGCCGCGCCCAGCCGCGTAAGCCAAGCCCGCAGCAGCGGGGAGGCCTTCATCGCCACCGGGAAGACTCGCCCTGAGGATCCAGTGAACAGCGGCGCGCCCAGTTCTTCGGCCCAGCGCATCACGTCCTGAGGGCCAAAGGCGCTGAGAAACGGCTCTAACACAGCCGAACGCGCACAATAGTTGGGCAGGAAGTCGGCGAAATCCTCCGCCTTCGTCAGGTTCAGCCCGCTCTTGCCCGCCATCAGGAACTTGCGCGCGGGCGAAGGCTTTGCCTCGGCCAAAATCACCCGCGCCCCGGCCGCCAGAAGCGGCTCGGCCGCCATAAGCCCAGCGGGCCCTGCCCCGATGATCAGCGCGGTTTTCATGCGGCTTTCCTTGCTTGCCCCGCCGCAGGGCTACATCATCCCAAAGCCCAATGCAAAAGGCCCGCCATGGACGACGCCCCCCTCTGCCCGCTCTGCCAGCGCCCGATCCCGGCACATGCCAAACAGAGCCTGCACCACCTCGTGCCAAAGCTGCGGGGCGGCACCCATGGTCCGACAGTGCTCCTGCACCAGATCTGCCACAACGAGATCCATGCGAGCTTGAGCGAGACGGATCTGGCCCGCAGCTACAACACAATCGAGGCCCTCCGCGCCCACCCCCGGCTGGCCAAATTCATCGCATGGGTCCGCAAACGGCCTGCCGACTTTCATTCCAAGACACCGGGGACGCGACGTCACCGGCCCTAGGCGGGCTTTAGGCTGATCTGGATCAATGGGCACGCGCCCAAGCGCCCCCATATCTGCATGGAACACAGCACAGGAGGCTGACATGGCATTGGACTACAAGGAATTCCCCACCGAAGGCATCGTTGAAATCCGCGTCGACGGAAAGGTGACGCGCGAGGAGTACCACCACGCGGTCAACCAACTCGAAAGCTTCATTTTCGATCACGGCACCGTGCGGCTGGTGGAAATCGTGGAAGATTTCGAGGGCTTTGATTCCAAGATGTTCTGGGACGGGCTGAAGTTCGACATGAAGTACATCCCGAGCATCACCCACTGCGCCGTGGTCAGCGACATCGGCTGGATCGCGCCGCTCTCCAAAGCCGCCGGAGCGCTGCTTTCGACCAAGCTGCGCACCTTCGGGATGGCAGAGCTTGAGGACGCCCGCGCTTGGGTGCGCACGCCCGAGTAAGGCTCTAAACTAGCGTAAATGCTATTGCGCGCGGCACAGATCCTTGATCCCGCGCGCAATCTCGGGCTTCGCGCTCAGCACATCGGCCACCAGCGTGTGGACGGTGGGCATCAGAGCTTCCGGTTCAACAATGCGATCCAGAAGGCCGAAAGAATGCGCTTCCTCGGCCTCGATCTTCTGCCCCGCCATCAGGATCAGCTTAGCCCGCGCAGGCCCCACAAGCGCGGCCAGCCGCGCGGGATCGGACGGCTGGGGCAGGTAGCCGAGCTTCATCACAGGGTAAAACACCTTTGCCCCCGGCACGGCGATGCGCAGATCGCAGGCCAGCGCCATGCCGCAAGCCCCGCCCGCCAGCGTCCCGTTCAGCGCCGCGATCGACAGCCCCGGCAGGGCAGCAATCGCCGCCGACAGCCGCTCCCATTCCGGCGAGACGGACATTTCGGTGGTTTTGATCTCCTCCAGATCGGCCCCGGCAGAAAACACCTTGCCGCGCCCGGTGAGCACGAAGGCCTGCGCCTCCTGTGCCGCTTCGGCGATGTCGGCCAGTTCGGTGAGCATCGCGGATGTGAGCGAATTGGCCTTTTCCGGGCGATTCAGGGTCGCAATCCAGAGACCGCCTGCCTTCTCAAGCTCGATCACGCGGTGAGCCCCAGCGTGGCGCGGATGGTTTCATCCCGCAGGGAGATCTCCTGCCCCAAGTAGGCGTCAGACTCCGGGGTGCACATCCAGAGCAGGCATTTCGCAGGCCAATCCGCCGGGATATGGACGCTGAAATCCAGCTGGCTCACCGGGTTGAGGCCGCTGGCCTTGATCTGCACCTGCATTTCGGTGGCCACCGTGCCCGGCGAAAGCCCCATGATGCGCAGGCCGGCTTCGGCAAGTTCCTTGTGCAGGCAGTCCGTTAGCATCGCCGCGCCAGCCTTGGAGACGCAATAGTGGCTCCAGCCTTCCAGCGCATTGTGCGCCGCGCCGGAGGAGATAGTGATGATCGTGCCGCTGCCGCGCTCCGCCATTGCGCCCGCCACCGCATGCGCGCCGTTGAAGACGCCCTTCAGGTTGATGTCGATCACCTCGCCCCAAGCGGCGGGATCGGCATCGGTAAAGCGGGCGATGGGTTCGATCACACCGGCGTTGTTGATCAGGATATCCGGCACTCCAAACGCCTTCGCCACGTCCGAAATCATGGCTTTCATGCCGGAATAGTCACTGATGTCGAGCGGATAGGCCCGTGCATTCGGTCCGATCTCCTCCGCCAGCGCCGTGATGGCGGCCTCCGAGCGCGCCACCAGCGCCACCTTGGCCCCTTCGCGGGCAAAAAGCCGCGCGGTCTCGGCCCCGATGCCCCGGCTTGCACCGGTGATGATTGCGGTTTTTCCGTCGAGCTGGCCCATGGTATCCTCCATTGTCTGACCCCTGTCCTACGTCAGCAGGAATGCGCTTTCCAGCCCGCTATTCCCCTTGCCAAGCCCGCGCGCCTCGGAAAGACTTCTGACCAAAGCAATTTTTCTGAAAGGGTTTTTGCCATGACACGCCACATGTCTCGCATGATGTTTACAAGCGCCGCTGTTGGCGCGATTTCCGTTTTCTCCGCTTCCGCCGCGCTCGCCGATCTGACGGCCGATGACGTCTGGCAGCAATGGCGCGGCTATATGGAACGCGCGGGCTATGAAGTGACGACGGGCAGCACCGATGCCAACGGCGGCACGCTGACGGTGCAGGAGCTGATGCTGTCGATGGATGTGGAAGGCATGTCCGTTGCCCTGACGATGCCCGAAATCACCTTCCGCGAGAACGGCGATGGCACCGTTGATATCGGCTTCCCGGCCAGCTTCCCGCTGAACATGCAGATGGAAGAGGATGGCGAGGAGGTTGTCATGGCGATGACCTTCACTCACGAAAACCTCGGCATGACGGCCTCCGGCGATCCGGAGAACACCACCTACGACATGGCCGCCGACGCCTTCGGCTTCTCCCTCGACAGCGTGCAGGCAGAAGGCGAAACCTATGAGGACGTGGCCTCGGCCACGATGCAAGGCGTTGCCGGCCAATACGCGCTGACCGCAGGCGAGGTGATGGGCTATCTCTCGGACCTGACAGCGGACTCCTTGGGCTACATGGTCGATTTCGAAGAGGCTGACGGCGCGATCAAGCTTGACGGCACCCTGACGCAGCTCACCTCCAAATCCAGCGGTGCGATGCCCAGCGAGGGCGACCCCGAGGATATGGCAAGCTTCCTCGCCGCAGGCTTCTCGGCGGATGCGACCATGGGGTTTGCAAGCTCCACCTATGCGCTTGAGGGCTCCGGCGAAGGCGAGACATTCGCGATGCAGGGCCAGTCCGGCGCGGGCGATGTGGATGTGACTTTCTCGGAAAGCGGCATCGGCTATGGCGGCGCGCTGAGAGATCTTTCGGTGGCTGTCTCCGGCTCTGAGATCCCGCTGCCCAGCATTGACGTTTCGATGGGCGAATACGGCTTCAACCTGCTGATGCCCGTGTCTAAGAGCGACGCGCCCGAGGCCTTTGCCGCCGCGATCCGGCTGGTGGATTTCTCCGTCTCCGACATGATCTGGGGCCTGTTCGATCCAGCTGGCGTGCTGCCGCGCGATCCGGCGACCGTTGAGCTGGATCTCTCCGGCAAGGCCAATTGGTCTGTCGACATCTTCGACCCGGAAGCCGAAGCCGCGATGACGGGCGATCTGCCCGGCGAGCTGCATGAGCTGATACTGAACGCGCTGCAGGTGAAACTGGCCGGCGCGGATCTGACGGGCACCGGTGCTTTCACCTTCGACAACGCCGACCGCCAAACCTTCCCCGGCATGCCGCGCCCGCAGGGTGAGGTGAACCTGAAGCTCGTGGGCGGCAATGGCTTGCTCGACAAGCTGGGCCAGATGGGGCTGTTGCCCGAAGAACAGCTGATGGGCGCGCGCATGATGCTCGGCCTCTTCGCCCGCCCCGGCGATGGCGCGGACACGCTCGTGTCCACCATCGCGGTGGATGAAAATGGCGGGCTCTTCGCCAATGGCCAACAGCTGCGCTAAGCGCATCCGGCTTTTACTACGCACGCAGGAAGGGGGCCAGCAGGCCCCCTTTTTTCGTCCCACGCCCGCAGCGGGGTTGCGGCAGCGCATGGGGAAAGCTACCTCCGATACAGACCCAGAGCAGACAGGACTCCCATGACAGATCGCCTCGCCGCCCTTACCGATCAGCTCCTGAGCGCCGCCAAGGCTGCCGGGGCCGATGCCGCCGATGCCATCGCCGTGGACGGCACCTCTGTCTCCATCGAGGTGCTGAAAGGCGCTCTGGAACACGCCGAGCGCGCCGAGGGTGTGGATCTGGGGCTGCGGGTGATGATCGGCCAGCGGCAGGCCTGCGTGTCGGCGTCTGACATCAGCGCCGCGACGATTGCCACGATGGCCGAACGCGCCGTGGCCATGGCCCGCGAAGCGCCCGAAGATCCCTACATCGGGCAGGCCCAGCCCGGCGCTTTTGCCACGGATTGGGACGTGGCTGCGTTGGAAATGGCCGATACCGCCGCGGAGCCTTCCGCCGAGGCGATGCAGGCCATGGCGCTGGAGGCCGAGGCCGCCGCGCTTTCGGTCAAGGGCGTGGATCAGGTGCAGGGCGCAGGCACCACCTACAGCCGCCGCGCGATGCATCTGGCCACATCGGTGGGCTTCGCGGGCGGCTATGCGCGGACCGGCACCTCGGTGTCTTGCGTGGCGATCTCGGGCACCGGCGCGGGCATGGAACGAGACTATGACGGCGATTCCCGCACCTTCGCCGCCGATCTGCGCGCGCCGTCCGACATCGGCCGCACCGCAGGCGAACGCGCTGTGGAGCGCTCCGGCGCACGCAAACCGCCGACGGGGGCATACCCGGTGCTTTATGATGAGCGCATATCCGGCGGGCTGATCGGCCATATGCTCGGCGCGATCAACGGTGCCGCCATCGTGCGCGGCTCTTCCTGGCTGCGTGACGCTTTGGGGGAGCGGATCCTGCCTTCCTGGATCACCGTGGAAGAACTGCCGCACCGCGCCCGGATTTCCGGCTCCCGCCCCTTTGACGGCGAAGGGCTTGCAACGCAGGCCCGAAAGATCGTGGATCAGGGGGTACTGACAGGCTGGACGCTGGATCTGGCCACCGCTCGGCAGCTCGGTATGGAGAGCACCGCCAACGCCGCGCGCGGCACCTCTTCACCGCCTTCGCCCAGCGTCTCCAACGTCTCGATGACGCAAGGCAGCAAGAGCCGCGCGGAATTGCTCTCCGAAATGGGCACGGGCCTGCTGATCACCTCGATGATCGGCACCTCGATCAACCCGACGACGGGCGATTATTCGCGCGGGGCCTCGGGCTTCTGGGTCGAGAACGGCGAGATCACCTATCCGGTGAACGAATGCACCGTGGCCGGGAACCTGCGCGAGATGCTTCTGGCCCTGACCCCGGCCAATGACGCGCGCACGCATCTTTCCCGCGTGGTGCCCTCGCTGCTGGTTGAAGGGCTGACGCTTGCCGGGGCCTGATCCGCAAAGCGATCTGGCCCTGCTGACGGAGGCTGCGCTTGCCGCCGGGAAGATCGCCGCGCGCTACTGGAAGAACGCCCCCCGCACGTGGGACAAGGCGCTGGACGCCGGCCCGGTGACGGAAGCTGACCTCGCCATCGACGCCATGCTGCACGACCGCCTGCGCGCCGCGCGGCCCGATTACGGCTGGCTTTCCGAAGAATCCGAGGACGACACCGCGCGGCTCTCCTGCGCACGGCTTTTCGTGGTCGATCCGATCGACGGCACCCGCGCGTTCATCAACGGCTCGCCCACCTTCTCCCATTCGCTTGCGGTGGTGGAAAACGGCTCTGTTACGGCCGGAGTCGTCTATCTGCCGATGCTGGACCGGCTCTTTGCCGCTTCCGCGGATGGCCCCGCCACGCTGAACGGCGAGGTGATCACGGCCAGCCGCGCCAAGGCCGTAGAAGGCGCGACGCTGCTTGCCGCGAAGCCCAATCTAGAACCGCAATTCTGGAAGAGGCGCCCGCCTGCCTTTGAGCGCCACATCCGCTCCTCGCTGGCCTACCGGCTCTCGCTGATCGGGCAGGGGCGGTTTGATGCGATGATCACTTTCCGCCCCACGTGGGAGTGGGACGTGGCCGCCGGCAGCCTGATCGCCGCCCGCGCCGGGGCTACGGTAACAGACGCCAAGGGCAACCCGCCACGCTTCAACACGGCCCAAGCGCAACTTCCGGGCATGATCGCCGCCGCCCCCGCCCTGCATGCGATGATCCTGGCGCAGGCGGAACCATTTGCCACGCCCGGCTGAGCGCCTTTCCCTTCACGCCCTTGGCCGCTTCCTCTATGGTCGCGCCGATCCTACCCCACCTGTTTTCGCGGAGAATTCCATGACCCAACGCCTGCATCTCGTCTTTGGTGGCGAGCTGGTCGATCCGTCCAAGAACGTGTTCAAGGACGTGAACGACATCCACATCGTCGGGATGTTCCCCAATTATGACGCCGCCTATAACGCCTGGAAAGCCGAAGCCCAGCGCACGGTGGACAACGCCCACATGCGCTACTTCATCGCCCATATCCACCGCCTGCGCGACGAGGAACTTGCCGCTTCGGCCACCGAAGAACTCGGCAACTGATCCACGCCCGTGGCGCTGCGCTTCCTGAAATCCCTGCGGGCCCGCCTTTCGGGGCCGGAACCGGCCACGGCAACGCCCCCGTCCAGCCGGCCCCTCGTGGCGCAGCCACCCGCGCCGGGTGCGGAGCGCTGCGTCTGGTTTCATGCGGCGGGCGAGGCCGAGGCTATTTCGGGGCTGGAGCTGCTTCGGCGGCTGCGCGAGGAAGACGACAGCATCCGCTGCGTGCTGACAACGGAAGCGCCGCTGCCCGAGGGGCTGCGCTGTTGCAGTGTCTATTCCACGGTTGAGCATGGGCCCTTGCCGACGGATGGCGTGAAGGATGCGCAAGTGTGGCTTGAAGAGAAAAAGCCCCAGATCCTCATCTGGACGGGCCCCTTCACCCGCGCGGGCCTGCTGCAAAAAGCGCAGCAGGTGGGCGTGCGGCTGATCTTCGCGGAGTCGGCTGACTCCACGCCCAATGGCCGCCGCCGAAAGGACTGGCGCAGCACGGCCACGCGGGCACAATTGCGCCGGTTTAGTCTCATTTACTGCGCGTCGCAGGAAACCGCGCACAGCTACGAGCAGTTGGGCGCGTCCAAGCTTGCCCTGCACGTGAGCGGCGCGCTGGAAGAGGGCTCGATCCACCTTCCGGGCGACGATCTACAGTACCGGGTGCTGAGCAGCGCGCTCGCGGCCCGGCCGATTTGGCTGGCGGGGCGGACAACCGCTTCGGAAGAGGCGCTTCTGTCGGACGTGCACCGGCGGATCACGCGAATGTCGCACCGGCTGCTGCTGATCGTGGCCCCGGACACCGCTGACCGCATGGCCGAGGCCGCTGCCTTCTTCACCGAGGCCGGGTGGCGCGTGGTGCTGCATGAACCGGGGCACACGCCCGCCGAGGACACGCAGGTGCTGATCGGCGCGCCGGAAGATCTGGGCCTGTGGTACAGGCTCTCGCCCGTCACCTTCATGGGCGGCACCCTGAGCGGCACCGGCGGGGCGCATCCTTTCGCGCCTGCCACGCTGGGCTCCGCGATCCTCTACGGCAACCAGTCCGACCCGTTTCAGGCAAGTTATGCCCGCCTCGTGCGCGGCGGCGCGGCGCGGCTCGTGCTCAATGCCGACGGGCTCGAAGTAAACCTGCGCGATCTGCAGGCGGCGGACAAGGTCGCCCAGATGGCCAATGCCGCCTGGGAGATTTGCTCGCGCGGGGCCGAGGTGACGGACAGGATCGTGGCCGATGTGCTGGACCTGCTGGACGGCGTGGAGGTGCAGCATGCGCGCGCCTGACTTCTGGTTCACCCCCCCTGAGGCTCCGGGCTGGAAATCCCGCCTGCTGTCCCCGTTATCAAGGCTCTATTCCCGCGCAACAGCGCGCCGCGTGGCGGGTGAAGCGGAGGGCTACAAGGCCTCAGTGCCCGTGGTTTGCATCGGCAATCTCAACGCCGGCGGCACCGGGAAAACCCCCACCGCCATGGCGCTCCTGATGCGGCTTTCGGCGGCGGGCAAAGCACCGCACATCGTCTCGCGCGGCTATGGTGGCCGAATCGCCGGGCCGATTCACGTGGACCCGCTCACCCACACGGCGGAGGATGTGGGTGACGAGCCCCTGCTGCTCGCCGCCTTCGCCCCCACGTGGGTCGCCAAGGATCGTGCTGCGGGGGTGAAAGCCGCAGAGGCTGCCGGAGCCGGGATCATCCTGCTCGACGACGGGTTTCAAAACCCGGCTGTGCAAAAGGATCTGTCGATCGTCGTGGTGGATGCCGTGAAGGGCTTCGGCAACGGGCGCGTCATCCCGGCGGGGCCGTTGCGCGAACCGGTGCAGGCGGGCCTCGCCCGCGCCGATCTGCTGCTCTCGATCGGCTCAGACTCAGGCCAAACCAGCTTTCAGGAGGCATGGGGCACGGCGATCCCCCTGCCTCACCTTCAGGGCAAGCTTGAGCCCTTGCAGATGGGTATGAGCTTTGAGGGCTTGCGCGTGCTGGCCTTTGCGGGCATCGGCCACCCTGAGAAGTTTTTCGCCACGTTGCGCGGCCTCGGGGCCGAGATCCTGCGCGGTGAAGCGCTGGAAGATCATCAGCCGCTGTCCGAAGCCTTGATGAAACGTCTGGAGCTGGAGGCAAAGGCACTTGGGGCGCAGCTTGTGACAACCGAGAAAGACGCGGTGCGCCTGCCCGATAGTTTCCGCCCCAAGGTGCTCACCGTACCGGTGCGGCTGGAACTGGCAGACTGGGGCCCGCTCGACGCGGCCCTCGCCCAGCTTTAAACCGGCTCGTCTTCGCCCAGTTTCGGTGCCGGGCGGTGCAAGGAAAGCGTGGCATCCGAGAAGCGGATCGGCGTGCGGACTGAGGGCACCCCGTCCAGATCCACCCGCATGTCGCGATGCTGCACCTGCGGATCGGCAAAGACTTCGGCCATGTCGTTGATCGGTCCGGCCGGCACGCCCTGCGACTCGCAGGCGGCCAGAAGATCGGCCTTCAGCCAGCCCGCCATCCGCCCCTGCAGCGCCTCGGTGAGCGCCGCGCGATGGGTGACTCGGGCCGGGTTAGATGCGAATCTTGGGTCCTCCGCCAGCTCCGCACAGCCCAGCAGAGCGCAGAGCCTTGCGAACTGGCCATCATTGCCAACGGCGATGATCAGGAAGCCATCGGCGCAATCAAACACCTGATAGGGCGCGAGATTGGGATGGGCATTGCCCATGCGATTGGGCGCTTGCCCGGTGGCGAGGTAGTTCATCGCCTGGTTGGCGGTGATCGCCGTCGCCACATCGAGCAATGCCATGTCGATCTGCTGGCCCTCGCCCGTCACGCTGCGCTGGTGCAAGGCGGCCAAGATGCCGGTGACGGCATAGATCCCGGTAAACACATCCGTCACCGCCACGCCCACCTTCTGCGGCTGGCCCGAGGGCTCGCCGGTGATGGACATCAGCCCGCTCATGCCCTGAATGATGTAATCGTAGCCGGCGCGATGAGCGTAGGGGCCATTCTGCCCGAAGCCGGTGATCGAACAGTAGATCAAGCGCGGATTCAGCGCTTTCAGGCTCGCGTAATCCAGCCCGTATTTCGCCAGCCCGCCAACCTTGAAATTCTCGATCAGGATGTCGGCGTCCACCACCATCTCCCGCACGCGGGCCCGCCCTTCCGGTGTGCGGAAATCCACCACGACGGAGGCCTTGCCCCGGTTGCAGCCGTGGAAATAGGCCGCCGATGTATCGCCTTCGCGCTCGATGAAAGGGGGGCCCCATTGGCGGGTATCGTCGCCTGCCGGGCTCTCCACTTTGATCACCTCGGCACCCAGATCGGCCAGCGTCTGACCGGCCCAGGGGCCGGCCAGAATACGGGCAAGCTCAATGACCTTCAGCCCCGCGAGGGGTGCTGCGCTCATTCGCCGAGCTTGGAATCAAGCAGGGCCGAGAAATCGGCGTAGTTCATGTTCGATTGCTTCTCGCCGTCCACGATGAAGGAGGGCGTGGAGCTGATGTCATCGGCCTTGGCGTTTTCCTCGAACCACGCCACCAGCGCCTGCGCTTTGCCGGCGTCCTGCATGCAGGCATCGAGCGCTTCGCCGTCGATTCCTGCCGTCAGGCCGATCTTGCGCAGGTTCTGCGCGATGGTTGCCGGATCGCCGGAGGCTGTCCACTCCTTCTGGCCTTCGTAGATCAGATCGGTGATCCCGAAGAAGCGCATCTCGCCGCCGCAACGGGCGACCATGGAGGCCCAGAGGCCGAAGCGATCAAAGTAGACTTCGCGGTAGACGAATTTCACTTTGCCGGTGTCGATATAGTTCTTCTTCAGCTCCGGCAGCACCGCCTTGTGGAAGTTGGCGCAGTGGGGGCAGGTGTAGGAGGCGTATTCGATCACGGTCACGGGCGCATCTTCCGCCCCCATTACCATCTCGACGATCTCCACGTTTTCCGCGGCCGATTGCGCCGTTGCGGCCCCGAAGGGCGCGGTGAAGGCGGTCGTCGTCTGGCTCGGCGTGGTGGCATACCATGCGGCACCGGCGATCAGGGCGGCGGCCAGGGCGGCCAGGGTCAGCTTGCGTTGCATTTTCATGCCTCTTCAGTTGTTCGAATTGCGTGTGATGACATTGGCACCGAGCCGCTCCAACGCGGCGCGCAGGCCCTCATCGCCCACGGCGCGCGTGGTTTCCTGCGCTTGTGCACAGGCCTGCGGGCTGGGGGCGGGTTTCTCGGATTTCGGCGCGCCCTTGAAGGCGACTTGGCCTTCCGCAAAGCCCGTGGGCGCGGTTTGCGTGATGTGGACACGGGAGATGGCGGCATAGCCGTAGCAGGCGTTGACCTTCTCCACGATGCGCGGCAGCTGGGCCTGCAGCATGGGGGCCTGCGCGCCGGTGGTGAGGACGGTGAGCGTGGCGCCAAAGCCGCCGCGCCCGTAGCCGATCTTCACCGGGCGGGCCATGGCGGCAAGATCCTCGCCGACGATCTCTTCCCAATGGGTGAGCAGGCGGGCCACGGCAAAACCGCGTGCCTCGGTGGCTTTGCGGATCTGGCCCTGCAACAGGCCAGAGGTGCGCTCAAAGCCGCGCATCCGCCGTGTCGGCGGCTTGTGCCCTTGGGTCTGTGCCTGCTTTGCCATCTGTCTTTTCGACTCCTTGGCGTTATCTTAACGCGGGCCGAGGCAGGCACCAGCGAAATAGAAAAACGGGGTGGATAAACAATGCGTGAAACGGCCAGCGCCGAGGGGCTTCTGGAGTGGTACGATCGCCATGCGCGGGATCTGCCGTGGCGGGTGCCCCCTGCCGAGCGCAAGGCGGGCGTGGCCCCGGATCCGTATCGCGTCTGGCTGTCGGAGATCATGCTGCAGCAAACCACGGTGGCCGCCGTTCGAGACTATTTCGCCCGGTTTACCGCCCGCTGGCCCACGGTGGAGGCGCTGGCAGCGGGGGAGGATGGCGAGGTCATGGCCGAATGGGCGGGGCTTGGCTACTACGCCCGCGCCCGCAACCTGCTGAAATGCGCCCGTGCGGTGGTGGCCGATCACGGCGGGCAGTTTCCGGCCGATCACGCCGCCCTCCTGAAGCTTCCCGGCATCGGCCCCTACACGGCCGGTGCGATCTCGGCCATTGCCTTTGACCTGCCCGAAGTGGTGGTGGACGGCAATGTGGAGCGGGTGATGAGCCGGCTTTTCCGCGTGGAAACGCCGCTGCCCACCGCCAAGCCGGAGCTGACAGCGCTTGCGAAGGGAATGACGCCTAAGGCCCGCCCCGGCGACTATGCGCAGGCGGTGATGGATCTTGGCGCAACGATCTGCACGCCGCGCAGCCCAGCCTGCGGGATCTGCCCATGGCAAGGGCCTTGTTTGGCGAGAAAAGGCTCTGTTCAAGCGGAATTGCCCCGGAAACTGCCCAAGAAGCCCAAGCCGACGCGCTATGGGGCCGTCTTCATTGGACAACGCGCTGACGGTGCCGTCCTCGTGGAGCGCCGCCCGGAGAAAGGGCTGCTTGGCGGCACTTTGGGCTGGCCGGGCAGCGCTTGGGAGGAGGCGGAACTCCCCGTGCACGAGGCCCCTGCCCCCGGTGACTGGGCCGAGCTGTCGGGCGAAGTGCGCCACACCTTCACCCATTTCCACCTGATCCTGACGGTGCACGCCGCCACCTTGCCGATGGGCACGAATCCGTCGCAGGGATATTTCCTTGAAAACTCCGCGTTTTCGCCGTCGGATATGCCAACCGTCATGCGAAAGGCCTATGAGCTGGCCCAAAGCTGAAACCGGGCTGAAACAGGAGCGCCTCAGATGCTGACCGCCGATCAACTCCGGCTCTGGCAAAACACCCTGCCGTTCTGGATTTCCCTCACCGTGGTGCCACTCGCCCTCCTCGGCGCAGGGCTGGGCGGCGGCTGGGTGCTGATCCTGCCCGTTTACGGCTGGGTCGTGTTCAGCCTGCTCGACGCGCTGACCGGGCTGAACGAGGAAAACGCCGATCTCGACACGCCGGAGGAGGATCTCTTCTGGTATCGCTTCATCACCATCATCTGGTTCCCGATCCAGTTCTGCGTGATCTTCGCCATGATCTGGTGGGTAACCCATACCGAACACCTCGGAACGGCAGAGACACTGGCGCTGTTCTTTGGCGTGGGCGTGATCTCCGGCACCATCGGGATCAACTACTCCCACGAATTGATGCACCAGAAACCGGCCATCGAGCGCTGGATGGGGGATCTGCTGCTTGCAAGCGTGCTCTATAGCCATTTCCGCTCCGAACACCTTCTGGTGCATCACCGCTACGTCGGCACGCCGCGCGATCCGGTGACGGCGCGCTACAACGAGGGCTTTCACCGCTTCTTCCCCCGCGTCCTGCGGCAATGCCCGGAATCGGCGTGGAAGGCCGAGGCCGCGATGCTCGCGCGCAAGGGGCTGCCTGCCTTTCACCCGAGCAACCCTTTCGCCCGATATGCGCTCCTGCAGGCCGGCTTCCTGCTGCTGGCCTTCCTGATCGGCGGCTGGATCGGTGTGCTGCTGTTCTGCTTTCAGGCCTTCGTGGCGATCTGGCAGCTGGAGCTGGTGAATTACATCGAACACTACGGGCTGACGCGCAAACATCTGGGGGAGGGCAAATATGAGCATGTCCGCCCGCATCACAGCTGGAACGCGGCGCAGAAGGCGTCGAACTGGCTACTGATCAACCTGCAGCGCCACTCCGATCACCACTACAAGCCCAACCGCCGCTTCCCGCTCCTGCAAACCTACAGTGCCGAGGATGCACCGCAGCTGCCCTACGGCTACCCAATCATGACGGCGCTGGCGATGGTTCCCCCGGCCTGGCGGCGCTACATGAACCCGAAAGTGCGCGCGTGGCGGCGGCAGTATTACCCCGAAATTGACGATTGGTCGGCCTATAAGGCCGGGACGAATCCACTGCCGCGGTAGATCATCACGAAGCCGGGCAAAAAGACACTCAATCAAAACGAAAAAACCCCGCCGTTAGACAACGGCGGGGAAGTAGGTGCCTAGAGTCAGGCCACAGGCACCGGCGGTAACTTTGTTGTTCTGAAATCAGGATCAGTTGGCGCGATCACCCATTTCCGCGCGGATCTGCTGGCGGAGGTTGTCGATCGGGACGGTCTTGCCGTCTTGCTTGTAGCACCAATAGGTCCAGCCATTGCAGCTGGGCGCGCCTTCCAGCGCCGCGCCGACCTGGTGGATCGAGCCAGACGCCTTGCTCGCCGCAAGCGTGCCGTCGGCGCGCACTTTCGCGCTGTAGCGGCCGTTCATGCTGCGCAGCTCGTCGCCCGGCGCAAGCAGGCCGCGCTCCACGAGCTGGCCGAAGGGCACACGCGGCTGCGCGCGTTTGGAGGTGCTCACCTGCAGGCTCTCCGCATCATAGCGGCGCACCTTGGCAATCCGGCGCTCGGCCAGCTTGCGATAGGCGTCCTCGCGCTCGATGCCGATGAAATCGCGGCCCAGTTTCTTGGCGACGGCCCCTGTGGTGCCCGTGCCGAAGAAGGGATCAAGCACCACATCGCCCGGGTTCGTCGCCCCGATCAGAACGCGATGCAGCAGGCTTTC
Source organism: Pseudoruegeria sp. SHC-113 (assembly GCF_025376885.1). Lineage (NCBI taxonomy): Bacteria > Pseudomonadati > Pseudomonadota > Alphaproteobacteria > Rhodobacterales > Roseobacteraceae > Pseudoruegeria > Pseudoruegeria sp. SHC-113. Next base: position 41,289 of record NZ_JAHUBR010000001.1, read on the forward strand.
GGGCTTCTGCGTGGGATGGGCTTTGTCACCGTTGGTGTCTTTCAGGCGCTCATGGCCGTTGCAGATCGGCAGAACCCAATCGCTGCGCATCTGCACACCTTCGTTCAGCGCCTTGAGTGCCTCGTAGTTGAAGGTCGCCTTGCTCTTTTCTTCTTTGGAGGCCCAGATCATCGTCTCATGGGCATTGGTCAGCCGCTTGCCGCGGAAGTTCGGCATCGGGTTGGACTTGCGCCAGACCACATCGTTCAAGATCCAGTAGCCCGCATCCTGCAGCGCCGCGCCGACGCGGAAGATGTTGTGGTAGGAGCCGATGACCCAGATCGCGCCATTGGGCTTCAGGATACGGCGGGCGGCCTGCAGCCACGCCTTGGTAAACGCATCATAGGCGGCGAAGGAATCAAACTGATCCCAGTGATCGTCCACCGCATCGACCTTGGAGTTGTCGGGCCGGTGAAGCTCACCCTTGAGCTGAAGATTATAAGGAGGGTCGGCGAAAATCAGATCGACGGACTCTGCCGGCAGACTGTTCATCACGTCGATGCAATCCCCGGACAATATCTGATTTAAAGGGAGCTCAGGAGCCCCTTTTGCGCGTGTTTTCATCTTTTACTGCCTCGATAGTCGGCACTCTTTTGGTGCCATTTATTGTGGATAAAGATGAGACACTGGGGATTCTTCGTCAATTTCTTTTTTAAAACAGGGCCTTATGATTTAGCCTTGATACAAGATATTGTGGATAGGTTTGAACGAACGCCTATGGTGTGGGGTCAACCCGTTTTTTTCCAAAGCGGCCAGATGTTGCTTCGTGCCGTAGCCCGCGTTGCGCTCCCAGCCGTAGCCGGGGTGCTGTTGCGCCAATCCCACCATGATGCGGTCACGTTCCGTCTTGGCCACGATAGAGGCCGCCGCGATCGACAGGCAGCGCCCGTCGCCTTTCACCACGGCCTCTGCCGGGGCCTGCAGCCCGTCGGGAATCCGGTTACCGTCGATCAGCAGGTGATCGGCCTGCACCGCCAGCCCCTCCACCGCACGGCGCATCGCCAGCATGGAGGCCTGCAGGATGTTGATCCTGTCGATCTCTTCCACGCTTGCATGGGCCACCGAAACCACAGCCACCTCCATCAGCGCCTCATAAAGCGCCTCGCGCTTCTTCTCCGAAAGCTTCTTGGAATCGTTGAGCCCTTGGGGGATGCGCTCAGGGTTAAGAATCACGGCGGCGGCCGTGACGGGGCCGCAGAGCGGGCCACGGCCCACTTCATCCACTCCGGCGATCGCGCTGCGGCCCAGCGCCATCGCGGCGCGCTCGAAACTGAAATCGGGTGCTGTTTGTACCATGCCCCCGTTAAGCCCCGACTGCCGCGCAGCTGCAATGAAAAAGGGCGGGGTTGATCCCCGCCCCCCGGCGCTTGGGTGCGCCGTGCTGCTCGACTTGGAAAGCGTCAGTTGCGGGCCTGATGCCAGAAGCCATAGCGGCGCAGGCAGCTGGGCTCATAGACGTTGCGCTTGCCATCGCGGAAGGTGTGAACTTTTTTCAGGCATTGCTTCGGCAGCTGGTTTTCATAGCGGTAGCTCTGGCGCAGGCAGGAGCGGGAATAGCCGCGATAGGTGCCGTCCTTGCCGCGAAAGGTGGCAAGGCAGCTCGTAGGCAGCAGCTTGGTGCCCTTGCCCGGCTTCCAGGTCTGCTCGCGGTCGCGGTAGGGCGTGTAGGGCAGCGGCGAAGGGCCGGGGCGCTCGGCCTTGCGGCGCGGCGTGTCGTCATTGGCATCGGCAATCGCGCTGCCGATCACAAAGAGCGCCGTCGCCCCCAGCAGGATCTTGGCGATGTCGTCTGAATCGGCGGCCCGGGCTCTTCCGGCGTTCACCGAGGTCACGATCAGCGTGACGATGGCGATCAGGGTGATGAATGTCTTGTTCATGGCGGTGCTCCTATAAGGGTTGGATCCGGCCCAGGTGGCCTGTGTGAGCCCAACCTGCCCGACACCGCGAAAGACAAACAATATCAGCCACTTGTTACTACATAACCGGCGAATGTCATTGCATAACACGCCGCTTTGGCCCCATGTTCCCCCCATGAAACACACGCTCACCCTCTCCCTCGCGCTGCTGCTGGCCACTCTGGCTGCCCCTGCCAGCGCCGCCTGCTACGCCGACTACAAGGCCAAGCAGGACAATCCGCTTCGGCTGCACTACGGTGTGGCCAAACTGCCCGATGACGCCTGCTCCAAGACGCAGGCCGCGGATGTGCTGGCCAAAAAGCTGTCCAAGGACGGCTGGAGCCTGCTCAACGTGATCTCCGTCTTCGACGATTCGGGCCTTGCGGCAAAACGGGAGAACGCCGGTGACTTCTACCTCCGCTACTGACCTGCGCCGGTCCGCGGCCCGCGTGCTGAGCCTTGGGATCGGGGCCGTCGTTGTGCTGCTCGCGGGCGTTGCCGGCTTTCTGCTGCTCACTTTGCCCAGCGCCAATGCCTTCAATGAGAAGGTGGAACGGCTCTTCGTGGAAAACGACGATCTGACGTCAAACGCCGAGATCAAGCTGCTGGAGATCCTCGCCCAATCGGGCACTGCCTTCTCCGATACACTGAGTTCCTACCGGATGGTGATCTTCGTGCTTCTGGTTTTCGCCGCGATCATGCTGGTGGCCACGGTGATCTTTCTTTTTGCACTGCTGGTGCTGAACCGCCGCATGGGGGAGATCGAGCGCTCCGGCATTCAGGTGAATTCCCTGCTGATCAGTCGCGAGGAAAACACGGTTTACCTGAACAACATGGAGTTCAAGCTCACCGCCGCCGCCATCGAAACGCTTGGCATCCTCGCCGAAGCGCGGCTGGATGAGGAAGTGCTGAACGGGGTGCAGATCGAGGCGATGGTCTCGGGCAAATCCGAGGCCGATTGCGACGAGGCCGCCGGGGCCACGCGCATCAAGCGCCTGCGCGATGCGCTGGGAAACCAGATCGTGAGCGAACTTCTGGTGAAAACCATCGCCAGACGCGGCTACCTGCTCGCCATCGACAAAGACGTCATCCGGATGATTTGAGAAAAAGTAAGGGGGAGCGTTTTTGGCCCACCGCTCCCCCTTGTGATCCGTCAGCGTCGAGAGAAAGAGAGCTTGCAGGACGCGCCGGATTATCTGTTAGCGCAAACATAACAGGCGACAAGCGCTTGGACAAGGGCTTATTTGCCGCTAACAATGGGATACGCGCGTTTGTCGGGAGCAAGACGATTTGAAAAACGGTGACACGGCCGAGACCACACGATCCCTGACCCTGCGGGATGTTTCCGAAGCCTCCGGCGTGAGCGAGATGACCGTCTCCCGCGTGCTGCGCAACCGGGGCGATGTGTCCAAGGACACGCGCAAGAAGGTGCTCGATGCCGCCAAGCGGCTGGGCTACGTGCCCAACAAGATCGCGGGTGCGCTGGCCTCCAAACGGGTGAACCTTGTGGCGGTGGTGATTCCGTCGATGTCCAACATGGTGTTTCCCGAGGTGATGTCCTCCATCACGGCGGAACTGGATGACACCGAGCTACAGCCGGTGGTGGGCCTGACGAATTACATCCCGGAGCAGGAAGAAAAGGTACTCTACGAGATGCTCTCGTGGCGGCCCTCCGGCGTGATCGTGGCCGGACTGGAGCACACCGAGGCCTCCCGCGCCATGCTGCGCAATGCGGGCATCCCCGTTGTCGAGATCATGGATGTGGACGGCGATCCGATCGACACCGCCGTTGGCATCTCCCACCGCCGGGCCGGGCGCATGATGGCGCAGGCGATCCTGAAAGCGGGCTATGAGCACATCGGGTTCCTCGGCACCAAGATGCCGCTAGACCACCGCGCCCGTAAACGCTTTGAAGGCTTCACGGAAGCTTTGGCGAAAGCGGGATGCGAGATCGAAGATCAGGAGTTCTACTCCGGCGGTTCCGCCCTGAAGAAGGGCCGCGAGATGACGCAAGCCATGCTGGAGCGCTCGCCGGAGTTGGATTTTCTCTATTTCTCCAATGACATGATCGGCGCGGGCGGGCTTCTGTACCTGCGCGAGCAGGGCATCGACGTGCCCGGCCAGATCGGCCTTGCCGGGTTCAATGGCGTGGAGCTACTGGACGGCCTGCCCCAGCAACTGGCCACGATGGACGCCTGCCGTACCGAGATCGGCGCCATCGCCGCCCGGATCATCGCAGGCCGCACCGCGGGTGAAGAGGATGATTACGGCCAGCGCGTGGAGCTGACGCCGAAAATTCAGTACGGCCAGACGCTGAAGCGGTAGGTCGATCCGCGCCTAAGGTGCTTTTCTGACTCAAAGGCGGTGGGGGCTCTGTTCAGCACCGCCTCCACAAATATATTGCCGGCAAAGCCGGCCAGCCCCCTCCCCTTTCCCCGGGAGGGGGCTTTGCCCCCACCCAGGCTATGGGGCTGTCCCCAAACCAGCCGAAGCACGTTCACCCACAACTCATCGCCAGCACCCGACTGATTTCCGTCAGCGACCGCCCGCTTTCGGCCTTCCAGCCGTTGAACGCCTCCTGCACCGCCACAAGCGCCTTTTTCGACGTCGGCGGTTTGTCGATCACCCCTTCCGCGATCAGCCGTGCCACCACATCGCGCGACAGGATGAAGCTCTCCTTGCCCATCATCCGCAGCATGTATTGCCCCGAGGTGCCGCCGAGCCGAGAGCCCTCCTTCTTGATCAGCGCCAGAAGCCCGATGTAATCCTCCGACGGCCAGTCCGCGAAACAGCGCGCTGCACTGCCATGGCCGCGGGCGAGATCCAGAAGGAACACGGCATTTTCCTGGACCGTGCGGATCTTGGTGCCATTGCGCACGATGGCGGTATCGGTGAGCAGGCTGTCGAACCATGCGTCATCCATCATCGCGCAGGCGCCCGGATCGAACCCTTTGAAGGCCGTCTCGAAACCGGGCCATTTCGCCTCGATCACCTTCCAGCTGAACCCGGCCTGAAACACCGCCTTCGTCATCTGCGAAAGCCAACGATCATCGCCAATCTGCGCCAGTTCGGCAGGCGATTTTGGCGGCGTGAGCTGCGCCACAACGGCCTGCACCCCCCCGTGCCGATTGCCGGAAATTTCGAGTATTTCGTCAAACGTGCGCATCATGCCCCCCCTCGGCTCTCCATCCGGTGCCAGCTTACCCCAGCCCGCGCCCCGGTCAGCCCCCGAAATTTCGCATGCCTCCCAAGCGCAGGCGCGTGGCGGGCGGTTTACAGCGGCCTTGAGTTTGTGACACTACAGGCACGCGTGGCCCCGTGGCTCAACTGGATAGAGCAGCCCCCTCCTAAGGGGCAGGTTGCAGGTTCGAATCCTGCCGGGGTCACCAGCCCATCACGCTAATCAGGCCAGACCACCCGGAAGCCCTGATGGGTCGTTGTGCTGTCGGGCGAGGACCCCGTGCGCGCGGCGATTCGGTAGCGGTAGCAGTAGCTTGCGTGGCAGAGGAAGGAGCCGCCCTTCATCAGCTTATAGCCCTTCATCGCCGCGAGCTGTGCTTTCACCTCTTTCTTCAGCGAGCGGATGGTGAAGGCATCCGCCGTCCATTCCCAGGTGTTGCCCACCATGTTGGAAAGCCCGTAGCCGTTGGGCGCGAAGCTCTGCGCCGGGGCCGTAGTGAGAAAGCCGTCGGCGGCTGTATTCACATGAGGGAAGCGGCCCTGCCAGATGTTGCAGGGCTGATGACTTGTGTCATCAGGCTCGGCCTCGCCCCATGGAAAGCGCACGTCGCCCAGCCCGCCGCGCGCGGCGTGTTCCCATTCGGCTTCTGTGGGCAGACGTCCCCCGGCCCAGGCGGCATAGGCGCGGGCGTCGTTCCACGAGACATGCACCACCGGGTGATCGGCATGCCAGCTTGCAGCCCCTGTGCCCGGCCCATTGATGTTGCGCCAGTCGGCTCCGTCCACCCGGCGCCACCATTCGGCCCCCGACACCCCTTGCGTGTCGGGGTAGCCCTCCGGCACCTGCTGCCAGAACACGAAAGACCAGCCGAAGCGCTCGGCTTCTGTCACATGGCCCGTGGCCTCCACGAAGGCGGCGAATTGCGCGTTGGTGACGGCGGTTGCCCCCATGCGAAACGGCTTGATCTTGCTGCGCCGCAGGGGCGCTTCCCCGTCCACGGGTAGTTCGGGGCGGTTGGTGCCGATCAGGCTTGCGCCACCGGGAATGGCCACGGCCTGCGCTTTCAGCGCGTCGCGCAGGGCTTCGGGGGCCGGTTGCGGCGCAGGCGCGGCCTCACCCCCGCGCCCGGCAGCGGGCGCACAGCAGGATTTGGCGGCTGTATTATCGGTCATCTCGGGTTCACGCTTCAGCTTCGCGCCGCACTCTAGGCGCAGCGGGGAGCGAAGGCGAGGCCGCTTTCGTTTTCGTTTTCCCTTGATGCGGCGAACGGAAACGAACAGGTTGGCGCTACCAGAGACAGCCAAGGCACCGGAACAGATGGTCCAGAATTTCCGCGAACCGCAGATCCTCGAAATCGCCCGCACAGAGGGCAAGGTAAAGGTCGAGGATCTGGCCCGCCGGTTCGACGTGACGGTGCAAACGATCCGGCGCGATCTTTCGGATCTGGCTGAAGCGGGCAAGCTTGAGCGCGTCCATGGCGGCGCGGTGCTGCCCTCCGGCGTGTCCAACATCGGCTACGAGGATCGGCGCGGGCTCAACAGCGATGCGAAATCCGGCATCGCCCGGCTCTGCGCGCAATGCATCCCCGACGATGCCTCGCTGTTTCTCAACATCGGCACCAGCACCGAGGCCGTGGCGCGGGAGCTGCTGCACCACAAGAACCTGCTCGTCGTGACCAACAACATCAACGTGGCCAATATCCTTGTGGCCAACAGCGCCTGCCAGATCATGCTCTCGGGCGGCATGCTGCGGCGCTCCGATGGCGGGCTGACTGGCGATCTCACCACGCGCACCATCGAGCAGTTCAAGGTGGATTTCGCCGTCATCGGCTGTTCGGCCGTGGATGAAGACGGCGATCTGCTCGATTTCGATGTGCAGGAGGTCGGCGTGTCCAAAACCATCATCCGACAGGCGCGCACCACCTTCCTCGTGGCCGATCACTCCAAGTTCACCCGATCTGCCCCGGCGCGCATTGCCTCGCTCGCCGATGTGGGCGCGGTGTTCTCCGATGCGCCGCTGCCCGGCGATCTTGTGCAGAAATGCGCCGATTGGGGCACCGAGGTGCATATCGCTTAAGTCCCCACCCCGGCCATCAGTTGAGTTTGCGCCCCCAAAGGCTTATCTCCGCTGCAACGTGATCCTCACAGGGGAAGGCCCGGGCCAGTGGCGAACCATCTTTATCAGGGCGATCTGCCGGACGGTCTGGATTTGGGCCCCATCGTGGCAATCGATTGCGAGACAATGGGCCTGAACCCCCACCGGGACAGGCTCTGCCTCGTGCAGCTGTCCGGCGGCGACGGCCATGCCCACCTCGTGCAGATCGCCAAGGGCCAGACGGAGGCACCAAACCTCTGCCGCCTGCTGGAAGATCCCGACGTTCTGAAGCTCTTTCACTTCGGGCGGTTCGACATCGCGGCCATGTACAACACCTTCGGCGCGCTGGCCGCGCCCGTCTATTGCACCAAGATCGCCGCCAAGCTGATCCGCACCTACACCGACCGCCACGGGCTGAAGAACCTGCTCACCGAATATCTGAACGTGGATATCTCCAAGCATCAGCAAAGCTCGGACTGGGGTGCGGAGAAACTGACGAAGGCGCAGCTCGATTACGCCGCGAGCGATGTGCTCTACCTGCACCGGCTTAAGGCCGAACTGGATCAGCGCCTGCAGCGCGAAGGCCGTGCCGAAATCGCGCAGGCCTGTTTCGATTTCCTGCCCACGCGGGCCAAGCTCGATCTGGCCGGCTGGCCCGAGATCGACATTTTCGCCCACTAGCCGGGGCCGGGCAGCGCCATGCAACGGCCATCGGACGGCTACTCCCGCTTCATATCGCTCGCGAAGGTGCTGCTGCCCCTCGTAGCACTTGGGCTGCTGGCCACGCTCTTCCTGATTTCCGCGGAGCGCGAGGAAAGCGCAGGCATCCCCTATGCCGACGTGGAACTGGAAGAGATCGCGCGCGAACAGCGCATCAAGGCTCCGAAATTCTCCGGGCTCACCAGCGACGGCGCCTCCGTGACGCTTTCGGCCGATCTCGCACGGCCTAAGGGCAGCGACGGCCGCTCGCTGGAGGCCGAAGGGCTGACGCTTGTCTGGACTAGCCCGGACGGCAAACGCGTGGATGTGATCGGCAAGGAGGGCTCCTACACCTCCGGGCAGACCCTTGCCGAGCTGCACGGCGGCGTGGAGATCCAGACGTCGGACGGGATGCTTGTGACCACGGATGTGCTGGAGGCGGATCTGGGCACCACGCGGCTGCACAGCCCCGGCGAGGTGCGGGCGGTGGGGCGCATGGGCACGCTGGATGCCGCGCAGATGGAGCTGATTCAGAAGGGCGCGCAATACGTTATGGTTTTCAGCGGCGGGGTTAAGCTGGTATACGATCCGAACCAGAGTGCAGTTGGGGTTGTGGAACAGTGATTGGGTCAGGAATGCGGTTTTCAGCCACGTGTGTTGCGGCTCTCTTGCTGCTGGCCTCCCCCCTTGCCGCGCAGGGCACCCAGATCGGCTTTGGCGGGTTTCAAAGCGACACCAGCCAGCCCGTGGATGTGGCCGCCGATCAGCTTGAGGTGGATCAGGCCAGCGGCGCGGCCGTGTTCACCGGCAACGTGCTTGTCACACAGGGCGAGATGACGCTTTCGGCTGAAAGCCTGCGCGTTGAATATGCCGCCGCCGAGGGCGATACCCCCGGCGGGATTTCCCGGCTTCTGGCCAAGGGCAAGGTCGTGCTTGTCAATGGCGCGGATGCCGCCGAGGCCGATGAGGCGATCTACACCATCGCCACCGGCACGGTTGAGATGCAGGGCAATGTGCTGCTCACCCAAGGCCCCAACGTGATTTCATCCGAGAAGATGACGGCAAATCTGGAGACCGGCACCGCCCGGCTCGATGGCCGCGTGCGCACCACGCTCAAGAGCAGCCAATCGGAATGACAGACGCCCGCGCCCTGCAGGCCGAAGCGCGCGCGCGCGAAGCCGCCACGCCGCCCGAAAAAGGGCTTGTCGTGCGCGCCCTGCGCAAGAGTTACCGCAAGCGCACGGTGATCCGGAACGTGGATCTGCACCTCGATCAGGGGGAAGTGGTGGCCCTGCTCGGCCCCAACGGATCGGGCAAGACGACGTGTTTCTACACCATCGCGGGCCTTGTCACGCCGGAAGGCGGGCAGGTTCTGATCGACGGACGTGACGTCACGCTGCTCCCGATGTACCGCCGCGCCAAGCTCGGCATCGGCTACCTGCCGCAGGAAGTGTCGATCTTCCGGGGCATGTCGGTGGAGGAAAACATCCTCGCGATCCTCGAAGTCTCTGTCTCTGGTATTCACAAACGCCGCGAACGGCTGGACGATCTGCTGAGCGAGTTCTCCATCAGCCACCTGCGCCGCGCGCCCGCCATGGCGCTTTCGGGCGGCGAACGTCGCCGCGTGGAAATCGCCCGCTGCCTGGCCGCCAATCCGAAATACGTGCTGCTGGACGAACCCTTCGCCGGGGTCGATCCGATCGCCGTGGGCGAGATTCGCGGCCTCGTGGCCGATCTCAAGAATCGCGGCATCGGCGTGCTGATCACCGATCACAACGTGCGCGAAACGCTGGAGATCGTGGACCGCGCCTATATCCTGCACGATGGCGCCATTCTGATGAGCGGCACCACCGAAGAGGTGGTGCAGGATGAGAACGTCCGCCGGGTCTATCTTGGTGAGAGTTTCAGCATCCGCTGATCCGGCCCGCCTTTCTGCGCTGCAGCAGATCCTTTTTCTTTTTCCTTTGTTTTCAGCATTTCAGCCGCTTTCCGCACTGCGTCATCGCCGGAAACGATTGACAGCCCCCCGGAATCTGACGCCAAATATCGGTATGGACAGGCTCATTTCCAACGGCCGGCTTCGGAGAGGCAGCAGTGCACGTACGGCGCTGCGTCCCATCCTCACAAACAAGGTGAACCACCCGGCGACAGCCCGGAAGTGGGGGCTGAACGTCAGCGCCTGACTGTCCTGTATTTGGAACGAAGGAGGTTTCATGCGGTACCAAATCAGTGGAAAGCAGATCGATATCGGCAACGCGCTTCAGCAGCATGTTGAGGCAGAGCTTGGCGGGGTTGTGGCAAAATATGCCGAGCGCCCGACCGAGGCCGTCATCGTCTTTTCCAAGAACGCACACGAGTTTGTCTGCGAAACCACTGTCCACCTGTCCACCGGCCTCACGGCCCAGGCCCGCAACCACGCAACCGAGATCTACGCCGCCTTTGATGGCTGCGCCGACAAGATGGAAAAGCAGCTGCGCCGCTACAAGCGCCGCCTGAAGGACCATCACCGGGAGCGTTCACAGCCCGTTGAACTTTTTGGCGCATCCTCCTATATCCTCGCCTCGTCCGAGGATTCGGGCGACGGGGAGCCAGACTCCCTGCAGCCGATGATCATCGCCGAGATGGAAACCAAGGTTCCCGAGCTCTCGGTGGGTGAGGCGGTCATGCAGATGGAAATTGGCGGCGCGCCCTTGCTGGTGTTTCGCAACGAAGGCAACAACGGAATAAACGTGGTGTACCGCCGCGACGACGGCAACATCGGTTGGATTGATCCTCAGAACGCGACTTAACGCGCGCCACGCGGATCGCAGGCAACGAAGCGAAGGCACATGGAACTATCGAGCATATTGAAGTCCGCGGCCGTGAAGGTCGTGTCTAATGCATCCTCGAAGAAACGGATGTTCCAGGATCTCTGTGACGTGGCCGAAAGCTGCTACGGCATTCCTTCGCGGGATGCCGTGGAAGCCCTGCTTGAGCGGGAATCGCTCGGTCCGACGGGCGTGGGCAACGGCATTGCGCTGCCCCATGCCCGGATGGACGGGATCGAACATGTGGTCGGCGTGTTCCTGAAGATGGACAAGCCGCTGGATTTCGAATCCGTGGATCGCAAACCGGTGGATCTGGTCTTCGCCCTTTTCGCGCCTGTGGATTCCGGCGTGGAGCACCTGAAGGCGCTGGCGCTTGTCTCCCGCACGATGCGCGATCCGGCCATCTGCGCCAAACTGCGCGCCAACGACGATCCGTCCGTTCTGCACGCAATTCTGGTGGCGGATGCTGGGGCTCAAGCCGCTTAGGCTTCCCGAGCCAGAAAGATCAGACAAGCCGCCTTTCCGGGCGGCTTTCTTATTTCTGAAAAGCGTCGCTCAGCGTTTGTCCCAGGGCTTGAACCCATAGGCGAGGTAATCCCGCCCGTAGACATCCTTGCAGAGCTTCTCCAGATCCGCATCGTAGATCTCGGCCAAATCCGGCCCCTTCGCAGCCTCTTCTGCAAGCCGCGGCGCATCGATCCCCTGCTCCGCCGCCAGATAAGCGAGGCCCAACTCCAGTGTTGCTTCGCGGATGATCAGATCCGGCGCGATCACCTGTGAGAACCCGTGGATCACGGCGGCCTGCGTCGCGAAGGCGGGATCCATTCGCATCGGCGTCTGCCCCGCAAGGTTGGCCTTCACGAACTTCAGAAAAGCCGCAAAACAGGCGCGGTGATCCTCCGGCGACAGCGCCACGCCTTCTTCGGGCATAGGTGCCTCAAAGGCGCGGCCCAGATAGCCGCGGATCTCCAGAAACGCGCCTTCCCCGGTGGGCAGGATGCGTTCGCAAAACACCCGATGCGCGCGCGTCAGCGGATGGGAAACAACCGTAAACCCCCGATGCGCCTTGTTGCGGCGCAGCCATTGGCGCAGATCCTTCTGCGTCATGCCGGTGGTGAGCCCCTCCGCCCCCGCCAAGGCCTCCATCCAGCCGCGCACGCGGGCCGTGGGCCCTGCCGGGATCGGCTGGAACAGAAGTGGCGGCTCCTCGGCGGCCAGATAATTCGGTACACCCGCATTGCGCGCCGGCTCGATCTGCGGGGCCACGCCCAGCCCGTAGATGTCGAACCGCGCCAGCGCCGCCTCCATCTCGTCTGCGTTCTTCACCTTGTCGCGCAATGAGCCCGGATTCTGCCGCTTGAGGTTCTTCTGCAACTCGGGCAGCGGGGCGGCCGCGCCAAGATAAGCCCCGAGCCCGTTGATCACCTCCAGCGACTGCAGATCGCTGTAATCCACCCAGAAGGCCCCCTGCCCGGTTTCCTGCAGCGCATTGCGGATCATCGCGTGGAAGGCGGCGTTCTCGGACTGGAAGCGCTGGAACTCCGCCGCATCAAAGCGCACCTGCGCCTCGCGGTGGTGCTTCACGTTGGTGAGCTTCCACTGCCCGGTTTCCTGCGCGATCTTCCAGCTGACATAGCTTTCAAGCGTGTTGCGCGTGAGCACGATCTTGGCGCAGGCCGGATCGCCCAGCACATGGGCAAGGATGCGCGGATCGTGATCGTGGAAGAAGCGAAAGCCCGGCACCACGCCGCTTTCCGCCCGCATCGCGGCCAGCAGGCGCAGCGGATCAGCGTCGCGCTGCGCGGCCGTCAGCCCGAGGAGCGTGTCGCGCTTGGGATAGCCGATGAAATGCGGGTTGTAGGCCTCGCCGTGGCAGGTGAGATCTGGGAAGGCGTTGAGGTTGGATTCAAGGAAGTTCGAACCGGTCCGCATCCCCGCTAGAATGACGAAATAGGAGAACCCGCCCATGGGTTACTTCACCAGGTAGGGTTTGCGACGGCTGGATTTGCCCGGCGTGGGATCGTTGCCCACCGGGAAATCCCCCATCAGATAGGGGTGCATACCCTGGTTCTTGAGGTTCTGCAGGAACTGGCCGAAGCCCGTGAGATCAACCATGCGCGGCGCTTCGTTGAGGCGGCGCAGCGGGCGCGGGGCGATCTCGTCGATCACCGTTTGCAGGGGCTCCATCGGGGCCTCCACGAAATCCGCCATCGTCCAGATCCGCACACGGGCCTTTGCCGTGGTGGCGCGCAGCAGATCCAGATGCGCGTTCTCGATCTTCTGCAGTTCCGCGGCCTCCTTGCGGATGTCGGCGAAATTGAGGTTCGAGTTGAACAGCGGGATCGCCCAAGCCCCGGATATCACGGCGATCTGCGCATTGGGATCGCGCGCCAGCGTGGCGCCGATCTTCTGCACGTCGCGCGGGCCGAACTGGAAGCACTGCCGCTCCCCGCGCGTGTTCCAGACAAGGCTCGAAAGGAAGGCCTTCGGGTTGTAATCGCGAATCGCCGCGCTCTCGCTCAGGCAACCGTTGTAAACCGTCTGATCCCCGGTGAAATGCACCCGATCCTTGGCAAACAGATGCCCGTGCACCTTCAGCCCGGTGGCCTTGGTGAGCCAGGCCTCGAAATCCACGAAGAGATCCGAGAACCCTTGCAGCACCGCGTAAGGCGCAGCCGTGAGCCCGTTTTCCCAGCCCTCATGGGGAAAGCGGCTCTGCATCAGCAGGCCGGGCCGCCCCTTGGTGCGCCGCTCCACCGCCTTGGAGAAGATGCGATCGATCTTGCCGGGGTTCGGCTCGGCCCGGTTCATCGCGCCATCGGGCGAGGTGAGGAAGGCCTCGTAAAGCTTCTCTGCATCCGGCCAGATCTTGCGCGCCACAAAGCAATCGGAGCGGCGCAGAAGCTGCAGGTGATCGTCGTAGAAGATATGCGGCTTGCCCTGGAAATCGAATTTCGACAGCGTCAGCGACCGGCTTTCGATCCGGGTGGAATAGAGCCGCGCCAGCGTCTGGTAGTAGCTTTCATCCGGGATCCAGACGCGCTTGAAATAGGCATCATAGGCGGCGCGATCCGGATCCTGCAGGATGGCCGACAGCGTCTGCCGCGTGAGGCACCACCATTGCGAGCCCATATGCGGCACCAGCCCCGAAGGGATGCGCCGCTTGAAGCGCACCAGCCGCTGCAGGCGCACATAGGCGTCGAAGGCCTTACGGTGCTTCTTCCAGCTGAAGGGAAAGCGCAGGGTGAAGCGCTCCTTGTCGAGCCCACCAACCGTCCAGGGCACATCCTCGGTGGTGGCAGATTCGATGAAATCCGTCTTCGGGCGCTCGGCGAGGTAATCGATCAGCTCCTGCACTGGGCGCAGGGGCAGGCAAGAGCCGGACGACAGGTACACATGGCTCACCTGCGGGTATTTCGCGAGCATCACCTCTGAGGCGATCTGGCTTGCCTCCACCAAGGACCACGTGCCCCAGTCGCAGCGCAGCCGCCGGGTGAAGCGCAGGTTTTCCAGATCCGAAAGGCTATCGACGAAGGGGCGGTAGTCATCCTCCGCAACCCGCTTGTCGACGTGGATCACCACCGGGCAGCCCGCCGCATGCCAGTGCCGCGCCACCTGAGCGGCGCGGGGCAGCGCGGTATGCGCCAGCATGACGATGCCCACCGTCATGCCCAGTTCCCCTTGGACATCAGCCCCAGAATCTCAAGCTGGCGCCAGTTGATGTATTTCTCGCTCCATTTGCACCAGAGCTCGGGATTGGCCTTCATCGCCTCGTTGTAGGCCATGTATTCCTTGCTGTTGGCGAAATGCTGTTTGCGCTCCAGCTCCTCCTTGGCCTTTTTGCCGAAGGTCGAGAGGAACTTGGCGTGCAAGAGGCAGCCCGAGGCTTTCTCCCCGCCCCATTCGTCATAAACAAGGTTGAGCCCGCGCGGCAGCAGCATATGGGTGGAGCTGACATAGGCGTAGCGGCGATCCCATTTCACCAGCGGCACCTTGTTGAGCGCCGGGGCGCGTTCGGGCTGGTCGGCAAAGAACATCCGCGCCCTTGGCCCGCCCTGAATCCAGAGATTGCCGTAGAGGCTGTTGCGGCTCATCACGTAGTTGCCGGAGTCAAACCATGAGGCGATCTCGAACGGATCCTGCCCGCTGCGGTAGGGCTGCTCGTCCACGCCGCCCTTCGGGTACATGTCGAGGATCATCGCGCCGAAGCTCTTGATCGAGGAGGCATCCAGCCAATCGGTGAGCGCGCGCAGGGAACGGGTGTCGCAGAACGGGTAGACGAGGAATTCATCCACATCCACCGTCAGGCACCAGTGACGATGGCCATAGCGCATCTGCAGCCAGTTCAGCCAATCCATCCCGAAACGCGAGCGCTTGTAGCTCTTGGCCGAACTCCAGAGCGAGACATCCGGCTGATCCTCAAGGAACTCGCGGGTGCCGTCGGTGCTGCCGTTGTCCACGAAAATGAAGTGGTCCACGCCAAGATTGCGGTAGTATTTCAGGAAGAACGACAGCCGCACCTTCTCGTTGCGGACGGTGCTGAACACGAGGATGTCGTCGGGGCGGATATGGGCGGTACGGTTGCGCACGGAAGCCAGCTCCCGCCGCTTTCGAAGGGCGCGGATCAGCCATTTCCTGCGTTGTAGACGCAAGCGATATGATCTTAACGCACTCACGCTTTTTCCCTACCGGTCCGTGGCTGCGCCTCCATCCCCGGCGCGCCCTTCCCACCCGGCAATCGGATCAGGATCCGAAAACGGTTGCGAAATGATCGCTCCAGACTGGCGGGCGGAACCCGTTGGCACCGATTTTTCTTTCCTTAACAGATGCTTCCGCAAGCATCCTGATCGCCTTCTCCCATTGATACTGATCAGAGGCATCGGCGTAAATGGGAATGTTTCCAAGCGTTTCGCGATAAACCGGAAGTGTGTTGCAGACGACCGGCACGCCCAGCGCGGCCGCTTCCAGCGGCGGCAGCCCGTAGCCCTCCGCAAGGCTCGGAAACAGAAGCGCCTGCGCCCCGGCGATCAAAGGGGCCAGATCTTCATCCGCCACCCCGCCAAGCTCCTGCACCCTGCCCTGCCAGTGTGCGGTATCGTCGAGCCGGTCAAAGACTTCCGCGTTGTTCCAACCGCGCTTGCCAACGATCTTTAGCAGGGGCACGTCCCCGCCTTCGGCCAGAAGCCTGTCCCAGACATCCAGCAGCAGCGCGTGGTTCTTGCGCGGCTCAATCGTGCCCAGCGCGAGGAAATAGGGCGCTTCGGCCTCCGCTGCGGGAGCAAGCTCCGGCAAATCGAGGCCGAGCGGCGCGACGACAGCAGGCGGCACGCGGCCAAAGCGTTCCATGTGCCGCTCCGCATCGGTGCGGGCTGTCTGCGTGGTGTAAATGCAGCGGGTCGCAGACCGGCTCACCGCCTGCATCCGGCGGGCAAAGGCCTCAACCGTGCCGGGGCGCTGGTACTCGGGGTGGTCGAGCGGGATGACATCATGCACCAGCACATGGGCCGTGCCATCGCGCGTGGCCGCGAAGAGCGCGGGCGTCAGGTTGGAATGGCCGGTGTTGTAAAAGTCAAAGCCTTCCGGAAAGGCCTTGGCGAGGCAGGCCCTCAGGCGCCGTGGCACAGAGCGCGCGATGGCGACGCTGCGCACGGCTGTTTCGATTTCCTGCGCAGGCAGATCCCGCACGGGGGGCAGACGCGAGAGCAAATCCCGCCCGCCCGGTGCGGCGTGAGTCAACCAGCCCTGAAGTGCTCCAAGCCCGTTTTGATCCAGCAGAAGATAGCCATAGCGGCTGCGCAGCAGGCCGAAGGCCGGATCGGGACGCGCGATCAGCTCTGCCAGATAGGCGGCTTCAACGCGGTCCACGCCTGTGAAAGGGCCTTTGCCATAGCGCGAAACAAGCCGCGTGACGTCCAGCAGGCGGGGCCTGTTACTTAGTGTAGTGGCCGTTCTGGTGCCATCTCCAGGCATCGGCGATCATCGTCTCCAGCGTCGAGCGTGTCGGGGTCCACCCCAGTTCCTTTTCCGCCCTTTCGCTGCCCGAGACAAGCTTCGTGCAATCGCCCGCGCGGCGTGCGCCCTCGACGATGGGCACCTGCTTGTTGGTGACGCTATTGGAGTGATCCACCACTTCGCGCACCGAGAAGCCATCCCCGGTGCCAAGGTTGAACACCCGGTTGCCCTTGCCCTCTTCCAGCCATTTGAGGCCAAGAATATGCGCCTCCACCAGATCCATCACATGGACGTAATCGCGGATGCAGGTGCCATCGGGCGTGGGGTAATCGGTGCCATAGATCGTAAGCGCCGCGCGCTTGCCTTCGATCGCGTCCAGCATCAGCGGGATCAGGTGGGTTTCGGGCTGGTGGAACTCGCCCACCTCGCCTTCGGGATCGGCCCCGGCCACGTTGAAGTAGCGGAAGATCACGTTGTTCAGCCCATGGCTCGCCGAAAAATCCGCGAGGATCTGTTCGATGGCCAGCTTGGAGCCGCCATAGGCGTTGATCGGGTGCTGCGGCGTGGTCTCGTCCAGCAGCACGTTGTCGTGCTCGCCATAGGTGGCACAGGTGGAGGAGAAGACGAAGTTCAGGCAGCCGGCTTCCACCGCCGCTTCAACGAGGTTCACCGCGCCCAGCACGTTCTCGCGCCAGTATTTTCCCGGCAGCTGCATGCTTTCACCGACTTGGCTCAGGGCGGCGAAATGCATGACGGCCACGGGCTTGTGAGCGTCGAAGGCGGCCTTGATGGCCGCCTTATCGAGCAGATCGCCCTGCACGAGCGGGCCGAATTTCACAGCCTCTGCCCAGCCCGTCGAAATATTGTCAAAGGTAACCGGAGTATAGCCCGCGCGCGCGAGCGCCTTGCAGGCATGCGAGCCGATATAGCCCGCACCGCCAGTCACAAGCACTGTCTTTTGCATTCAGGATCTCCGGGGAGGGTGGGGGCCGACTACTCGGCCACCTTCTTCATGTGGACCATCTCTTCGAGGAAGCCGGACAGCTCTTCGCGCAACTCATCGCGGGCAAGACCGAAGGCCACAGTGGCCTGCAGGAAGCCCGCCTTGGAACCACAGTCAAAGCGTTGGCCACGGAAGCGGTAGCCGAACACGTCGCGCCCGGCTTCAATTTCCTGAGCGATGGCATCGGTAAGTTGGATTTCCCCACCAGCGCCTTCCTTCTTGGCGTTGAGGTTCCGCATGACCTGTGGCGTGAGGATATAACGGCCAATCACAGCCAGGTTGGAAGGTGCGCTCTCGGGCTCGGGCTTTTCGACCATGCCCTTCACAGACACGATGCTGCCCATGTCTTCCTGCACGTCCAGAAGACCATACGCCGCGGCTTTCTCCTGCGGGACTTCCATGGCGGCAACCATGTTGCCACCGGTTTCCTCATAGGCCTCGACCATCTGCTTGAGGCAGGAGGTTTCAGCGGCGATCACGTCATCCGGCAGGATCACGGCGAAAGGCTCGTTGGCGATCAGGCGGCGGGCGCACCACACGGCATGGCCAAGACCCAACGCGTCGTGCTGGCGGATATAGGCGATCGCGCCACTTTCCATGTTCGTCTTTTTCAGCTCGTTCAGAAGCTCCGTCTTGTTCTTCTTGCGAAGCGACTGCTCAAGCTGGGGGTTGGTGTCGAAGTAATCCTCAAGCGCACTTTTGCCGCGCGAGGTCACGAAAATGAATTCCTTGATCCCGGCTTCGCGGGCCTCATCGATCGCATATTGAATCAGCGGCCGGTCCACCAGCGTCATGATTTCTTTCGGAACGGATTTCGTCGCAGGCAGGAAGCGTGTGCCCATGCCGGCCACAGGAAAAATCGCCTTCGTTACTTTACGTCGCATGATCGGACCTTGTTACCAATAAGTTTGTTCAGAGTGGGAAGAGCATACGCTGCAGCGCAGAAAAAACAAACGACTATCGCTCCCAACACTCGCGAAGGAGGGTAAATCAATCCCTTCCGCTTGGATAGTTACGCAAGTTTTCATGCTTTTGCAAAAGAATGGTGAAAATTTCGGCACGGATACCATGTTCACCCTTCTTTTCCTCCCGGTTCAGGCCAGCGCAGTTGGCGCAGGCGGCGGATTTCATGTTTGGCCCTGTCCATACTGCGCCAAAGGTGCGGTGCAGGCTCGGACCGGATCGACCTCCCGAAGATGCCTCCGTTTTGTTCCCATATGCCATCCTCCCGGAAGGACGCTCTGTGGCGCAAAGGGGTAGCGCTGAAACAAAAGAGGGTTGTTACCTCCCCCGACTGGCGCAAGGCTCTGGCCTGTTTTTCAAGCCGCTGCCGCCTGCGCCAGTGCCCTGCCCGCCAGGACGCCGCGCGCGGCGCGTCCGCCGTTACCAAAACCGGAGTGCCACAGGGGTCCGCCAGAGGGGGCAAAGGCTGCAGCACGGCCTCCGCGCCTGCGGCAAACCCGGCCTGCAAACGCGCCATCAGTCGGCCAACTGCCGCAGGGTCCAACGTTCCGGCCACCATGTGGTGCAAAAGCCTGCGTCGCTGGGCATGGGCAAACTCCGCCATGGCAGCCTCCCGCTGCGACTGATGCAAGTGTCGGCGCAGCAGGACCGCCTGACTGCGGCCGATCTCGAACAGGTCGCGAGGAGTGCGATCCGCGCGCCGGGCGGCATTCTCGCTGAACCCGTGGTGCACGAGGGCGAGCGGCGCAAAGGCCGTCGCGTGGCCGGCGGCTGCCATCCGCAGGTTCAGGTCGGTCTCGTCGTTGAAATATCGGTAGGCGGGATCAAACCCGCCCATGGCGCGCAGGGTGGCGGCGCGGAAAGCGCAGTTCGTGCCTTGAGTCTTGGCGGCATAGCCTTGAGGCGGCAACGCCACGAAGGGCGCATCACCGGAGGGCGGCGTCAGGGCGATCTCGCTCCCGTCCGGTGCCACAGCCCGCGCGCGCCACTGGTGGCTGATCCCGTTGCGCCCCAGCACAAAACCCCCGACGGCCTCCGCCCCCGGCAAAGCAAAACCGGCCAGCAGATGGGTGATCCACTTGGGCTCTGCAGCGGCGTCATCGTCGATGAAGGCCACCACCGCCCCGTGCGCCGCTGCGACCCCAAGGTTGCGCGCCGCCGACAGGTTGGCCTCGTCATAGGGCAGCAGCACGACGCCCGACCGGGACGCAAGATCGGCAACATGGGCACAGCCCGCCGGATCAGCCACGACGATGATCTCAAGCGGTCGGTAATATTGCTGAAGCAGGGACAACAGGCAACGGTACAGGCCCTTCGGACGCCCGCGCGAGGCGACGACGATCGAAACGAGTGTACCCTGTGCCATGCCCCTGCCCGCGTTCGATGCCTTTTTCGGGCATCCCTTTCTGGCAGCCTAACGCAAAAAGCCCCCGCGAGGCAGGGGCTTTTCTTTCACCGCGCCGGTTGAGCGGCTCAGGCTGGTTGCAGCTCCACACCCGGTGCATAGGCGATGAAGAAGGAATTCGCGTAGCCGTCCTTGCCGTAGACAAGCTGGGTGTGATCGTCGAAGGCCACAACATTGCCGCCCGCGCCCAGCAGAACGGCGTGGCCGGCGGCCGTATCCCACTCCATGGTACGTCCGAGGCGCGGATAGAGATCGGCCTCTCCGGTGGCGACAAGGCAGAACTTCAGCGAGGAGCCCGCGCTCTTCATGTCCTTCACGGAATACTTGCCGATGTAATCATCCGTCGCCTGATCGCGGTGGGATTTCGAGGCCACCACCATCAGCGCGCCCATGTCCGGTGTGGACACTTTGATCGGCGTCGTTGCCCCGGCAGCATCCTTGGCGAAGGGGCCGGTTTCCTCAACGGAGGTGCCATCGGCCTGCGTGTAGAACAGCCGCTCCTTGGCCGGGGCATAGACGACACCCCGCACCGGGACACCTTTTTCCACATAGGCGATGTTCACGGTGAAATCGCCGCGGCGCTTGATGAATTCCTTGGTGCCGTCAAGCGGGTCGACGATCAGGAAGGTCTCGGCTTTCTCGGCGTGGCTCGCGGCCTGCTCTTCCGTCACGAGCAGCACATCCGGAAAAGCGGCGCGCAGGCCCGCGCTGATCAGCGCGTCGGCGGCTTCGTCGGCTTCGGTCACCGGGCTTTCGTCGGATTTCACTTTCACGTCGAAATCGTCGGCGTTGTAGATCTCCATGATCTTGTCGCCGGCTTCCAGAGCCAGCTTGCGGCTCACCTCGGTGAGTTTCTCAAAATCCACGCGTTTCACTCCTTTTTGCCCCGCAGGGCCCTTTGTATTGAAAAAAATTTGCTGCGTTTTTATCGTGCACCCGTAAGGGAACAACAAGAAATCCCTCAGATAAATGCGGCAGAATGGCCCCATGTGGCAGGAAAACACGTGAATGTTTACGCATAGAGCGAAAAAGAGCGGCCTTGAGGCGACGTTTTCGACGCTGGCGCTGATCTATCATTCCACCGTCCGCAAGGTGCGGGACAAACACCGCAACGCCTTCGTGTCGATCGGGATCACCATCCTGCAGGCCTTCACCATGCTGGCCGTCTTCATGATCATGTTCATCGTGCTGGGCCTGCGCGGCACCACGATCCGGGGGGATTTCTTCCTCTATATCCTGTCGGGGATCTTCCTGTATCTCACCCACATCCGGGTGGTGAACACGATCGCCAATTCCGAAGGCCCCACCTCGCCGATGATGAAACACGCGCCGATGAACACGGGCATCTCCGTGGCCTCAACGGCGCTGGCTTCGCTCTATGTCTCGGTGCTCAGCATTCTGCTGATGCTCTATTTCTACAACGTGCTCTTCGCGCGGATCTACATCTACGATCCGGTGGGCGTCTTCGCGATGTTCCTTCTGTCGTGGTTCTTCGGCGTGGCGGTGGGGATGGTCTTTCTCGCGCTCAAACCCTGGGCACCGACGCTGGTGAAAACGCTCACCACCGTCTACATCCGCGCCAATATGATCACCTCGGGCAAGATGTTCGTCGCCAATACCCTGCCGGGCTGGATGCTCGCCATCTTTGATTGGAACCCCCTGTTTCACACCATAGATCAGGCGCGCGGCTTCATGTTCATCAACTATTTCCCGCACAACTCGTCGTGGAAATACGCGCTGATTGTTTCCATCGTGCTGCTCGGCATCGGCATGTTGCTGGAGTTCTACACCCGCAAGAAAGCCTCGCTCAGCTGGAGCGCGACGCAGTAGTCAATCCACCACCCGCAGCGTGAGGTTCAACCGACCGGGCTTGTTCAAAAGCGTGGAAGTGCCGGGGCGGATCTTGTCCACGCCATGATAGGTCAACCGCGCCTCGCCGCCCATCAGCACCACGTCGCCGGACCGCAACCAGAGCGACTCTGTTTTGCCGCCGCGTGTGGCATTGCCGATGCGAAAGAGCCCCTCGTCCCCCAGCGAGATCGAAAGCACGGGCCAAGAGAAATCCGCCTCGTCCTTGTCCTGATGCATTCCCATGCGCGCGCCCTCGCCGTAGAAGTTCAGCAGGCAGCAATCCGGCGCGCGCTCCCGGCTCACAAGCGCCTCCCAGACTGCCAGTACCGAGGGCGGGATCGGCGGCCAGGGCTGGCCGTCGGGGTGGCTCTGCACATAGCGATAGCCGCGCCGGTCGGAAAACCAGCCGTATTTCCCGGCCGAAGTCATCCGCACCGACATCGGCTTGCCATAGGGCGTCATCGGGGAAAACAGCGGCGCGTCGGCCTGAACGGCGCGCAGATCCGCAAGCATCGCCTCCTGCGCAGACGCGTCCAGATAGCCGCTGTAAATCTCGAATCCCCGCAGCCGCAGGGCTGGCTCCGCTCCCATTCTGCGCCCCTTCCCCCCGGCCCCGTGCCGGAGTCGTGTTTTTTGGCAAAAATGCCGCCTGACGGGACGTTTCCACCGCTTGCAGCGCCCCTGCCCCCTCCTTATATACGCCGGGAAGCCTGATCGGGTAGCTTACCCGGTCGTTAACTGGGATCGGAACCGAGATGCCTCAGCAAGGGGGTCCGGCTCCTACACATCGCCAAAGAAAAGGGTAAACATCATGGCTAAAGTCATTGGTATCGACCTCGGCACCACCAACTCCTGTGTTGCCATCATGGACGGCGCTCAGCCTCGCGTTATCGAAAACGCCGAAGGCGCCCGTACCACTCCTTCCATCGTTGCATTCACCGACGATGAACGCCTCGTAGGCCAGCCGGCCAAACGCCAGGCCGTCACAAACCCCTCCAACACCGTGTTCGGCGTGAAGCGCCTCATCGGCCGCCGGTTCGACGACGCCGATCTCGCGAAGGACAAGAAGAACCTGCCCTTCAACGTGATCGACGGCGGCAACGGCGACGCATGGGTTGAAGCTGGCGGCGAAGAATACTCCCCGAGCCAGATCTCGGCCTTCATCCTGCAGAAGATGAAGGAAACCGCCGAAAGCTACCTCGGCGAAGACGTGACGCAGGCCGTCATCACCGTGCCCGCCTACTTCAACGACGCCCAGCGTCAGGCCACGAAAGACGCCGGCAAGATCGCTGGCCTCGAAGTGCTACGCATCATCAACGAGCCGACCGCAGCCGCGCTGGCCTATGGCCTCGACAAGAAAGAATCCAAGACGATCGCCGTCTATGACCTCGGCGGCGGCACCTTCGACGTGACCATCCTCGAAATCGACGACGGCCTCTTCGAAGTGAAATCCACCAACGGGGACACCTTCCTCGGCGGTGAAGATTTCGACATGCGCATCGTCAACTACCTCGCTGGCGAGTTCAAAAAAGAGAACGGCGTGGATCTGACGGCCGACAAGATGGCGCTGCAGCGCCTGAAGGAAGCTGCCGAGAAGGCCAAGATCGAGCTCTCCTCCAGCCAGCAGACCGAGATCAACCAGCCGTTCATCTCGATGGACCCGAAAGGCGGCCAGCCGCTGCACCTCGTGCTGAAGCTGACCCGCGCCAAGCTGGAAAGCCTCGTCGGCGATCTGATCAAATCCTCGCTGAAGCCCTGCCAGGCCGCGCTGAAGGATGCCGGCCTCTCCACCTCCGACATCGACGAAGTCGTGCTCGTGGGTGGTATGACCCGTATGCCGAAAGTCCTCGAAGAAGTGACGAAATTCTTCGGCAAGGAGCCGCACAAGGGTGTGAACCCGGATGAAGTGGTCGCCATGGGCGCCGCCATTCAGGCCGGTGTGCTGCAGGGTGACGTGAAAGACGTCGTGCTGCTGGACGTGACCCCGCTCTCGCTCGGCATCGAAACGCTGGGTGGCGTGTTCACCCGCCTGATCGACCGCAACACCACGATCCCGACGAAGAAGGCGCAGGTCTTCTCCACCGCCGAGGACAACCAGAACGCCGTGACGATCCGCGTGTTCCAGGGTGAGCGCGAGATGGCAGCCGACAACAAGATGCTCGGCCAGTTCAACCTCGAGAACATCCCGCCCGCCCCGCGCGGCATGCCGCAGATCGAAGTCGCCTTCGACATCGACGCCAACGGCATCGTCTCCGTGTCCGCCAAGGACAAGGGCACCGGCAAAGAGCAGAAGATCACCATCCAGGCCTCCGGTGGCCTTTCGGATGACGAGATCGACCAGATGGTGAAGGACGCCGAGGCCAACGCCGAGGCCGACAAGGAACGCAAGGAACTTGTCGAAGCCAAGAACCAGGCCGAGAGCCTCATCCACTCGACCGAGAAGGCGATGGAAGAGCACTCCGACAAGGTCGATCCGACGACGATCGAAGCCATCGAGCTGGCCATCGCCGCGCTCAAGGACGAGCTGGAGAACGACAACGCCAGCAAGATCAAATCGGGCATCCAGAACGTGACGGAAGCCGCCATGAAGCTGGGCGAGGCCATCTACAAGGCCGAGCAGGACAAGGCTGACGGCGGTGCGCCTTCGGAAGAGGATTTCGAAGCCGACGCCAAATCGGACGACGACATCGTCGACGCCGATTTCGAGGATCTGGGCGACGAAAAGCGCTAAATGGGGGCCTGATACAGGACCTCAGAAGGCCGGTCTGGTGCAACCGGACCGGCCTTTTTCATGGTCCCAAGGGGGACATCACACATGTCTAAACAAGATTACTACGAGCTGCTGGGGATCGCCAAAGGCGCTTCCGCCGAGGAGATCAAGAAGGCCTATCGCAAGAAGGCCAAGGAGCTCCACCCGGATCGCAACGCCGACAATCCGAATGCGGAAGCGCAGTTCAAGGAAGTCAACGAGGCCTACGACGTCCTGAAGGATGCCGACAAGAAGGCCGCCTATGATCGTTACGGCCATGCGGCCTTTGAAGGGGGTATGGGCGGGCGGCCCGGTGGCGGCGGCTACGGCGGGCAGGGCGATTTCGCTTCGGCCTTCTCCGACGTCTTCGACGATCTCTTCGGCGATATGATGGGCGGGCGCGCGGGCTCCGGCCGGCAGCGTGCCACGCGCGGCTCCGACCTGCGCTACAACCTGCGCATCGACCTGGAAGAAGCCTACGCCGGCGTTCAGAAAACGATCAACGTGCCCACCTCGGTGGCCTGCGGCGAGTGCAACGGCACCGGCGCTGAAGGCGGGGCTGAGCCCACGACCTGCCCCACCTGTTCGGGCATGGGCAAGGTGCGCGCGCAGCAGGGTTTCTTCACTGTCGAACGCACCTGCCCCACCTGCGGTGGCATGGGTCAGATGATCAAGAACCCCTGCAAGGGCTGCGGTGGCGCAGGCCGCGTGGAGAAGGATCGTGCGCTTTCCGTCAACATCCCGGCGGGCGTTGAAACTGGCACAAGGATCCGGCTGGCCGGCGAAGGCGAAGCCGGTCTGCGTGGCGGGCCGACGGGCGATCTCTACATCTTCATCGAGGTGCGCGAGCACAAAATCTTCGAGCGCGACGGCACAGCCCTGTTCTGCCGCGTTCCGGTAAGCATGGCCACGGCCGCGCTCGGCGGGGAGATCGAAGTGCCTACCATCGACGGGGGCCGGTCGCGCGTGAAGATCCCGGCGGGCAGCCAGTCCGGCAAGCAGATGCGCCTGCGCAGCAAGGGCATGCCAGCCCTGCGCGGCGCGAACCAGGGCGATATGTTCATCGAACTGGCCGTTGAGACGCCGGTGAACCTCACGAGCCGCCAGAAGGAGCTTCTGCGCGAGTTCGACGAGATCGCCGCGGACAACAACCCCAACAGCTCCAGCTTCTTCGCCTCGGTGAAGAATTTCTGGGACAGCATGAAGGGCTGATCAGCCTTTTAGTCCAAGTGTAAACGGCGTTGCCCACCACGGGCAGCGCCGTTTCTCTTTGCAGCAGAGTGGTTAACTCCGTCTAAACGGAATCGGCGCAAGCTGGCCACATGAGCCAGAAAAGCAGCTTCGCCGAAACCCAGATGGATTTCCTTGCCGAGGATGAGGCACCGGTCGCGCCGCTGCCCTCGGGCAAGCTGCCGTCCTACATCGCCGAACACCGCCGCCGTTTGCGCGAGCGGTTCATGATCGGCGGGGCCGATGCGCTGCCCGATTATGAGCTGCTGGAACTGCTGCTGTTCCGCGCCCTGCCCCGCAAGGATGTGAAGCCCGTCGCCCGCATGCTGCTTGATACCTTCGGCAGCTTCGCCGCCGTTGTCTCCGCGCCGCCGGAGGTGCTGCGCAAGGTGAAGGGCATCGGCGATGAGACGATCACCGATCTGAAAATCGTGGAGGCCGTGGCGCACCGGCTGGCGCGCTCCCGCGCCATGCATCGCTCGGTGATTTCCAGCTGGGATGCGCTGCTGGATTACTGCCACACGGCCATGGCGCATCGGCAGACGGAGCAATTTCGCGTGCTGTTTCTGGATCGCAAGAACGTGCTGATCGCCGATGAGGAACAGGGGCGCGGCACGGTGGATCATGTGCCCGTCTACCCGCGCGAGGTGGTCAAACGCGCGCTGGAGCTAAACGCTTCGGCGCTGATCCTTGTGCACAACCACCCCTCCGGCGATCCCACACCATCCGAGGCCGACATCCAGATGACGCAGCAGGTGCAGGCCGCCGGGGAGGTGCTGGGGATCACGCTGCACGATCACCTGATCGTCGGGCAGGAGCGGGAGGTGAGCTTTCGCGCCGAAGGCTATCTCTGATCAAGGCGTGGCCGGTGCCGCCCAGACTTCCACGCGCCGGTTGATCTGGCGGCCCAGGGCGCTGTCATCACAGGCCATCGGCAGCGCTTCGCCGAAAGCTTCGGTGGCCATCAGGACACTGCCCTCGGGCAAAGCCGGTGCGGCGCGGCGCACGGCGTCCATCACCCGCCGCGCCCGGTTCTGGGAGATCTGGCGATTGGAGGCGGCGGCCCCATCACCATCGGAGAAGCCGACGAACATCAGGCGCTGCCCGTCGTAAGCCCCGGCCTCCAGCGCCTCGGCCAGCAGCAGCACATTGGTGCGCGATTGGGCATCGAGCACGGAGGAGCCCGTCTCGAAGCGGAAGGTCGTCGTGAGGCGCTCATAGCCTGCCAGCCGCGCGACCATGCGCTGAAGCTCCGACAGCGGCACCTCGCTGCCCGCGTTCAGGATCGCGCCCGCCAGCCGCTCGCCCTGGATCGCCAGCGGTTCGCGCTCTGCCGCAAGATCCACAAAGCCATTGGCCCGAACCAGCGCTTGCGCTGGGGCGGTGCCGAGGTAGCGTAGGAAGCCGCGGGCGAACTTCGGCAGGCGGCGCGGCGGGGTGTAGAGCAGGAGCGGCAGCGTCAGCGGATAATCTTCGGCCTTGAGCCCGTGGGCCGAGGCCGCGAAGCCGCGCCCGCAGGCCCCCAGCAGGCCCAGCGTGCGCGCATTGCCCTGCTCGGTGAGCGTACCAAAGCCGAGCGCCAGCGGATCGCGGGCCACCGCATCGGCGAGGCTCGCAAGCGAGCGGTGCCGGGTGACCGCGACAGGGCCGAGCGGCGCGATCTTCTCCGCGATCGCCTCCTCAACGCCCGAGTCTGCCGTGAGCGCGTGCAGCACGACAGGCGCATCGATCCCCCCGAGATCCGCCCAGTTGGTGATCTCGCCTCCGCGCAGGGCCACGAGCTGCTCGAGCGAAAGCGCGGCCACCGGGTTTTCGGCGGCCACCAGCGGCACCAGCCCGTCCAGCGCCACGACGCGCCCGCGCGCGGCGGATTTCAGGGCCGGAAGGCCAGCCTCGCGGGCGGCAACAAGCTCATCGGGCGTGATCTCCCGCGCGGCCATGACGATGTCGGCCTGATCGGTGAAGAGATCGCCAAAACCCTGCGCCGTGGTGCCAAGATGGAAGGCGATCTCGGCGACTGGCGTGCCGGAATCCTCCTGCCAGAGCACGTAGTGGAAATTGCGGTCATCACTGACGATGCGGCGGATGCTCAGCCCGGCGGACCCGGCATAGGATTCAAGCAGCAGCGGCATCAGCTCCGCGCCCAGCATTGCATCCCCGGCCACGGTGATCCGCGCGACGAAATTTTCCAGATCGGGGCAGCCGGGCCCGGCGCAGTCCACGCCGGAACCATCCAGCGTTAGCGGGCCGAACTCCGTCTGCACGCGGTAGAACTCGCCATCGAACGACAGCAGCGTCCCGCTTACCGAAAGCCCACCCCCGCGCGCCGAGAGCGTGACATCCTGCGCCACGGCAGGGGCCAAGAGGCCGGTGAATAGAAAAAGTGCGGCGCTTACCGCCGCACGACGCATCCTCATGACGCTGCCTGTTGCTGCCCTCTAGTTGCGGGCGATCTTCAGGTCTCGCAGCAGGTTTTTCAACACCAGATAATCGCCCACCGCCGAACAATCCGGCATGGCGAGCTCGATCTGCACCGTCGGCTCGGCCGTGCCTCCGCGCAGCTGGGTGCTGCGGGCGGCAAGCGCCGTGCCGCAGTTGGCCTGCGTCACCTCGGCTTCCACGCTCAGGCGCACAAGGCCGGAACGCCCCATCAGCCCGCTGGGGAAGCTGTAGATCTCGGCGCGCTGGGTGTGGTTCAGATCGCGCGCGCCCACTTCGGTGATGAAGCCCCCAAGGGCGCGGGCGGCAAAGCTGGGATCGCGCGGCGTGGCGGAAGAGACATGCCCTTTCTCCCCGTATTGCGCGCCAAACTCCAGCGCGTGGATCGCAAGGCCAGCCTCGCCGTCCCACTGCAGGATCACCCGGTCATAGAGCGCGGCCTCCTCCACCCGTACTTCGGTGGCAAGGCGGCTGCCGTCCTCGAAGCGGATTTCCAGCGCGGCGAGCGGCGAAAGCGCGGGGATCGTGGCGGTGTAGCCACCGGTCACGCTCGTCATGTCGGAATAAGCCAGATCGCCCTGCGTGACGGTGAGAAAACGCTCGGGCTGGCACGGGGCCGTCACCTCAAGCGCGATCATCCCGCCCGGTGCGGGGCTGGCCGTGAGGCTTGGCGTGCAGGGCAGGCCAAAGGCGCTGAGCACGGGCTGGGTGGTGGTCTGCGCAGCGGGCAGGCTGTCAGACTGCGTGATCGCGGGGGCTTTCAGCGGCGCAGAACCCAGCGCCAGCGTGGCCTCGGGATCGCGCGGCACGCCGGGCAGTGCGCCGGGCGTGGCTTCTGTGGCGGGGGCGCTGGCCTGCTGTACCGGCGCAGGGGCTTCTGGCGCGGCCACAAATCGCGCGGCGATGGCGCCGGAGTTCATCACCCCCATGGCCACAAGTGCGCTGAGCACGGCGACGGATGCGATCAGGGTGTATCTGCGTTTGCCAGCCATCTTGGCCTCCTCGAAACCACGGGGTTTGCGAGGGATATGGCAGCGAAATCGGGTGGAATTATGACCGGGACGGGATCAATGCCTGATCCCGCCCCGGATTTTATGCCTTTTGGGCAACAATCACTTTAGGCAAGGCGCCCGTGGCAGTGTTTGAACTTCTTGCCCGAGCCACAGGGGCAGGGCTCGTTGCGCGAGGGGTTGCCCCATGTCGTCGGGTCGTTTTCATCAAACCCTTCCACCAGCGGCACCGGCGCAGCTTCAGCGGCGGCTTCGCCCGCACCCACCGTTTCGGGCTGCGGAGCCGGAGCGGCGGCCGGAGCAGCAGCCGGAGCGGCCACGCCCTGAGCGCGCTGCTGCTGGGCAATCAGCTGCTGGATCATCTGCTGCTGCTCTTCCTCGGTGAGCGGACGCACACGGGAGAGCTGCTGCGTCACGTCGCTGCGCAGGGCATCGAGCATGGTTTCGAACAGCTGGAAGCTTTCGTTCTTGTACTCGTTCAGCGGATCGCGCTGCGCGTAGCCGCGGAAACCCACCACGGAGCGCAGGTGCTCCAGCGTGAGGATATGTTCGCGCCACTTGCGGTCGATCGTCTGCAGCAGGATCTGCTTTTCGATCGTCTTGAGGGACTCTTCGCCAAAGGCCTCGCGCTTCTCCGCCATCAGGGCATCGGAGGACTCGTAAAGACGCTCGCGGATGTCGCCATCGTCCACGCCTTCTTCCTCGGCCCAGCGGATCACCGGCACATCCAGCCCGGCTTTTTCCAGCAGGGCGGCATAGAGGCCTTCGGTGTTCCACTGATCGGCGTAGGTGTTGGCGGGCATGTATTCGTCCACCAGATCGTCCACCACCTGGTGGCGCATGTCCTGCACGATCTCGCTCAGATCTTCCGCTTCCATGATCTCCATGCGCTGCTTGAAGATCACCTTCCGCTGGTCGTTCATCACGTCGTCGAACTTCAGAAGCTGTTTGCGGATGTCGAAGTTGCGGCCCTCGACCTTCGCCTGCGCCCGTTCGAGCGATTTGTTCACCCAGGGGTGCACGATGGCCTCGCCCTCTTCCATCCCGAGGGTGGAGAGCACTTTCTCAAGCCGGTCGGAGCCGAAGATGCGCATCAGGTCGTCTTCCAGCGAGAGGAAGAAGCTGGAGCGGCCCGGATCGCCCTGACGCCCCGAACGGCCGCGCAGCTGGTTGTCGATCCGGCGGCTTTCGTGGCGCTCGGTGGCCAGAACGTAAAGCCCGCCTGCGTCCTTCACCGCCTGCTCGTCACCCTCGTGGGCCGCTTCGATCTGGGCGCGGATGGCCTCGTGATCGCCCTCGGGGTTGGCCGCGATGGCTTCCATGATCTTGAACTCGACGTTGCCGCCCAGTTTGATGTCGGTGCCGCGGCCGGCCATGTTGGTGGCGATGGTCACCTTGCCGAGCTTGCCGGCATCGGCCACGATCTCGGCCTCGCGCTCGTGCTGGCGGGCGTTGAGCACGTTGTGCTCGATCCCCGCAGCGGTGAGCATCTGCGAGAGCATCTCGGATTTCTCGATCGATGTGGTGCCAACAAGCACGGGCTGGCCCTTCTCGTGGCTCTCCTTGATCGATTTGATGATGGCCTCGTATTTCTCCCGCGCGGTGCGGTAGACGGCGTCGTTCTCGTCGATCCGGGCGATCGGGCGGTTGGTGGGCACTTCCACCACGCCAAGGCCGTAGATCTCCATGAATTCCTCGGCCTCGGTGGCCGCGGTGCCCGTCATGCCGCCGAGCTTGTCGTAGAGGCGGAAGTAGTTTTGGAAGGTGACAGAGGCGAGCGTCACGTTCTCGGGGCGGATATCGCAGCCTTCCTTGGCCTCGATGGCCTGATGCAGACCGTCCGACAGGCGGCGGCCAGCCATCATGCGGCCGGTGAATTCGTCGATCAGCACAACTTCGCCGTCTCGGACGATGTAATCCTTGTCCTTGGTGAACAGGATATGGGCGCGCAGGCCTTGGTTCACGTGGTGGACGATGGTGGTGGATTCCGGATCATAAAGCGATTGCTCGGCCGGAAGGATCCCGGCGGCGTGCAGGCGCTCCTCAAGAAACTCGTTGCCCTCATCGGTGAAAGAGACGCTCTTGGCCTTCTCATCCAGCGTGTAATGCTCGGTGGTGAGCTCCGGGATGATCTTGTCGATGGTGATGTAGAGCTCGCTGCGATCCTGCGCCGGGCCGGAGATGATCAGCGGCGTCCGGGCCTCGTCGATCAGGATGGAGTCCACCTCGTCGACGATGGCGAAGTAATGGCTGCGCTGCGCCATTTCCTTCAGGTCGGACTTCATGTTGTCGCGCAGGTAATCGAAGCCCAACTCGTTGTTGGTGGCGTAGGTCACGTCACAGGCGTAGGCCTCGCGCTTTTCGGGCTCGGGCTGCTGCGGGTAGATCACCCCCGTCGTCATGCCCAGAGCACCATAGACCTTGCTCATCCACTCGGCGTCACGCTTGGCGAGGTAATCGTTCACCGTAACGATATGCACGCCCTTGCCGGTGAGCGCGTTTAGGTAGGCCGGGAAGGTGGCCACGAGGGTCTTGCCCTCACCGGTTTTCATCTCGGCGATATTGCCCTGATGCAGGAAGATCCCACCCATGAGCTGCGTATCGAAGGCGCGCAGGCCAAGCGCACGGCGCGCGGCTTCCCGGCAGTTGGCGAAAGCTTCGGGCAGCAGCTTGTCGAGC
Organism: Pseudoruegeria sp. SHC-113; assembly: GCF_025376885.1. Lineage (NCBI taxonomy): Bacteria > Pseudomonadati > Pseudomonadota > Alphaproteobacteria > Rhodobacterales > Roseobacteraceae > Pseudoruegeria > Pseudoruegeria sp. SHC-113. The sequence goes on from NZ_JAHUBR010000001.1 coordinate 73,285, forward strand.
GGCTCGCCCCCGGCAACGCGCTCCTTGAACTCGGCCGTCTTGGCGATGATGCCCTCATCAGAGAGCGCCTCGAACTCAGGTTCCAGCTCGTTGATTTTTGCGACCAAAGGACGGGTTGCCTTGATCTTGCGATCATTCGGCGTGCCGAAGACCTTCTTCGCGATTGTTCCGAAACCCAGCATGTTCTCTCTGCTTGCGGCGAATATCCATGTGTGGTCCTTTTGCGCTGAACCGCTTGTCCGGCTGCTGCTTCGCCCCTAGAACGGCGAAAAAGCGCGGACCGGCCATCGCAGACCTTTAGGCGATGTAAGGGGCTGCATAGATAGTGTCAACGTCACGCACCCCCGCGTGCCGCTCAGAGGAAATATAGATGTCCAAACGCCATACGCTGATGATCGGTGCCCTGTGCGCCGCCGCCCTGTCTGCCCCTGCTTTCGCCGAGGAAGTCACTGCCGAAACCGTGCTGGCCACGGTGAACGGGCAAGAGATCACGATGGGTCACATCATCGCGGCCCGCGCCACGCTGCCCGACCAGTTCCAGTCCGCCCCCGATGAGGCGCTGTTTGAAGGGCTGCTTGAGAACCTGATCCAGCAGGCCGTTCTGGCCAGCGCGCTGGAAGAAGTGCCGACCGCGATCAAGCTGGCCGGTGAGAACGCCGTGCGCAGCCTTGAAGCCGGTGCCGCGATCGACGCCGCCATCGAAGCCGGCATCACCGAAGAGATGGTGCAGGAGGCCTACGAGGCCCGCATCGCCGGGTTCGAGCCGCAACGCGAATTCAACGCGTCCCACATCCTGCTGGAAACCGAGGAAGAAGCCGCCGCCGTCAAGGAACTGCTGGAAGGCGGCGCCGATTTCGCCGAGACCGCGAAAGAGAAATCCACGGGCCCCTCCGGCCCCAATGGCGGCCAGCTGGGCTGGTTCGGCCTTGGCATGATGGTCGCCCCCTTCGAGGAGGCCGTCGTGGCGCTTGAGCCCGGCCAGATCTCCGCGCCGGTGCAGACGCAATTCGGCTGGCACGTGATCCTGCTGAACGAAGCCCGCGACAGCCAGCCCCCCGCGCTGGACGAACTGCGCGAGGAACTCACCGCCGAGATGGAGCAGGCCGTGGCCGAGGAATACATCGCCTCGCTCGATGGCAGCGCCACGATCGAGCGCGCGGATGTCTCCGCCATCGATCCGGCCACCATCCGCAACATCGACCTGATCAACAACTGATCCACCGGAGCCGCTGACCGCCATGGGCACACAGAAAGAAAAAATCGTTTCTCCGCTTGCCCCGGCAGGCGGCTTCCCTGACCTGCCCCCGATCAAAGGGGCAGAGTTCGCCGCCGGTGCCGCGGGTGTCCGCTACGCGGGCCGCACCGACGTGATGCTCGCACGGCTCGCGCCGGGCACGGCGATTGCCGGCGTCTTTACCCGCTCCGCCACCCGCGCGGCACCTGTGCTGGATTGCGAAGCCAAACTCGGCGGCGACGCCAGCGAAGGGGCCGCGATCATCGTAAACTCCGGCAACGCCAATGCGTTCACCGGCAAGAACGGGCAGGACGCGGTGGACAAGGTGACGGGCGCCGTGGCCGAGGCCCTCGGCCTTCCGCGCGCCCGCGTGTTCAGCGCCTCCACCGGCGTGATCGGCGAGCCCCTGCCCCACGCGCGCATCACCGCCAAGATCGCCGATCTGGCCGCCGCGCTCTCGCCCACCGCCCAGAAGGACGCCGCCGCCGCCATCATGACGACGGACACCTTCCCCAAGGGAGCAACGGCTTCCGTGAACGGGGTGACGATCTCGGGCTTTGCGAAGGGCTCCGGCATGATCGCGCCCGATATGGCGACGATGCTTGTCTATATCTTCGCCGACGCAAAGATCGCTCAGCCGCTGCTGCAGAAGGTGCTCTCCGAGCTCACGGACGTGACCTTCAACTGCATCACCGTTGATAGTGACACCTCCACGTCTGATGCGCTGCTGCTCTGCGCCACCGGGCAGGCCGAGGCCGAGGAGATCACCGAAGCCAATGTGGGCCCCTTCCGCGACGCGCTGCACGGCGTGATGCTGGATCTCGCCCATCAGGTGGTGCGCGACGGTGAAGGCGCGACGAAATTCGTCGAGGTCGCCGTAACCGGCGCAGCCTCGGACGAGGACGCCCGCAAGGTGGCGCTGGCCACCGCCAACTCCCCGCTCGTGAAAACCGCGATTGCCGGTGAGGATCCCAACTGGGGCCGCGTGGTGATGGCTGTCGGCAAATCCGGCGCCAAGGCCGATCGCGATCTGCTCTCGATCCGTTTCGGCGATGTGCTGGTGGCCGAGAAGGGTTGGGTCTCGCCCAGCTACGCCGAGGCCCAGGGCGCGGCTTACATGAAGCAGCAGGATCTGGTGATCGGCGTGGATCTGGGGCTGGGTGCGGGCAAGGCCACCGTCTGGACCTGTGATCTCACGCACCGCTACATCGAGATCAACGCGGATTACCGCTCGTGAAAACGGTCCTTGTTTCGGCCGTCGCGCTCGTCGATGTCGACGGGCGCGTGCTGATCGCTCAGCGCCCGGAAGGCAAAACCATGGCCGGGCTCTGGGAGTTTCCCGGCGGCAAGGTCGAACCGGGCGAAACGCCCGAAGTCGCCCTGATCCGAGAACTGCAGGAAGAGCTGGGTATCAACACCTGGGAAAGCTGCCTCGCGCCGCTCACCTTCGCGAGCCACAGTTACGAATCATTTCACCTTCTGATGCCGCTCTACATCTGCCGAAAGTGGGAAGGCACGGTCGTGCCCCGCGAAGGGCAGACTATTAAATGGGCCTTTGCAAAAGATCTGGCCAAATACCCGATGCCAGCGGCCGACATCCCCCTGATCCCGATACTTCGCGACTGGTTGTGACAATTTTGCCCAAACTGGCCAACTGTTTGTTTTGCAACCAGTTTGTAAATGTGACGCTACGGAAGTGTTTCAAGACTGTTAAAAAAGTCACCTTTCGTTGATGAAGGGTGGTGTTTTCTTAATCAGTTTCCATATAGACTTTACAGACACCAATTTTGACTGGGGAGAAATTGGAAATGATGAAAACGATCACTCTGGGCAGTTACGTGTCAGTGCAAGGGACCTTTATCCGTGCACTGAGCAACGGGAAGATCGTGGTTCGCGTTGGTTCGCGTGACTTCGAAGGATACCCGGTGGCCAGTAACGCCGCCTGATCAAACACTCGGTCTTCGGACCAACGGAAAGAAAAAAGGACAGGATGAAAATCCTGTCCTTTTTCTTTGCGCGATTGTGAATATCTGCCAATTCCTGCCCTGATCCGTGCAGTTGCAGCATTTGCGGGCAGACAGCGGCGAAACCTCCTAAGAAAAAGGCCGCCCGAAGGCGGCCCTGTTCATGTCGCAGCTGCAAAAAGCCACAGCTTAGAGCGTGCGCTCGACCTCTTCGCGTTCGAAGATCTCGATCACGTCGCCCGGACGGATGTCGTCGTAGTTCTCGAAAGCCATCCCGCATTCCTGGCCGGACTGGACTTCCTTGACCTCGTCCTTGAAGCGCTTGAGCGTCTTCAGCGTGCCTTCGTGGATCACCACGTCGTCGCGCAGCAGGCGCACGCCGGCGGAGCGGCGGGCAACGCCCTCGGTCACCAGACAGCCGGCAACCTTGCCAACGCCCGTCACCTTGAAGACTTCCTTGATCGAAGCATAGCCGATGAACTTCTCGCGGATTTCAGCGGAGAGCAGGCCGGAAGCGGCTGCCTTCACGTCGTCCACCAGATCGTAGATCACCGAGTAGTAGCGGATCTCGATGCCCTTCTGGTTCGCGGTGTTGCGCGCCGAAGCATTGGCCCGGACGTTGAAGCCGAAGACCGGCGCGCCGGAGGCTTCCGCAAGGCCGATGTCGGATTCGGTGATCGCGCCCACACCGGAGTGCAGCACGCGCACGCGCACCTCGTCGTTGCCGATCTTTTCCATCGCCTGAACGATAGCCTCGGCAGAGCCCTGCACGTCGGCCTTCACCAGAATCGGCAGCTCGGCCATGTTCTGATCTTCTTTGGCCTTCGCCATCAGCTGTTCCAGCGTCGTCGCAGCACCGGCAGCAGCGCGTTTGTCCTTCGCGGCCTGCTCACGGTATTCGGCGATCTCGCGGGCCTGTGCCTCGGTGTCGACGACGTTCAGAACGTCACCTGCTTCCGGCGTGCCGTTCAGGCCCAGCACCTCGACGGGCACGGACGGCCCGGCCTCTTCGACGCGGTCGCCCTTGTCGTTGATCAGCGCGCGAACCTTGCCCCACTGCTCGCCGACGACGAAGATGTCGCCCTGGCGCAGGGTGCCGTTCTGAACCAGCACGGTCGCGACGGGACCGCGGCCCACGTCCAGCTGGGCTTCGATCACGGCACCGGACGCGGCGCGTTTCGGGTTGGCCTTCAGCTCAAGGATCTCGGCCTGAAGCGCGATGGCTTCGAGCAGTTCGTCGAGGCCCTGACCGGTCAGCGCGGAGACTTCAACGTCCTGCACTTCACCCGACATGGCTTCCACGACAACCTCATGCTGCAGCAGTTCGGTGCGCACGCGCATCGCGTCCGCCTGCGGCTTGTCGCATTTGTTGATCGCCACGATCATCGGCACACCCGCCGCTTTCGCGTGGTTGATGGCCTCGATCGTCTGCGGCATCACGGAGTCATCCGCAGCCACAACGAGCACCACAATGTCCGTCACCTGCGCGCCACGGGCGCGCATCGAGGTGAAGGCGGCGTGGCCCGGAGTGTCGAGGAACGTCAGCACGGAGCCGGAGTCCGTCGTCACCTGGTAGGCGCCGATGTGCTGGGTGATGCCGCCGGCTTCGCCAGCCACCACTTTCGCATCGCGGATCGCGTCCAGAAGCGAGGTCTTGCCGTGGTCCACGTGGCCCATGATGGTGATGACCGGCGGACGATCGACGAGATCCTCTTCCTTGTCCTCGACCGTATCGATCACGTCTTCCACGTCAGCATCGGACACCCGGACCATCTTGTGGCCGAATTCCTCGATGATCAGCTCCGCGGTGTCGGCGTCGATCGGCTGGTTCTGGTTGACCATCATGCCCATTTTCATGAGCTCTTTCACCACGTCAGCCACGCGCTCGGCCATACGGTTGGCTAGCTCGGAGACGACGATCGTCTCGGGCAGCTGCACCTCGCGGATCACCTTTTCACGCTCTTGCGAACCGCCCATCGCCTTCTGGCGGGCGCGTTCCTGCTTGCGGCGCATTGCCGCCACGGAGCGCTGGCGGCCATCGCCACCAGAGAGCGCCTGGTTCAGCGTCAGCTTGCCGGAGCGGCGGCCATCGTCGCGGCCCCCTTTGCGTGCCGGGCGATCGCCCTTGGCGTCACGGTCGGGCTTGCGATCACCACCGGCCGGCTTGCCGCCACCACGCGGGCCGCTGCTGGCCTCTTGGCCGGGCTCGGTGGCCGCGGCGGCAGAGGCTGCTGCGCGTTGTTCCTTGGCGCGGGCCGCATCGGCGGCTTCGCGTTTCTTGGCCTCGGCTTCTTCCTTGGCCTTGCGCTCTTCTTCCTCGGCACGCTGGCGGGCACGCTCTTCGCGCTCCTGCTCTTCGCGTTCCTTGGCTTCCTGCTCGGCCCGGCGGCGCTCCCGCTCGGCGGCGCGCTCTTCCTCTTCGGCCTTGCGGCGCTCTTCATCCTCGGCCTCGCGGGCCTTGGCAAGCTGAAGCGCCTTCATGCGGCGCTGCAGTTCGGCCTCGGAAATCCCGGCCGGACGTTTGGAGGCATCGCCACCCGGCGTGCCGCCGCCAGCAGACTTCGTGGCGCCGGGCTTGGGCACCACAACGCGCTTGCGCTTGGTTTCCACGACCACGTTCTTCGTGCGGCCATGGGAAAAGCTCTGTTTCACATTGCCCGAACGCGGCCCGCCACGCAGGCCAAGTGTCTTTTTGCCGTCGCTATCGCTCATGTGGTCTTCGTACCCTTTCCGGTGGACGTTCCACCGTTCTTATCGCGCAAACCCGTAAGTTTCGTGGCTTCCTCTACAACACGTGTCGTGAGTCCACCAGCCGCGAGCGCGCCATGTATCACATTTTCCCGTCCGAAAGCCAAACCCAATTCCGACGCGCTCAAAACGTCGATATAGGCCCCTTTTCCGGGCGGCGGGCGCAGCTTGGACTTGCCACGCTCCGACCCATCATTTGCCTGGATCAGCACGGCCCCACGGCCCGACACGATCCAGTCCTTCACCTTCTCAAAGCCCGTCACCGCGAGCCCTGCCTTGCGCGCCAGCGAGATCAGATCGACCACCCGTCGCGCCAGAAGCGCCTCGACGTGATCGGCCAGCCCCTCGGGCACGGCGACCTGCTGCCGGGCAGCGCGGCTGAACAGCTTCTTCTTCGCCGCCAGCTCCAGCGCCGCACGATCGGCCGAGACCCAAAGCCCCCGGCCCGGCAGCTTTTCCGCCAGATCGGGCACCACGGTGCCATCGGGGCCGACGACGAAGCGGATCAGGCCCGCTTTCGGCGCCACCTCACCGGTGGCGATGCACCGACGTTCGGGCTCTCCCCGATCCTTGTCCCGGCCACCCCGTGACATCTGCCCGCGCCCAGCGAGGCCTGAGATCAGGCCTCGTCCTCCGTGGTGGTGTCTTCACCCTCGGCGAGCTCGGCTTCTTCCTCTTCGTCGGTTTCCAGATCCGCCGGATCGACCCAGCCAAGCTGGATACGCGCCGTCATCACGAGGGTCTGGGCTTCTTCGAGGCTGACGTCGAACTTTTCGAGAATGCCGTCATCCTTGACGCGCTGCCCGTCCACGGTCGTCCAGCCACCGGCCAGCTCCCAATCCGCGCAGGTGGCGAAATCGTCGAGCGATTTCACACCGTCTTCGGCGAGCGCCTGAATCATCTGGGGGGTCAGCCCGTCAAATTCAACCAGGCTGTCTTCGACGCCCAGTTCACGGGCGCGTTCCAGCGCCTTACGGTTCTGCTCTTCAAGGTAGTCGCGGGCACGGGCCTGCAGCTCTTCGGCGGTACCTTCGTCCACACCGTCGATCACGAGCAGTTCGTCCTGCTCGACGTAGGCCACCTCTTCGAGGTTGGTGAAGCCTTCAGACACCAGAAGCTGGGCGAAGAATTCGTCCAGATCCAGCGTGTCCATGAACAGCTTGGTGCGTTCTTCGAACTCGGCCTGACGGCGGGCCGATTCCTCGGCTTCGGTCATGATGTCGATATCGAGGTTCGTCAGCTGGCTGGCGAGGCGCACGTTCTGGCCCCGGCGGCCAATGGCGAGCGAAAGCTGCTCATCCGGCACCACGACTTCGATCTTCCCAGCATCCTCATCCAGCACCACTTTCGACACTTCGGCCGGCTGCAGCGCGTTCACGAGGAAGGTCGGCGCGTCTTCGTTCCACGGGATAATATCGATCTTCTCGCCCTGCAGCTCGTTCACCACGGCCTGCACGCGGGAGCCGCGCATACCCACACAGGCACCCACCGGATCGATGGAGCCATCGTAGGAGATGACAGCGATCTTGGCGCGGGAGCCGGGATCACGGGCCACGGCCTTGATCTCGATAATGCCGTCATAAATTTCCGGCACTTCCATCTTGAACAGCTCGGCCATGAATTCCGGCGCGGTGCGGGAGAGGAAGATCTGCGGGCCACGCACTTCGCGGCGCACATCCTTGATGTAGCAGCGGATGCGATCGTTCGGGCGGTAGCTTTCGCGGCCGATCTTCTCGTTGCGGCGCAGCACGGCTTCGCCGCGGCCCACGTCCACGATCACGTTGCCGTATTCTTCGCGTTTCACGAGGCCATTGATAATGGTGCCGGCGCGATCCTTGAATTCTTCGTACTGACGATCCCGCTCCGCTTCGCGCACCTTCTGCAGGATCACCTGCTTGGCGCTCTGGGCGGCGATGCGGCCCAGTTCCACCGGCGGCACCTCGTCGCGCAGCTCGTCACCGATCTGCGGGTCGGCCATGTATTGCTTGGCCTGCTCGACGGTCAGCTCTGCCTGGTAGTTCTCCAGCTCTTCATCGGCCACCACCGTGCGCACACGGGTGAAGGTCGCCTTGCCCGTCTTGCGGTCGATGGAGACACGGATGTCCATCTCGGCGCCGTAGCGGGATTTGGCGGCGCGGGCGAGGGATTCCTCCATGGCTTCGACAACGAGGCCCGGATCGATCATCTTCTCGCGCGCAACGGCCTCGGCCGTCTGAAGCAGCTCGAGCTGGTTTGCAGAGGTAATTGCCATATTCACTCCTCCTCGGAAGCGGTGTCTTCGTCTTCTGTTTCGATCTCGTCGAACTGGCTTTCGTCGACGATTCCAGCGTCTTTGCGCTGGCGCAGCATTTCATTGATCAGCTCATCGGTGAGCACGAGCTTGGCGTCAGACAGCCACTCGAAGGTCAGCCCGATGATCACGTCTTCGCCGTTGTTGTCGATCTCGATCAGCACCTCGCCATCCTCGGTGCCCTTGAGGATGCCTTTGAAACGCTTGCGGCCGTCGATCAGCTCGCTCGTCTCGATCTTGGCCTCATAGCCCTCGAAGGTGTCGAAATCCTTCAGCCGGGTCAGGGGGCGGTCGATGCCGGGGCTCGAGACTTCCAGCGTGTAGTTGTCAGCGATCGGATCTTCCACGTCCAGAATGGCGCTCACGGCCGTGGAGATCTTCGCGCAATCGTCCACTTCGATACCGCCTTCGGGGCGCTCGGCCATGATCTGCAGCGTCGAGGTCTTGCCGCTCATCAGGCGGATCCGCACGAGCTCGTAGCCCAGATCCTCGATCACGGGCTGGACGATCTCTGCAAGGCGCCGATCAATGGCGGCTTTGGCGATCAGGTCAGACAAGGGTGTCTCCAAAACAAAAAAGCGGGCTCGCGGCCCGCTGAATTTTCCGGTGGGGCTGGCCGAGGCCAACCACCGCTGTTGGAGGTGCATATACGGGCTTGGAGGTGAGTCTGCAAGGGGCTTCTAACTGCCTCCCTGTAGGTCACCAACTGTTGGGTTTTACGATCCTAGAGCCACCGCGACCACGTACGGTTTCCGGAAACTGAGAACGTTGAAGCATCCCATCCGAAACGTGCCGTACTGAATCTGCAAAGGACCTGAGTCTTTTACTAGGCGCTCCGCCATCAAGCCACGCGACAACAATTTTCTTCCCCAGCTCCTGCTTTACCATTCTAATCGGCTCAAGGAGATCGGTGTCTTGCGAAAATATGAGAGCTAGATCGTAGCTGTCACAAAATGCATCCATTAATAGGTAAGATGCTAAGTTTACGTCACTACCCTTCTCTTCCGTGTCATGAACTGTAACAAATGTAGCTGGATCAGAGACAAGGGGTCTTGTTATTTTCTTAGGAAGAAACTTTCCCTTATGTATTGAAAGCTCTGGGATTGTTTTCAAAGCTCTAAAGTACGTAGCCTGCCTTGTAGGCGCATCAGGATCACCTGATCGACTTGAAACATCTGCCGTAAAGTACCTTATTCCTTCAACCACATCATCCGACTGAACTAGCTCTTGAGAAAGAAGCCTAAGGTTGACCCATTTGTAATTTGATGAGCGTAGTCTTCGATAGTAGAAATTGAATCCGTCTACATACACACGTACGCGCATCGATTACTTTTTCGCTCTTATGATCCCGCCCCAATAAAGCAGCAAGGGCCGCAAGAGTACACCCCTTACAGCCCTTGAACCAGCAGACTTGCCACTGGCCGGTATGACTCAAATATAGTGATTCCAGGCGTCACGGTCAAGCGCGGACTCACTTCTTACGCAGAGTCAAGAGTTTTCAACATATTGTACCCAGCTTACGTATAGACACCACAAAAAGTTCTCGACACTTTCTACTCATATGTTGCCAGTTGGGTCACCTTTTCAGAACGCCCCCTGCACGCCGCGGAATAAGCCTCGGTTGACAGCTCTTGCAACACCGCCCACACAAGGCCCGACTGTGTAACCGCACCGGAGCTTCCCCATGCCCTATACCCCTGCCCCCGACCGCTACGAACGCATGCCCTACCGCCGCTGCGGGCGCTCCGGGCTGAAGCTTCCGGCGATCTCGCTCGGGCTGTGGCACAACTTCGGGCATGACACCTCCCACGAGGTGAAGCGCGCGATCTGCCAGACGGCCTTTGACAACGGCATCACCCATTTCGATCTGGCCAACAACTACGGCCCGCCCCCGGGCAGCGCCGAGGAAGCCTTTGGCGAGATCCTGAAAACCGATTTCGCCGGCTACCGCGATGAGCTGATCATCTCGTCCAAGGCCGGCTACATGATGTGGGACGGCCCCTACGGCGAGTTCGGCTCGCGCAAATACCTGATGGCTTCCTGCGATCAGAGCCTCAAGCGCATGGGGCTCGACTATGTGGACATCTTCTATTCCCACCGCTTCGACCCGGAGACGCCGCTGGAGGAAACCATGCAGGCGCTGCATGACATCGTGCGGGCGGGTAAGGCGCTCTACGTGGGGATTTCCTCCTACAACTCCCAGCGCACGCAGGAAGCCGCGGCGATCCTGAAGGATCTCGGCACGCCCTGCCTGATTCACCAGCCGAGCTACAACATGCTCAACCGCTGGGTGGAGGAAGACGGGCTGAAGCAGACGCTGAAAGATCTGGGCATCGGCTCCATCGCCTTCACGCCGCTGGCGCAGGGGCTGCTGACGGGGAAATACCTGAACGGCGTGCCCGAAGGCAGCCGCGCGACGCAGGGCAAATCCCTGAACCCGGCGCTGGTGAATGAAGACTCGGTGAAGAAGCTCAACAAGCTGAATGAGATCGCGCAGGCGCGGGGGCAGACGCTGGCGCAGATGGCGATTGCCTGGGTTCTGCGTGAAGGCGGCATCACCACGGCGCTGATCGGGGCGTCCAAACCTTCGCAGGTAGAAGATTGCGTCGGCGCGGTGGGCAATCTGGAGTTCACCGCCGAAGAGCTTGCCGCGATCGATGCATACACCGATCTGGGGCAGATCAACCTCTGGGCGCGGTCGTCGGATTCGTAAAAAGAAGATGCAACGGTAGCGCCGTCCCGAGGGGTGGCGCAATCGCGCCGCCCCGTGGGGGCGGGACGGCGCGGCCCAACAGTGCCTGTTGGGCGCTCTTTGAGCTTCAGTCCCCGCTCTTCCACCCCGCGCTGCGGTGCGTGCCATCGCAATAAGGTTTGTTCCCGGATTTCCCGCAGCGGCAGAGGATGTTTTTCCGCTCCGAGATCCCTTCAGCCGAGGAGTCCGTCTCCACCGGGACCTCGGTGACCCAATAGGGCCCATCCTTCTGGATCATGATCTCCGCGCGGCCCTCAGCCACCATGGTTTCCGGCGGCGTGCCCATCTGCAGCGCGCCCGACGGGCAGGCCGCCACTACGGCTTCCACCTCGGCCACGGTGCCATTGTCCGGCTGCACCCAGGGCTTCTTGTTCGCGTCGAAAATGTTGGAGGCGATCCGCCCGCATTCCGCCGCATGGCCACAGAGGCGCGGGTTGAAGGAAACCGTCACCTCCTTGCCCTCATAGGTGAAGAACTTGTCTGGGCCTTCGGGCTTGCCGCCCCGGCTTTCAAAGCCAACCTTGGTGTGCGTGCCATCGCAGAAGGGCTTGTTCGCGCTTTGCCCGCAGCGGCAGAGCGCCATCACAGGTTTCACCTCCAGCGCCGCGCCATCCTCACCCGTCAGGCTGTGGATGTGTTTCGCTATGAGCGGCCCGTTCTCGCGCTCTTCGATTTTCGGGGTCTCGTCACTCATCGCTGGCTCCTCCTGCTGGCATACTCAGCAAATAGGGTAACCCGGTGCAAATTGAGATCAAACCGCCCGGCGGCACGCCGGGCAGCCCCCGCCCGCCCCCAAGGCGGAGGCTTTCGCCCCCACCACGGGCCGGGGCCGCCCTCTGTTTGGCGACAGTTGGGGCCTCAGAGCATAAGCGTTGTGCGCCGCAGCCGCAGGGCGTTCATTTCCTTCACCAGCTCCGCCGTGATCCCGGCTTCCGACAGCGCATGGCCCGCCATATGCACCATCTTCAGCCGTGCATGCGGCAGGCCCTTGGCCAGCGCATAGGCCGATTGCGGCGGGCAGATCATGTCAAACCGCCCCTGCACGATGGAGACCGGCAGATGGGCGATCTTCGGCAGATCCCGCAGGATCTGGCCGTCTTCCTGCAGAAAGCCCTTGTTGACGAAATAGTGGTTTTCGAGCCGCGCGAAGGCGCGGGCATAATCCGAAGGCGCCTCCATCCGCGCGCCCTGATTGTGGATCGAGGCAAGCGCGTTTTCCCACCCAGCCCAGGCGCGGGCGAAACGGGATTCCTGCACCGTGTCACCGGAGAACAGGCGCGCGTGGTAGGCGGCGATCAGATCGCCGCGCTCCTCTTCGGGGATCAGCCCGGCAAAATGCTCCCAGACTTCCGGCCAGAAGGCCCCGGCCCCGCCGCCGTAGAACCAGTCCAGCTCCCGCTGCATCATCAGGAACACGCCACGCAACACCAGCGCTGCCGCGCGGTCCGGGTGCGCCTGCGCGTAGATCAGCGCGAGCGTCGCGCCCCAGCTGCCGCCGAACACGATCCAGCGTTCTATGCCCAGCGCGGCGCGGATCGTCTCGATGTCGCGCACGAGGTGCCACGTGGTGTTGTCCTCAACCGAGGCATGGGGCCGCGAACGCCCACAGCCGCGCTGATCGAACAAGACGATCCGGTAGGCCTTGGGATCGAAATACCGGCGCATCGCCGGGCTGCAGCCGCCGCCGGGGCCGCCGTGCAACACCACGACCGGGATGCCTTCGGGATTGCCGCATTGCTCCACATAGACGCGGTGCCCCTCGCCCACCTCCAGCGTGCGCTGGTCAAACGGGGTGATCGCGGGGTAGAGGAACCCGCCTGCGCTGTTTTGGTCTGCGACTTTGTCCATACCCCACCTATATAAGCTGCAAGGGCGCCCCGCCATGGGGCCGACACGAGATATTAACCGGAGGCGCATATGCAGGCCACCCAAACCACCGCTCAAACCACCGTCGATCCGGCGGAAGTCGCCAAGTTCGAGGCCATGGCCGCGGAATGGTGGGACGTGAACGGCAAGTTCAAACCGCTGCACATGCTCAACCCCTGCCGGCTGGATTACATCACCAGCCAGATCGCGCTGGAGTTCGACCGCGACCTGACGCAGCCCGAGCCCTTGAAGGGCCTGCGCCTTCTGGATATTGGCTGTGGCGGAGGCTTACTGTCCGAACCGATGGCGCGGCTGGGGGCTGAGGTTGTGGGCGCGGACGCCGCGCCGCGCAACATCCCCGTCGCGCAGGTCCATGCGGAGCAGCAGGGGCTGGTGATCGACTACCGCAACGTGACAGCCGAGGCGCTGGCCGAGGCGGGCGAGCAGTTTGACGTCGTGCTGAACATGGAGGTGGTGGAGCATGTTGCCGATCCTCAGGCCTACACAGATGCCTGCGCCGCGCTGCTGAAACCGGGCGGGCTGATGATCTGCTCCACGATCAACCGCAACCCGAAAAGCTTCATGATGGCCATCGTCGGCGCGGAGCATGTGATGCGCTGGCTGCCCAAGGGCACGCACGACTGGAACAAGTTCATTACGCCGGACGAGCTTTACGGGCTGATCGAGAAGGCCGGGCTGCTGCCGGTGGACCGCAAGGGATTCGTGTTCAACCCGATCAGCTGGAGCTGGTCCCTTTCGGACCGCGATCTTTCGGTGAATTACGTCTCCGCCTCCACCAAGCCCTGATCAGCTTTCCCCAAGGTGCTGGCGCAGCTCGCGCAGCACCTTGAGCGTGGTGCGGGTGTTTTCATCACCAATGTCGGCGGTGGCCTCCGACAAGATCGGCGCAATCGCCTGAATCGCGGCCTGCAGCGCGGCGCGGCCTGCCGGGCTGATCGAGACGAACTTGCGCCGCGCGTCGTCCCAATCGGGGCGGATGTGCACATGGCCAGCCCATTCCAGCTTGGAAAGCGTGTTCGTCATCGCGCCGCGCGTCACGTGGAACGTGGCCGCAAGCTGGGCCGGGGTGCGCTCGTCGCGCAGGTGATCAAGGTGGTTGAGCACCGAGAAATGCGAAAGCTCCATCCCCTTGGGCAGAGCCTTGGAGATCTGGCTGCGGGCCAGCTGCCCGGCCATGAACAGCTCGCTGAACAGGGCCGCGGCAAGGGATTCGTTCGGGTTGTTCATACCGGTGCCGTGTAGTCCCTGTCGTGGGTGATCGCGGGAATCTGTTTGCGGCACTTCTCCACCAGTGACAGGTCAAGATCAACCACGCTGACGCCCGGTGCATCGCCCGCATCGTGCAAAACCTCGCCCCAGGGCGAAACCACCAGCGAATGCCCATAGGTTTGGCGGGATTTGCCTGTGCTTGCGGCATGAGTGCCGGTCTGCGCGGGGGCGAGCACGAAACAGCCCGTCTCGATGGCGCGGGCGCGCAGCAACACATGCCAATGCGCCGCGCCGGAGACGGGCGAGAAAGCGGCCGGCACTGTCAGGATCTGCGCGCCGGCTTTTGCCAACGCGCGGTGCAGATGGGCGAAACGCAGATCATAACAGATCGTCATGCCGATCTTGCCGAATGCCGTATCCGCCAGCACGGCCTCAGCCCCCGGCCTGTAGCCCGCGCTTTCGCGGTAGGATTCGGCTTCGCTGATCTCCACGTCGAACATGTGGATCTTGTCATAGCGGGCGCGGATGCTGCCGTCCGGGGCGATCAGAAAAGAGCGGTTGGCGAAGCGGCCGTCTGCATCCTCGGTTTTCAGCCCCAGTGAACCGATCAACAGCCATATGCCATGTTTCGCCGCGCTTTCGCGCAGGCCCGCAAGGGTGCGATCCTCGGCTTCCGGCTGCAGCACGGCCTGCTGGTGCGTGCGCGAGGCGGAGACGCAATTCGTCACCTCAGGCGTCAGCACAAACTGCGCGCCCTGCGCGGCGGCTTCGGCCACCATGCCTTGAGTCACCGGCAGGTTGGCCGCCGGATCATCGGAGACGTTAAGCTGCAGAAGCCCCGCGCGCAGCATCAGGCGGCGAGCAGCGGATCGAGCTTGCCGCGCTGTTCCAGATCGTAAAGGTCGTCGCAGCCACCCACATGAGTCTCGCCGATGAAAATCTGCGGCACCGTGTGGCGGCCATGGGCGCGCTGCATCATCGTCTTGCGCAGCCCTGAATCGCGGGAGACATCATATTCGGTGAACTCGATGCCCTTTTGCTTCAGCAGGCGTTTGGCGGCGTGGCAGAAGCCGCAGAGCGGGGAGGTGTAAATCTCGACGGGTTTCATGGCGGTATCCTTGTTTGCGCGGAACTATAGGCATCTAGGCATCCTTCGCAACGCGCGCGAGGGTCAGGACACATACCTCACTTGCCCGTGATGCAAGGCAGGCCTCGGCGCAGGCCGCCAGCGTCGCGCCCGAGGTCATCACATCGTCCACCAGAAGCACCGGGCGGTCCGTCATCAGCTCCTCCCGGCGTGGGTGGGCGATGATGGCATCGGTCAGCGCGGCGAAACGCGCCTCCGCCCCGAGGCCCTCCAGCACCGGCGTCTGTTTGCGGCGCAGAAGCAGATCCGGGCAGTAGCCGAGCCCCGCGCGCCGCGCGATAGCGCGGGCCAGCAGCGCGGATTGGTTGTAGCGCCGCTGCAGGAAACGCATCCGGTGCAGCGGCACCGGGGCCACGAGCAGATCCTCCCGCAGAAGCGGCGCGGCGGCGCGCAGCATCCAGCCTGCGGCAGGCTCCACCAGATCGAAGCGGTCCGCCCGCTTCAGGCCAAGGATCATCCGCCGCGCATTGCCTTGATACAAAAGCGCCGCACGCCCCGCCGCCCAGGGCCGCGCGATGCGGCGGCAATCGTCGCAGAGCTCGCCCTCAGGGGCCTCCTCGCCGGGCAGCGGCACACCACAGGCATGGCAGATGATCCCGGTGATGAAGGGGGTTTCCCGCCAGCAGCTGCCGCAGAGGCCCCCGTCATCCGCCACCAACGCGCCGCAGCCAAGGCAGCGCGGCGGGTAAATCAGCCTCAGAGCCCTTTGCATCCCCATCGCAGCCTCCTATCTTGCCGCGAAACCCAGGACAAAGCATGAGCCGCCAAGCCCCGATCACCGACCAGAAGGCCCTTGCCCGCGCCCGCCAGCGTGCCGCGCAGCACGGCGACTCGGCTCTGTTCCTGCAGGAAGAAGCGCTTCTGGAGATCAAGGAAAGACTCAGCGAGGTTAACAGAGCGTTTAAGCGGGTGGCCGTAATCACGCCTTGGCCCGCGCTCTGGCAGCCCGCCTTCCCCGAGGCCGATGTGCTGGAGGACGGCGCCGATCTGCTGGCCTTCCCTAACCCGCCCTATGATCTGGTGATCCACGCCATGGGGCTGCATTGGGCGGGCGATATCGTCGGCCAGCTGGTGCAATGCCGACTGGCGCTGAAACCGGATGGGCTGTTCCTTGGCGCAGCGCTTGGAGGGCAGACGCTCCATGAACTCCGCGCCTCGCTGGCGCAGGCCGAGACACAGGTAAGCGGCGGGCTGTCCCCGCGCGTGCTGCCCATGGCCGAAATCCGCGATCTGGGCGCGTTGCTGCAACGAGCCGGCTTTGCCCTGCCGGTGGCCGACAGCGCCACGCAGGTGGCGCTCTACCGCGATCTCTTCCACCTTGCCGCCGATCTGCGCGCCATGGGCGAGACGAACGCCCTCACCGCGCGCCGGAAAACATTTGCCCGCCGCGCCCTCTTCGCCGAGGCGGCGCGGATCTACGCCGAGGCCTTCGGGCAGGAGGGCCGCATCCGGGCGAGCTTCGAGCTCATCTTCCTGACCGGCTGGGCCCCCCATGCCGATCAACCCAAACCTTTGCGCCCCGGCTCCGCCGCCCAGCGGCTTTCGGATGCGCTCAACACAGACGAATTGCCGCTGCCGGGCGCAAATCCTACCCCAAGCGATTGACACCGCCCCTCGCGCCTTATCTTCCTCGCCAGACCGCTAATGACCAGGACGGACCCGATGACCCAGCCAGACGCCACCTGCCCGGCCCATGCGCCGAAGGATCACCCGAAGCTGCCGAAACCCAAGATCGGCGTGCTTCTGGCCAACCTCGGCACCCCGGACGGCACGGATTACTGGTCCATGCGGCGGTATCTGAACGAATTCCTCTCCGATCAGCGGGTGATCGATTACCCGAAGTGGAAATGGCAGCCGCTGCTTCAGCTGATCATCCTGTCCAAACGCCCCTTCACCTCGGGCGCGGCCTATAAATCGATCTGGAACGAGGAGTTGGACGAAAGCCCGCTTGCCACGATCACCAAGGCGCAGGTGACGAAAATCGCGGACGCGATGGAGGCGCTGCACGGGGCGGAGGTCGTGGTGGATTACTGCATGCGCTACGGCAACCCTTCCACGCCATCGAAGGTGCGCGCGCTGGTGGAGCAAGGCTGCGAGAAGATCCTCTTCTTCCCGCTCTATCCGCATTACGCCGGCGCGACGACGGCCACGGCGAACGATCAGTTCTTCCGCGCCTTGATGGCCGAGAAATGGCAACCCGCCGCGCGCACCGTGCCGCCCTATTTCGCGCAGGAAAGCTACATCGAGGCGCTCGCGCAATCGGTGGAGAAAGCCTACGGCGCGCTGGCGGAAAAGCCCGATATTCTGGTGTGTTCCTACCACGGCGTGCCGAAACGCTACCTGCTGGAGGGCGATCCGTACCATTGCCAGTGCCAGAAGACGACGCGGTTGCTGAAAGAGCGGCTCGGCTGGGAAGACACTGCGATCACCACCACCTTCCAGAGCCGATTCGGCCCCGAAGAATGGCTGAAACCCTACACCGTGGAAGAGGTCGCGCGGCTGGCAGAGACCGGCAAGAAGAAGATCGCCGTGATCGCGCCGGCCTTCTCGGCGGATTGCATCGAGACGCTGGAAGAGATCAACGAAGAGATCAAGGAAAGCTTCGAACACGCTGGTGGGGAAAGCTTCACCTACATCCCCTGCCTGAACGATGACGACGCCCATATCGCGGCGCTGGTCGAATCGATTGAGGACAATCTGAAGGGCTGGATCTAGGGCGCGCTCAGCGCCCGATCGGCCAATAAAAAAAGGCGGTGGCTGGGGAGCCACCGCCTCTTTTTTCGGTGTGACCCGAAATTAGTTGGCTGCAACAGCAGCGGCCACGACGGCCAGCAGCAGAAGCGGAACAACCCAGCCGCCGGAAGAACCGGTGGTTTCTTCAACGATCACCGGCTCTTCGATGATCGGCTCTTCGTAACCACCAGCAAAAGCGGTCGAAGCAGCAGCGGTCAGCGCAGCGGCGAGAACGAGTTTCTTCATGTTAACCTCCAGTAATCACCTTACGCCGCGTTAAACAAAATGAGGACGGCGCAGGCAGTTCAGACTGTACCTCGTAGTCTCCAATAAGCAGGCTATGTGTCCGATTGCAAATGTATCTTTCGGAATTTGCCAAAACCTGCCGTTTCGTGGCGTCAAATAAGCAACACTTGCGTCCCCGGCCCCGCCAATTGGTACAGCTGGGCAATATGTTCGTTGTAGAGCCCGATGCATCCATTGGAAGATCGGCGGCCGATTTTGCGCGTGTCGTGGGTGCCGTGGATGCGATAGTACTTCCACCCAAGATAGAGCGCATGGGTGCCTAGCGGGTTATCCGGCCCCGGCGGCACGTAGCTCGGCCACTCCGGATTGCGCTTCAGCATCGCCGGTGTGGGGGACCAGCTTGGCCCTTCCACCTTGCGCGTCACGGACGTCCGGCCCCTGCGGGTGAGATCTTCGGTCAAGGGCACGCTGGTGGGATAAAGCTTGTATACCGTCTGATCTGCCGACCAGTAGTGCAGCACCCGCGCGTCCACATCCACAAGGATCGCCCCGCCCGAGAGACTACTGAAATGCGGCTGCCAGCTGTGCGCCTTGAAGCCAGACAAGTTGCGTTGCACCGGCGGCGTGAACACCCCCGGCTCCGGTGTTTGCGCCAAAGCAGGCGCGGCCGTGCAGGCCAGCCCTGCCACGGAAGATGCGAGAAAAACACGGCGGTTGAGCCGTTTGGAATCCCGTTGAGCCATGAGTTGCCCCCCGATTCGTCATGTAAAAGCAGCCTGTGGATAATATGGCGCGGGGGCCTCAGTCGCAAATTAAACACGGGTTTGTGCGGGCTTGGGCCGTTTTGGCGGTTTGATCCGGGCGCGCAGGGCCTGTAATGAGGGTGGGTTATTCTTACACGGTGGAGCCGATGCCCAAACTCGTGATCACCCTTTTCGCCGCCGTTCTGGCGCTTGCGGCCTGTCAGCCCTCCACTCCGGCCGTCGGCCCCGATGGGCGCCCGGCGACGAGCGTCTACAAGATCTCCGCGCGGGACTCTGGCCAGATCCAGTTCCGCATGCTGGACGGGGTGAACACCTTGCGCGCCGCGGCTGGCGTGCAGCAGGTGCAGCTGAACACCGCGCTCACCAATGCCGCCTCCAACCATTCGCGCGACATGTCGAACCAGAACCGCCCGTGGCACTTCGGCTCCGACGGCTCCTCGCCGCTGGATCGCGTGGCGCGCTCGGGCTACCCGGGCCCGGCAGTTGGCGAAGCCATTTCGGAGACCTTCGAGACAGAGCTTCAGACACTGGCCGCCTGGATGGAACAGCCCGGCACCCGCGCGGTGATCCTTGATCCGGCAGCGCGCAACATGGGCTTCTCCTGGTATCAGGAACCCAACGGCAAGATCTGGTGGACATTGGTGATGGGCGGCTAAAGCCGCCCGAACGCGCCGGTCACGGGTAGATCGAGATCACCGTGCCGTCATTCACCATGGCGTAGATGTCTTCCATCTCGCGGTTTTTCACGGAAATGCAGCCCCAGGTCCAATCGCGGCCCTTGGGTTTGAAGGCATTGGGTTCACCGTGGATGAAAATATCTCCGCCCGCGGATTTCCCCAGCGCCTGCGCGACTTCGAAATCCCGGCGGTTCGGGTAGGAGATCCCGAGCGACAGGTGGAACTTCGAATTCGGGTTGCGTCGATCGATGGTGTAATCGCCTTCCGGCGTGCGGCCGTCGCCCTCGAACTGCTTGTGGCCCACGGGGGCAAAGCCCAGATCGATGTCATAGGCTTTGAGCACCCGGCTGTGATGCATCAGATACATCCGGCGCTGCTCCTTGAAGACAGCGACGCGGGTCACTTCCGGCCCATTGTATTTACGAAATTTCGAACTGCAGGCCGCCAGCGGAGCGATCAACAGCGATAGGAGAATGGTTCTGCGCGATACCATGAAAACACTGCCCGTACTCTTATTTTGTTGGCGTCCATACACCAATTCGCAGCTCGAAAAAAGATCTCAGCCCGCGTTTCGCGTGAAAGAGGCGGCCAATTCCACGTGAGGCGACCAGCGGAACTGGTCCACCACGTCGATCCACGCCAAGTGATACCCCACGCCTACCAGCACCGCCGCATCGCGCGCGAAGCTTTGCGGGTTGCAGGAGACATAGGCGATTCGATCCACATCCGCGCGGGCCAGTTCTGCAACCTGCGCCTCGGCCCCGGCACGGGGCGGGTCGATGACCACGGCGTCAAACCGCGCCAGTTCGTCCGGCAGCAGCGGGCGGCGGAACAGATCGCGCGCCACGGTCTCCACCCTCTTCACCCCTTGCGCCGCGCGCCAACCCTTGTTGAGCGCGGCGAGCATCTCGGCCTCGCCTTCTACCGCCAGCACCTCGGCCTGATCGGCGAGCGGCAGGGAGAAGGTGCCGCAGCCGGCGAACAGATCAGCGATCTGCGCGGCAACGCCCACGGCCTCGCGCACGCTGGCCAGCAGCGCAGCCTCGCCTTCGGCCGTGGCCTGCAGGAAGGCGCCCGGCGGCGGGGCGACGCGGGCCTTGCCGAAGGCCAGAACTGGCGCGTGCCATTCGGCCACCGTTTCCCCGTTCCACGACAGCCGCGCCAGCCCGGCCCGAGCGCCCAGCGCCGTGGCCTCTTCGCGCAGCTTGGCGTCCAGCGGATGCAGGTTCTCAGCCGCAAGATCCACCCCGCCGAGCGTGCTGGTGGCCGTCAGGCTCACCTCGCCCTTACGGGAGCCGCCGAGCATCACCAGAGCGGCCATCGCCTCACGCAAGGCCAGAAGCTCGGGCCGCACGACGCTGCATTCCTGCAGATCGACGATGGTGCCCGACGCACGGCCATGAAAGCCGATCAGCGCGCCCTTCTTGGTGCGGCGGCCCGAAAACACCGCCCGGCGGCGCGATTGCTGCGGGGAGGTCTGCACCGAGCGGATCGGGGCGGTAAGCCCATGGGCGGCCAGAGCGGCCTGCACGATCCCGGCTTTCCAGTCGGCCACCAAGGGATCCGCGGCATGCTGCATGGTGCAGCCCCCGCAGGCTTTGAAATGGCGGCAGGGGGCTTTCACCCGGTCCGGCGACGGGGTGACGATCTTCGGCGCGGTGATGCGCCCGTTCTCCACCTCGCCTTCGATCACCTCGCCCGGAAGCGTCATCGGAGCAAAGATCGGGCCCTCGGCGATCCCGTCGCCAAGGTGGCCCAGTTTCTGAATGGTAAATGTCACTCGGCTGCGTCCTGAATGGTGAGGAAGCCGCCGGACTGGCGCTCCCAGTAGCGGGCGTAAAGGCCGCCCAGCGCAAGCAGTTCCTCGTGGCTGCCCTGCTCGGCAATGCGGCCTTCATCGAGCACGATGATGCGGTCCATCTGCGCGATGGTCGACAGCCGGTGCGCGATGGCGAGCACAGTCTTGCCCTGCATCACCCTCTCCAGCGCGGCCTGGATCGCGGCTTCGACCTCGGAATCCAGCGCGCTGGTGGCTTCGTCCAGCACGAGGATCGGGGCGTCCTTCAGGATGGCACGGGCAAGGGCAATGCGCTGGCGCTGGCCACCGGAGAGCTTCACCCCGCGTTCGCCCAGATGCGCGTCATAGCCTTCGCGCCCCTTGTGATCGCGCAGCTGCAACACGAAGTCATGCGCCTCCGCCCGCCGCGCGGCCTCCTGCACCTGTTCCAGCGTCGCGCCGGGGGTGCCGTAACGGATGTTCTCGAAGGCGGAGCGGTTGAACATCGCGGTTTCCTGCGTGACGGTGCCGATTTGCGCCCGCAAGGACTCCTGCGTCACCATCTTGATGTTCTGGCCGTCAATCTCCACCCGGCCGCCTTCCGGGTCGTAAAGGCGCAAAAGCAGGTTCACAAGGGTCGATTTCCCCGCACCTGACGCACCAACGATGCCGATCTTCTCCCCGCCCTGCACCGCCAGCGTGATCCCGTTCACGCCGCCCGTCTGCTGGCCGTAGTTGAACTGCACATCCTCAAAATCGAGCGCGCCCGATGTCACCTGAAGCGGTTTGGCGTGGCGGCTGTCGGTTAGCGCGTGGGAGGGGGTGAGCGTGGTCATCCCGTCCTCCACCTCGCCGATATTGGCGTAGATCGCCATCAGCACGAAGCTGACCCAGCCCGTCATCTGCGCGATCCGCAGCGACACCGCGCCGGTGGCCGCAATCGCCCCCGCCGTCACCTCGCCCGCGTTCCACAGCAGCAGCGTCGCCCCGATCAGGATCACCGGCACCACGCCCGCGACAGCCATCAGCGCGAAGCGGAAGAAAGTGGAAAGCTCGCCGAAATGCACGGCTGTTTCGCGCCATTCGGAGAGCGATTCATTGGCCGCCGTATCCTCATGGGCGTCGTGGGCGAAGAGCTTCACCGTCTTGATGTTGGTAATCGTGTCCACGATCTGGCCCGAGACCATGGCCCGCGCCGAGGCCCGGCGGCCTGAGCGCACGCGCACGCGTGGCATGAACCAGCGGATCATCAGCAGATAGCCCACCAGCCAGACGGAAAGGATCGCGCCGATGCGCCAGTCGATGCCCATCAGCAGGAGCGCCGCGCCAACCAGCGAGGCCAGAGCGAAGGCCACGACGTTGATCATCTCCATCGTCACATCGGTCACGGCGCGGCTCGTCTGCATCTGCTTCTGGGCGATGCGCCCTGCGAAATCATTGTCGAAGAATTCAACGGAATGGCCCAGCGCGTAGCGGTTGAGGCGCGACAGCACCAAGGGCATCACGTTGGGCCCCACGGCCATGCTCTGGATCGCCGCGGAGGCGCCAAAAACCAGCGGCCGCAGGATCAGGAAGAACCCGGCCACGCCCAAAAGCAGCGGCCATTCGCCCGCCAATCCCCCCGCGCCCGCCCGCAGCGCGCCATCGACCACGAGCCCCAGCAGGAAGGCACTGCCCACCTCGATCACGCCCGCCACGACGGAGATGAAGGCCGCCAGCCCCAAAACAGGCCAGCTGCCCTGCAGGCACCAGCCGAAGAACGCCATCAGCGTGCGCGGCGGCGGGCCGTCTGCCGGTTGCAGCGGGTCGATAAGCGCTTCAAGGCGCAGACGGTCAAGGATGCGCGTCGTCAGGCGGAAGGGGCTCATTCGGCGGCCTCCTCCGATTGCGCGTCGGCCTCATCCTCGGTGCCGATGAACCCGCCGGATTGCCGCTCCCAGAAGGCGGCATAAAGCCCACTCTGGCTGAGCAGTTCCGCATGGGTGCCTTGCTCCGCGATGTGGCCCTGATCCAGCACGACGATGCGATCCATATGCGCGATGGTCGAAAGCCGGTGCGCGATGGCGATCACCGTCTTGCCTTCCATCATGCCGTAGAGCGTCTCCTGAATCGCGGCTTCCACTTCTGAATCCAACGCACTGGTGGCCTCGTCGAGCACCAGAATTGGCGCGTCCTTCAGGATGACCCGCGCCAGCGTGATCCGTTGCCGTTGCCCACCCGAAAGCTTCACGCCGCGCTCGCCGACATGGGCGTCGTAGCCGGTGCGCCCCTGCGGATCCTCCAGATCGAGGATGAATTCATGCGCCTCGGCCCGTTTCGCGGCCTCGATCACCTCAGCTTCGGTGGCGTCCGGGCGGCCATAAAGAATGTTGTCGCGCACCGAGCGGTGCAGCAGGGCGCTGTCCTGCTGGACCATGCCGATGGCGGCGCGCAAGCTGGTTTGCTGCACGTCGGAAATGTCCTGCCCGTCAATACGGATCGCGCCCTTCTCCACGTCGTAAAACCGCAGGATCAGCTTGACGAGGGTCGATTTCCCCGCGCCAGAGCGGCCCACGAGACCCACCTTCTCACCCGGTTTTAGGGTGAGCGAAATGGCATCCAGCCCACCCGCTTCGCGACCGTAGTGATGGGAGACTTTGTCAAATTCGATCTCACCCTTTGTCAGCGCCAGGGGTTTCGCGCCGGGCTTGTCCACCAGCGTGATCGGCTGGGCGATCGTCTCCATCCCTTCCGACACCACGCCGAGCGAGCGGAAGAAAGTGGAGAGCGCCCACATGATCCAGCCCGTCATCGCGTTGAGCCGCAGGGTGAGCGCCGTGGCCGCGGCCACTGTGCCGATGCTCGCCGCGCCATTCATCCAAAGGATCACGGCCCAGCCCACAACACCCACGATCAGCCCGCCGTTGAGCGTGACAAGGCCCAGATCCATCTTGGTGAAGATCCGCATTTCCTTCGCGAAGGTCCGGCGGGTGTTCTCGATGGCTTCCTTGGCATAGTCGATCTCATGATCGTGGTGCGCGAAGAGCTTCACCGAATGAATGTTGGTGTAGCTGTCCACCACGCGGCCCGTCACTTCGCTGCGGGCATCGGACGAGGCCTTGGAAGCCGGGCCCACGGTGCGGATCGTCCAGCGCACCAGCAGCGCGTAGAGCACGAACCAAATCACCAGCGGGATCGCGAGGCGCGGATCGGCGTCGGCCAGCAGGATCGCCGCGCCCACCAGATAGGCGACGGCAAAGGTCATCATGTCGAAGACCTGGAACACCGCGTCCCCGGCGGCGGGCGGCGTCTGCATGATCCGGTTGGCAATGCGCCCGGCGAAATCATTCTCGAACCAGCCCACCGACTGGCGCAACACATGTTTATGCGCGCGCCAGCGGATCAGCGTGCCGAAGTTGGGCAGGATCGCGTTGTTCAATAGCGCCACATCCAGCGCCTGCAGGATCGGACGGGCAAAAAGGATGAAGAGAGCAACGAGCAGGAACTCCAGCCCATAGTCTGCGCGCACCGATTCGGGCGTGCCTGTCGAAAGCACATCCACCACTCGGCCCATATAGGCGATGAGCCAGATCTCGATCACCGCCACAACAAGCGACATCACCCCGGCGTAAACAAACAGCTTATGGAACGGGCGCGCGTATTCCCGCAGAAACGGCCACAGCCGCTGCGGGGGGCGGTCGGTCTCCTCATACGTCGTATAGGGATCGACGAAATTCTCGAAATACCGGAACACAGTAAAACCCTTCGTCGTGCCCGGGACATATAGCCCTTCCGGTGCCAAAGGGAAACCGGGCGCGCCGAAGGCGTTTACCCCGCGAAGAGCATCACCACAGAGGCCGCGATCATTGCTGCCATCCCGTAGTTGAACCAGCGCAGGCGGTTTTCGGTGGTGAGCCAGCGGGTGAGCGCCTGCCCGGCCACGGCCCAGGTGGAGGCCGAGCAAAAGCCCATCAGAACGAAGGTCGCCGCCACGATGAGCGCCGCCGTCATGCCGCCCTGCCCGCTCACGAATTGCGCCGTGACGGCAATGGCCATCGCCCAGCCCTTCGGGTTGATCCACTGAAAGGCGGCCGCTTCCGTGGCCCGCATCGGGCGCGCGGCTTTTTCCCCTTTGCGGGAGAGCCCGCCGGAGCGCGCGATCTGGAACGCGATATAGAGCAGCAATGCCGCCCCACC
The DNA here is from genome assembly GCF_025376885.1 of Pseudoruegeria sp. SHC-113. Lineage (NCBI taxonomy): Bacteria > Pseudomonadati > Pseudomonadota > Alphaproteobacteria > Rhodobacterales > Roseobacteraceae > Pseudoruegeria > Pseudoruegeria sp. SHC-113. The sequence goes on from NZ_JAHUBR010000001.1 coordinate 98,889, forward strand.
CCAGCGCAGCGCTTCGCGCAGTAGCACGCTGCGCGCGAAGATCTCGCCCAGAAACAACCCAACGATGAAGATCATCAGCGGAAAGCCCAGCCCGATGCCAACGATATGAGGCAGCGTGCGGCGGAAGCCGAAATTCGCCGCCGAGGCCGCCACCATCGCATTGTTCGGCCCCGGCGTGAAGGCGGCGGTGAAGGCCAGAAGCAGCAGGGCAAGGTAGGTTTCGGCGGTCATGTCGGGGATCTGTCTGTCAGGGAAAACCCGGCGAACGTATCCGCGCGGCGGGGCGCGTCAAGCCAGAAGTTCGGCCCGCGTCAGGGTGAATCCCGAAGCGATCCAGTCGGCCTCCAGCGCCTTCAGCCGCGCGCCCAGCGCGGGGCCGCTGAGGGCAGGCATCAGATCCTTCGCACTTACGGGGAATGTGGCTTCCGCCCCCGCCTGCGCGGCCTTCAGATCCTGAACTTCAAGAGGCATCTCCAGCAGGGCCGCGCGCAGCAAAACCACGCTCTGCGCCATATCTGCGCCCAGCCGATAGCCCAATTCCGCCGGGCTTTGGCCAGACCCTACGGCCTCACGCAACACCTCAAGCGTGCGCGCTTCCGCGCGGCTCAGCCGCAGGCGCTCTGCCACGCTCTCTCCGCCCAGCGCGGCAAGGCGGCGGATCGCATCCGGTGCCATGCCCGCCTGCGCCTCAAACGCCACAAGCGGCGCAAGCGCTTTGGAGTCAACACCGGGCACAACCGCGTTCAACACACCCGCTTGCTGCATGGAGGAAACCGAGGGCGCAGGGTCCGGCGCGGCAAGGAGCTTCTTCATCTCCGCCCCCAGCCTCTCGCCCGAAAGCGTCTCTATTCCGGCGGAATTTGCGGCGCAGGCGGCCAGCCCGTCTGCGTCGATCCCCTGATCGGGATCGCCATACCAGGCATGAAACCGGAAGAACCGCAGGATGCGCAGGTAGTCCTCGCGGATGCGCGCCTCCGGGTCATCGATGAAGCGTACAAGGCGCGCCTTCAGATCAGGCAAGCCGCCCAGCGGATCCTGCACCGCGCCCGTGGCATCGGCATAAAGCGCGTTCATGGTGAAATCGCGCCGGTGCGCGTCGTCCTCGATGCTGTCGGCAAAGGCCACCACGGCGCGGCGGCCATCGGTTTCCACATCCTTGCGGAAGGTGGTGATTTCAAAGGGCGTGCCGCCCGCGATCACTGTCACCGTGCCATGGTCGATGCCTGTGGGCACCACCCGAAAGCCTGCCTCAGTGAAAAGCCGGTGCGTGTCCTCAGGCCGCGCATCGGTGCAGACATCCAGATCCCCAACGGGCGCTCCCAGAAGCGTGTTGCGCACGCAACCGCCCACGAAATAGGCCGCATAGCCAGCACCAGTGAGCACCGCCATCACCGCCTGCGCCTCGGGCGCGTCGATCCACTCCCCCGTCACCCGCATCAGCCGCGCACCACGGAGGCGAAGCCACGCAGCATCCGCGCGGTGGCGCCCCAGATGTAATAGGGCCCGAAAGGCACCGTGAAATACTTGCGCTGCTGGCCGCGCCACAGCCGGGACTGGATCAGGAAATTGCCGTCCTGCAGCAGATGCGCGAGCGGCACTTCAAAGACCTCTTCCACCTCTCCCGCTTCCGGCACGGGTGTGAAATCCGCCATCACCTTGGCCACAATCGGCGTCACGATGAAGCCTGTTACCGTCTCATGCGGGGCAAGTTGCCCAAGAACAGAGACGTTTTCTTCCGGCAGGCCAATCTCTTCCCGCGCCTCGCGCAGGGCGGTGGCGATGAGGTTTTCATCGCCCTGATCCTGCTTGCCGCCCGGAAAGGCGATCTGGCCGGGGTGGTGTTTCAGGCCCGACGCGCGTTTGGTGAGGATCACCCGCAGCCCGTCCGCCCGCGCGATCAGCGGCACAAGGACGGCCGCGGGGCGCAGTTTGCGCCCCTCCGGTAACACGAGATCCGGGTGCAGATCGTAATCCGACGACGCCGCGCCACCCCCATTGAGGGCGGCGCGGATCGTTTCGATGGTGTCAGGCCTCGCCATCCGCGGCTTTCTGGGCCTCAAAGCCCACCGTGGCCGGATCGAGCACGTAATGCGCCCCGCAGAACTGGCAATCGGCCGTGACCTTGCCGTCTTCGGTGGTCATATGGCCAATGTCCTTGGCGGAGTAGATCGACAGGCTGTCGCGCACGCGCTGCTCGGAACAGGTGCAGCCGAACTTCACCGGCTGGGTGTCAAACACCCGCGGCTGTTCCTCGTGGAACAGGCGCACCAGAAGCTCCGTTGGCTGCACCGTCGGGCCGATGAGTTCCAACTCATCCACCGTGTCGAGCAGCACATTGGCCCGCGACCAGTTCTCTTCGGCGTCGTCATCAAGGATGTCGGACGCGCTCAGCAGCCCGCCCTCGGCGGAGCCACCTTCACCCGTCACATGCGGCGAGGCCTTGGGCATCATCTGCATCATCATCCCGCCCGCGCGCCAGCTTTCCGGGCCGCCCGCGAGGGTGGATTTCCCGAAGCTCAGCTCAAAGCGCGTGGGCAGCTGCTCAGACTGCGCGAAATAGGTTTCCGCACAGGTGGCCAATGAGCCGCCCGCGATCGGGGTGATGCCCTGATAGGGCACGGTGCCCTCGCCCTGATCGATGAGCACGGCAAAATAGCCCTTGCCGACCTGATCATAGGGGTCGCCATTGGGCTCCAGCCGTTCGGCATCGAAGGAGGCATAGGCTCGGATCCGGGCCGGCTCGCCCTCTTTCGTCGGGCCATAGTAATCGGTGGCGATCAAGCGTGCAGGGCCGTCGCCGCGCACCTGCAGCGAAAGCTTCCAGCGCAGCTTGATCGTCTGGCCGATCAGGGCCGTGAGCAAAGCCATCTCCGCCACCAGCGCTTCCACGCTCGGCGGGTAGTCATGTTGTTTCAGGACATCATCCAGCACGCCATCAAGGCGCGCGACGCGGCCACGCACGTCCGAGCGGTCAAGCTGAAAGGGCAGGACGGTGTCGTCCCAGGCGATTTTCGAACCAATCATAATGGGGTTTCCTTACGCGTCTCGCGTTGGCATACCGCGACTATATAGGCCTCGCAACCGCTGCTCCAAGACCCAGAGACGATGATCAGACGATTCGGAGACACCCCGGACCCTTCCCGGCGCTACCGCCAGCGCCCTGGCGTCTATGCGATTCTGCCGATCGACGGGCAGATCCTGCTGACCTTTCAGGACGCCCCGACACCCGAATTCCAACTGCCTGGCGGCGGGATCGACCCCGGAGAATCGCCGCTTGCCGCGCTGCACCGCGAGGTGTTCGAAGAAACCGGCTGGCGCATCACCGCGCCACGCCGACTGGGGGCTTTTCGCCGATTCACCTATATGCCGGACTACGACCTTTGGGCCGAAAAGCTTTGCCACATCTATTGTGCCACGCCCACATTGCGCCTTGGCGCGCCATCGGAGCCGGGCCACACCGCGCTGATTCTGCCGACGGCAGAGGCCATCAACCGCCTCGCAAATGAGGGTGACCGGCATTTCCTCTTGGGGCTTTCAGCCTGACTTAGAGCCTTTTCCACTGGCCTCAGCCCTAACTTCCAGCAGCACCGCCGACACATCGTCCCCGAAATCATCCCCGTCGCAGAAGCGCTCAAGCTCCTGCAGCAAGGTATCAAAATAGGCCTCGCCGCTGGTTGCGGCCTGCTGTGTCAGGTGCTGTGACAGCCCGTCTTCGCCGAACAGCTCGCCGCTTGTGGCCGTTGCTTCGGTGATCCCGTCCGAAAACACGAAAAGCCGATCGCCGGGTGCAAGTGTGAGGCTGAAGGACGTGTAGCTCGCACCGGGGATCAGGCCGATAGGCAAACCGCCCTCGCCAATGAACTCTACCTGCCCGTCTGCCCGTTGCACGGCGGGGTTCGGGTGCCCTGCCTGCACCATCGTCACCTGCCCTGTCGCCGGCTCGAAATGGCCAAGAGCAATGGTGAAATAGAGATCCGTCTCCATCGAATCGAGCATGGCCTCATTCAGAAGCGCGGCGGCCTTCTCGGGCGGACGCGGGCAGGTCTGGCCCGCGTCATCGCGCATCAGGGCGATGTTGTGATCGGGATTATCGGTGGTGAGCATGCCGGCCAGCCGCGTTGTCAGCAAAGCTGACGGCACGCCGTGGCCCGACACATCCAGCGAGAAAAAGCCGATCCGCCCCGACCCGGCGTTGAACCACCCCACAAGATCCCCGCCCACATGGCCGCTGGGCTCCAGCAGGAAGGAAAGCGCAACCGGGCCCTGCCGCACATGGCGTTCCCGCACCAGCGATTGCTGCAGCTTGCGTGCTTCAATCAGATCCTGATCGAGTTTCTCATAGAGCTTGCGCAGCTGCGCCATCTGCGCGTTCAGCCTGCGCTGCATGACGAGAATACGCTCCGCCGCGTTGATCCGGGCGCGCAGCTCATCCGGGTTGACGGGTTTGGTGAGGAATTCATCCGCACCCACGTCCAGCCCGGTGGCGATGTCCTGCTTTTCATTCTTGGATGTGACGAGGATGAAATACCCGTAATGCTCGGACGGCAGCGCCCGAAAGGCCTTGCAAAAAGCGAGCCCGTCCATCTCGGGCATCATCCAGTCACTGATCACAAGATCGATTCTCTCTTCGCGGCAAATCTCAAGCGCTTCGGCGCCCGAGGCCGCGGTTTTGTAACTGTACCCCCAGCGCCGCATCATCGCCGAAAGCAGCGTCAACTGGGCGCGGCTGTCATCCACCAGCAGAACGGAGTTGATGGCGCGCAGCGCCTCCGGCACCTGTTCAACTGCCTCTTCTGTCTTGATCCGCGCAATCGTCACGCCGCTGCCTTTCCGCATCATTCGCGGTCATCATTACAGCGCCGCCTTAACAGCGGCTAAACGGCCAACCGGATTCAATCTCACGGTTTCTTAAGATTCCCGGAGCAGACTGACCGCAGGGCCTAAGCCCGGGTTGCCCGGAAAGGAGCGCGTGATGATCGATTGGAACCGCGTCAACGAACTGCGGGAGGAGGTGGGGCCGGAGGCCTTTGACGAAGTGGTGGAGATCTTTCTGGAGGAGGTCGATGAAACGATCCAGCGCCTGCGCACGGCTATCGTGGCGGAGAGTTTTCGCGCCGACATGCACTTCCTGAAAGGCAGCGCGCTGAACCTTGGGTTTGCCGATTTCGCCGCGCTCTGTGCCGAAGGGGAGATCGGCGGCGACGTCAGCGCGCGGGATTCGGCCTTCGTGTCTGCCCTGTTTCAAAGCTACGACGATTCGCGCACGGCTTTCCTTGCGAGCCTTCCGAAGATGCCAGCCTAGACCACAAGGGCCGACAGCGTTTCATCATTGGTGATGTCGCGGAAGGTGAAACCCGCCTCGTTCATACGGGCAAACAGGCGCGGGAAGTTCTCTGGCTGAGTTGTCTCCAGCCCAATCAAAACAGAGCCAAAGTTGCGGGCGGATTTCTTCAGGTATTCGAAGCGGGCGATGTCGTCTTCCGGGCCGAGCATACCAAGGAAATCTTTCAGTGCACCGGGGCGCTGGGGCATGCGCAAGATGAGGTATTTCTTGAGGCCACGGTACTTCTGCGCCCGTTCCTTCACCTCGGGCAAACGCTCGAAATCGAAATTGCCGCCGGAGGTGACGCAGACGACCGTCTTACCCGCGATCTGATCGGAGATGTCTTTCAGCGCATCCACGGCCAGAGCCCCGGCGGGCTCCAACACGATGCCTTCCACGTTGAGCATGTCGAGCATGGTGGTGCAGATCCGGTTTTCGTCCCCTGCAAGAACCTTTGCCGGATCGACGGCTTTCAGAATCTCGAAAGGCCGCGCGCCGATGCGGGCCACTGCTGCACCGTCGACGAAACTGTCTACCTGCGGAAGGCTCACCGGCTCCCGTGCGCTTAGCGCCGCAGCAAGGCTCGCGCCTCCGGCTGGCTCCACGAAACGGAAATCCACCGCCGGGGCTTCGGTGGCCATGTATTTCACCACGCCCGAGGCCAGCCCGCCACCGCCCACCGGTAGCACCACAAGATCCGGCACGTCGGGCAGTTGCGACAGGATCTCCACCGCAACGGAGGCCTGCCCTTCGATCACATCCTCATCGTCAAAGGGCGCAAGAAAATGCCCGCCCGTCTCGGCGCAATAGGCCTGCGCGGAGGCAAGCGTGTCGTCGAAATAGTCCCCAACAAGGCGAATCTCGATCGCATCGCCACCGAAGATCCGCGTCTTGTCGATCTTCTGCTGGGGCGTCGTCACCGGCATGAAGATCACCGCGCGCACGCCGAAGTGCTGGCAGCAGAAGGCCACCCCCTGCGCATGGTTGCCCGCGCTGGCGCAGACGAAGAGCTCCTGCGCCGGGTCCGCCGCGCGCACCTTACGGATGGCGTTGAACGCGCCGCGGATCTTGTAGGACCGCACCGGCGTCAGATCCTCGCGCTTGAGCCAGATCTCCGCGCCGTATTTCGCGGAGAGATGTGCGTTGCGCTGCAAGGGGGTTTCGGCAAAAAGCCCGCGCATGCGGGAGGCCGCGGCGAGCGCCGTATCGGTGAAATCAGACATGGCGCAGCTTTGCCGCGCGTTTTGCCGCCGTGCAAGCCCCAACAACGGCCCCAAGCCGTCCGAAATCCCTGCATCTCCTTGCCCTCGCGTCCAAAACCCGTTAACGCGCGAGCGTAGTTTCAACCATGGGAGACACGGATGTCCGCGCCCAAGAAAGTCGTGCTTGCCTACTCCGGCGGCCTCGACACCTCGATCATTCTGAAATGGCTTCAGACGGAATACGGTTGTGAGGTCGTGACCTTCACCGCTGACCTCGGCCAGGGGGAAGAGCTCGAGCCGGCGCGACGAAAGGCCGAGATGCTGGGCATCAAGCCGGAAAACATCTTCATCGAAGATCTGCGCGAGGAATTCGTGCGCGATTTCGTCTTCCCGATGTTCCGCGCCAATGCCGTTTACGAAGGGCTTTACCTGCTGGGCACCTCCATCGCGCGGCCGCTGATCTCCAAGCGGCTGGTGGAAATCGCCGAGGCCACCGGGGCTGATGCCGTTTCCCACGGGGCGACGGGCAAGGGCAACGATCAGGTCCGTTTCGAGCTGTCTGCCTATGCGCTGAACCCCGACATCAAGGTGATCGCGCCCTGGCGCGAGTGGGATCTGTCGAGCCGCACCAAGCTGCTGGAATTCGCGGAAGCCAACCAGATTCCGATTGCGAAGGACAAGCGCGGCGAGGCCCCCTTCTCGGTGGACGCCAACCTGCTGCACACTTCCTCGGAAGGAAAAGTGCTGGAAGATCCGGCCGAAATGGCGCCGGATTACGTCTACCAGCGCACCGAAAGCCCCTTCACCGCGCCCGATGAACCCGAGTACATCGAGATCGGCTTTGAAAAGGGTGATGCTGTCTCCATCAACGGCACCGCGATGAGCCCGGCCAGCATCCTGACCGCGCTGAACGATTATGGCCGCAAGCATGGCGTGGGTCGCCTTGATTTCGTGGAAAACCGCTTCGTGGGCATGAAATCCCGCGGCATCTACGAAACGCCGGGCGGCACGATCCTGCTGGAAGCGCACCGCGGCATCGAGCAGATCACGCTGGATTCCGGCGCAGGCCACCTGAAGGACAGCCTGATGCCGCGCTACGCGGAGCTGATCTACAACGGCTTCTGGTTCTCGCCGGAGCGCGAGATGCTGCAGGCTGCGATCGACAAATCGCAGGAACATGTCACCGGCACCGTCCGCGTGATGCTGTTCAAGGGCTCTGTGCGCACCGTGGGCCGCTGGTCGGAGCATTCGCTCTACTCCGAGGCTCATGTGACCTTCGAGGACGACGCCGGCGCCTATGATCAGAAAGACGCACAGGGCTTCATCCAGCTCAACGCGCTGCGCCTGAAGCTTCTGGCCGCGCGCAACCGCCGCGTGAAGTGAGCATTTTTTGGCCGCGCCCAACACCGGGCGCGGCCGTTTTTCGCTGTTAAAGCGTAACAATCCCCCCAAACCGGTCACGCGTGATCACCTAAGGGTGAACTCACCATCCGTTGAATTGCCCGGAGCCGTATTCCCTGTAACCAACAGGGCATCACGGAGGGCAAACCCATGCATATTCTCACCGATTACGCCAAGGCCATGACCTTGAGCCTCGCCATCGCCATCGGCCTGCTGCTGAGCTGCGGCGAGGCCCACGCGCAGAGCACCGAGACCGCGATCTTCGCGGGGGGCTGTTTCTGGTGCGTGGAGAGCGATTTTGAAAGCGTGAAAGGCGTGATCGAGGCCGAGAGCGGCTATACCGGCGGTTCCGTCTCCGATCCCAGCTACAAGCAGGTCACCAAGGGCGGCACCGGCCATTACGAGGCCGTGCGCATCACCTACGATCCGGCGCAGGTGAGCTACGCCCAGCTTGTGGATCTCTTCTTCCGTTCGGTGGATCCCACCGATGCCGGTGGCCAGTTCTGTGATCGGGGCGACAGCTACCGCACGGCGATTTTCGTCTCTGACTCAGGCCAAAAGGCCGCTGCGGACGCTGCAAAAGCCAAGGCACAATCGGCGCTGGGGCAAACCGTGGTGACACCGGTGCTTTCGGCCGCGCCCTTCTACCTCGCCGAAGATTATCATCAGGATTACTACAAGGGCAGCAAACGGGTGCTGACGCGCTTCGGCCCGAAAAAACAATCGGACGCCTACAAGCTCTACCGCGAAGCCTGCGGCCGCGATGCGCGGGTGAAACAGCTCTGGGGTGATGCCGCGCCCTTTGCCGGTCACTCCTGATCGGCGATAAAGCCTTCCACCTCCACCCGCGTCGGGATGGCATCTGCCGCCCCGGCGCGTGTAACTTTCAGCGCCGCAGCCCCAGCCGCCAGCCGCATCGCTCCCGGTACAGAAAGCCCCTGTTCGCAGGCGGCCGCAAAGAAGCCAGCGAACGTATCGCCCGCCGCCGTGGTGTCTTTCGGGGTAACCTTGAAGCTCGCCACCTCGAACGCCTCGCCACGGGCCGCGCGCCAGACAGCACCCTTCGCGCCTTTGGTGATCAGTGTTTCCGGCACATCGAGCGCTTCCGGCGTGGTGCCCAGCGCCTCGGAGAGCTGCTGGGATTCAATCTCGTTCATCGCCAGAAGATCCACATGGGGCAGAACGGCCTTCACCGCCTCCACCGAAAACGGTGCGGCGGAATAGACAACCCGCACGCCCTTGGATTTGGCGATCTGCGCGGCCTCGACCTGAAAGGCGGTTTCGTTCTGCAACAGCAGCACATCGCCCGCGCCCGCATCGGCCAAAGCGGCCTCCACGACGGAGAGATCAAAGGCGAAGTTCGCGCCTTTCAGCAGGACGATCGCGTTCTCGGCCCCCGCGTCCACGTTGATGATCGCATGGCCCGTCGGGCCATCCACGCGCACCACGTGATCCACGTTCACGCCATAGCCCGCGATCCGCTCCCGCGCCCATGCGCCATCGGCACCAACGGCCCCGATATGCACCACGCGGCTCCCGGCGCGCGCGGCAGCCACGGATTGGTTGGTGCCCTTGCCGCCAAGCCCGATGGTCAGGCTTTCGGCGGCAAGGGTTTCCCCCGGCCCGGGCAGATGCGGTACGGCATAGACGTGATCCGCGTTGATCGAGCCGAGGTTGTAGATCGTCATTTGCTCACCTTGCAGGCCGCCAGAAGCGCCATGTTCAGGATGTCGCCCGCCGTGGATACGGCCGAGCAGATCTGCACCGGGTGATCGACCCCGGCAAGGATCGGGCCGATAACGGTGGCCCCGGCCATTTCCTGCAGCAGCTTGACGGAGATCGAGGCCGAGTGCCGCGCGGGCACCACCAGCACGTTGGCCGGGCCGGTGAGGCGGGAGAAGGGGTATTGCTCCGCCGCCTTCGGGTTCAGGGCCACGTCCACCGTCATTTCGCCTTCGTATTCGAAATCCACGCCCCACTCATCCAGCACCCGCGGCGCGGCATGCATCTTGGTGGCGCGTTCGGTGACGGGATAGCCGAAGGTCGAGAAGCTGACAAAGGCCACGCGGGGCTCAAGCCCCAGGAGACGCGCCACTTCGGCGCCGCGCATGGCGATGCGGGCCAGATCCTCTTTCTCGGGCCATTCATGCACCAGCGTATCGGTGATCAGCACGATGCGCCCCTTGTGCAGCAGCGCCGTGACGCCTACCGCGCCATCCTCAGCACGCGCGTCGATCACGTGGTTGATCAGCTCCAGCACCTGCGCCGATTTGCGCGTCGCGCCGGTGATCAGCCCGTCACCATGGCCATGTGCCAGCATGAGCGCCGCAAACACATGGCGATCCCGCGCGGCGAGGCGGTGGATGTCGGAGCCATCAAACCCTTTGCGCTGCAGGCGGTTGTACAGGAAGTCCTTGTACTCCTGCAGATGCGGCGTGTTGCGGGCATTGACGATTTCGATCTCGCCAAACGCATCGCCAAGGCCCGAGGCCTCCAGCCGCTGCTTCACGTCGTCATCGCGCCCTACCACAAGCGCCTGCCCGTAGCCGGAGCGCTGGTAGTTCACGGCGGCGCGCAGCACGCGGTTGTCGTCACCTTCCGCAAAGATCATCCGGGCCTGCGCCGCGCGGGCTCGGGTGTTGATGGAGCGCAACACCGAGGCCGTCGGATCCATCCGCGATTTCAGCGCGTGCTCATAGGCATCCATGTCAATGATCGGACGGCGGGCCACGCCGGTGTTCATCCCCGCTTTCGCCACCGCCGGCGGGATCACGTAGATCAGGCGCGGGTCAAAGGGCGTGGGGATGATGTAATCGCGCCCGAAAGTGAGCTTGCGCCCGTAGGCCATGGCCACTTCGTCCGGCACATCCTCGCGCGCCAGATGGGCGAGCGCATGGGCGCAGGCGATCTTCATCTCGTCGTTGATGGCGCGGGCATGAATATCCAGCGCGCCGCGGAACAGGTAGGGAAAGCCCAGAACGTTGTTCACCTGGTTCGGGTAATCCGAGCGGCCCGTGGCGACGATGGCATCCTCGCGCACCTCATGGGCTTCTTCCGGCGTGATCTCCGGGTCCGGGTTGGCCATGGCGAAAATCACCGGGTCGGGCGCCATGGATTGCACCATCTCCTGCGTCACCGCGCCTTTCACCGACACGCCAAGGAACACATCGGCCCCCTTCATCGCCTCTTCGAGCGTGCGCAGCTCGGTGGTGATCGCATGGGCCGATTTCCACTGGTTCATGCCCTCGGTGCGGCCCTGATAGATCACACCCTTGGTGTCACAGACGATGCAGTTTTGATGCTTCGCACCCATCGCCTTGAGGAGCTCGATACAGGCAATGCCCGCCGCGCCGGCCCCGTTGAGCACGATCTTCACATCCTCGATCTTCTTGCCGGAAATCTGCAGCGCGTTGATCAACCCGGCGGCGCAGATCACGGCGGTGCCGTGCTGATCGTCGTGGAAGACGGGGATGTCCATCTCTTCCTTGAGACGCTGCTCGATGATGAAACATTCCGGCGCTTTGATGTCCTCAAGGTTGATGCCACCGAAGCTGGGGCCCATCAGCTTCACGGCGTTGATGAAGGCATCCGCATCTTCGGTATCCAGCTCGATATCGATGGAGTTCACATCGGCGAAGCGCTTGAACAGCACGCTCTTGCCTTCCATCACCGGCTTGGAGGCCAGCGCGCCGAGGTTGCCAAGCCCGAGGATCGCCGTGCCGTTGGAGATCACCGCAACGGTGTTGCCCTTTGTGGTGTAATCATAGGCGGACTCCGGGTTCTCCGCGATCGCTTCCACCGGGACGGCCACACCCGGCGAATAGGCGAGCGACAGATCGCGCTGCGTTGTCATCGGTTTGGTCGCCACGACCTCCCATTTCCCCGGCTGGGGGTCCAAATGGTAGGCCAACGCTTCTTCGCGCGTCACTTTCGTTCTGGATGCCATTCTTGCCTCTCTCTCTCGTCACACCGGCCTATGGCACCAGCGGCGCTCATTCAATACGACGGGCGCTCTCGTTCCATGTTTTTTGCAAATATTTCGCCAGACCCCGGTATTTCTTTTTCAATCCACGCCTGTTGAGGCTGTCAAAGTAACTTTTGACCGGAATGAAGTTCGAATCCCCAAAGCCGTCCACCATCACGAAGCGCGGGGATGCGCCCTTTTCATCGAGCACGATATTGCCGGGGTTCATGTCATTCACCCGCATGTTCCAGCGGTTGATCTGGGCAATCAGATCGTTGAGCAGGCCAAGGTGCTCATCGGTGAAGCTGCCCGCCTCCTGCAGCGCCTTCACCGTTTTGCCGATGCCATCGCCGCGCGGGCCGATCTTTTCCACCACCATCCCCAGCCCCTTGTCCGTCTGGACAAGCGCCATGAGGTTGGACACAGGCAGCGGTCCGCCGATCTCTTCCTGCTGGATCTTCAAGCGCAGGTAGTAATCGTATTCGCGGAACAGGAAGCGGTAGAGCTGAAAGCGGCTGCGGGATTTCACGAAATTGCGGATGCGTTTTCTGGGGTTCGGCACTGGCGGATGCATCACCTTGATCATCACGTCATCGCGCCCCGGCACGGCGTAGATCGAGCGGTAGGTGCCGCTGGCCAGCGGCGAAAGCCCCTCAAGGCGCATCGGTTCGTCAAACATTCTCACCCCCGTCCGCAGGCTTATTTCCGGTCGTGTTTCGGCACTCTTCCCGATAGAAAGGCGGAAACGGGCCAGAGAGGCCAGAAATACTGCACTTGGGGGCAAGAGTGAACAAGGCGAATCCGGGCGTGACGCCGATGATGGCGCAGTTTCTCGACATCAAGGCCGAGTATCCCGAGGCCCTGCTGTTCTACCGCATGGGCGATTTCTACGAGATGTTCTTCGACGACGCGGTGCAGGCCGCCGCAGCGCTGGACATCGCGCTCACCAAACGCGGCAAGCATCTGGGCGAGGACATCCCGATGTGCGGCGTGCCTGTGCATTCCGCCGAAAGCTATTTTCTCACCCTGATCCGGAAGGGTTTCCGCGTGGCTGTCTGCGAACAGCTCGAAGATCCAGCGGAGGCGAAAAAACGCGGCTCGAAATCGGTGGTGAAGCGCGGCGTGGTACGGCTGGTGACGCCCGGCACGCTCACCGAGGACACGCTACTTGAAGCCCGCCGTCACAACTTCCTTGCCGCCTATGCCGAGCTGCGCGGCGAAGGGGCGCTTGCGTGGGTCGATATCTCCACCGGAGCCTTTCACGCCATGCCCTGCCCCCGCGTGCGGCTGGGCCCGGAACTGGCGCGGCTTGCGCCGAAAGAGATCCTGCTTTCGGAGGGTTTAGAGCGCGATTTGGCTGAAATCGTCTCTGAATCGGGCGCGGCGAGCACGCCGATGTCCCGCGCGGCGTTTGACAGCACGTCAGCCGAAGGGCGGCTCACCGCGCTTCTGGGCGTGAGTGCACTGGATGCTTTCGGGCAGTTCGACAGGGCCGAGATTTCGGCCATGGGTGCGCTGGTGGAATATCTGGAGATCACCCAGAAGGGCAAACTGCCGCTCCTGCGCCCGCCGCGCCGGGAAAGCCTTGGTGGGGCCATGCAGATCGACGCCGCGACACGCCGCAATCTGGAACTGACACAAGCTTTGAGCGGTGGGCGTGAGGGCTCGCTCATCGCCGCGATTGATCGCACCGTCACCGCCGCCGGCGCGCGGCTCCTGGAGCGCAGGCTCTCGGGCCCCTCCACCGACCTCTCCACCATTCAAGCGCGGCTGGATGCCGTTGGCTTCTGCGAAGAGCACGGCGGCTTTCGTGAGGCTTTGCGCGATATTCTGCGCAAAGCCCCCGATATGGACCGCGCCCTATCGCGCCTTGGGCTGGATCGGGCTGGGCCGCGCGATCTGGCCGCCGTGCGCAACGGGCTGACGCAAGCCGCCGCGCTGGCGGACAGGCTTGAGGGGTTGGAACTGCCCGCCCTGCTGCGCCAGAACGCCTCCGCGCTGACCGGGCATGAAGAGCTTCTGGATCTGCTGGATCAGGCGCTGATCGCCGAGCCGCCGCTGCTGGTACGCGATGGCGGTTTCATCGCGCCCGGTTTTGACGAAGAGTTGGACGAAGCCCGCACTCTGCGCGACGAAGGGCGCGGCGTGATCGCTTCCATGCAGGCGCAATATGCGGAGACAGCGGGCGTCACCTCGCTGAAGATCAAGCACAACAACGTGCTGGGCTATTTCATCGAAACCACCGCCACCCATGCGGAAAAGATGCTCTCTGCGCCGCTTTCGGAAACCTTCATCCACCGCCAGACAACCGCCAACGCCGTGCGTTTCACCACGGTGGATCTTTCGGAGCTGGAAACAAAGATCCTGAACGCAGGCCAGCGTGCGCTGGAGATCGAAAAACGTTTCTATGACAGCCTGAAAGCGGCCATTCTCGACCAGATCGCCGCCATCGGCGCGACGGCGCAGGCGCTGGCCGAGTTCGATCTGAGCGCCGCGCTTGCCGATCTTGCGGCGCGCGAGGATTGGTGCCGCCCGCAGGTGGACGACAGCCGCGCCTTCCTGATCGAACAGGGCCGCCACCCGGTGGTGGAAGCCGCGCTGCGCAAACAAGGCGGCGCGCCTTTCATTGCCAATGATTGCGATCTGTCCGATGGCAGCAAACCGGCTGACATCTGGCTGCTCACCGGCCCGAACATGGCCGGTAAATCGACCTTCCTCCGTCAGAATGCGCTGATCGCCCTGCTGGCACAGATGGGCAGCTTCGTACCCGCGCAAAGCGCGCGGATCGGGCTTGTCTCGCAGCTTTTCTCCCGCGTCGGTGCGGCGGATGACCTGGCGCGCGGGCGCTCCACTTTCATGGTCGAGATGGTGGAAACCGCCGCGATCCTCAATCAGGCCGATGAGCGCGCGCTGGTGATCCTTGACGAGATCGGACGCGGCACGGCCACCTATGATGGGCTCTCCATCGCCTGGGCCACGCTGGAGCACCTGCACGACGTGAACCGCTCCCGCGCGCTTTTCGCCACCCATTACCACGAGATGACGGCGCTCTCCGGCACGCTGGACGGGGTGGAGAACGCCACGGTCGCGGTGAAGGAATGGGAAGGCGAGGTGATCTTCCTGCACGAGGTCCGGCGCGGCGCGGCGGATCGCTCTTACGGGGTGCAGGTGGCGCAGCTTGCCGGCCTGCCGCGCGCCGTGGTGGAGCGGGCGCGCTCGGTGCTGGATGCCTTGGAGAAGGGCGATCGGGAAAGCGGCGCGAAGCCGAAGGCGCTGATCGATGATTTGCCGCTCTTCTCCGCCGTGGCCGCCGCGCCAGCACCGGCTCCGAAAGCCGCCGGGCCATCGCCTTTGGAAGCGCGTGTGCAGGAAATCCTGCCCGACGAGCTGACCCCCCGCGAAGCGCTGGATCTGATCTACGAGCTGAAGGCTTTGCAGAAATAGGCTGGATTAGGCGGTAAGCGCCCGACCGGGTGGGCGCGAAACGCGCCCGCCATGGGGCGGGCGGGCGCGTGCCTGTTTCTAGCGAAACAGGAGAGCTTTGAAGTTTACGACTTCGGCGTCGAAGACACGCCCACCTGCGCCGGGCGCAGAAGGCGGTCATGGATCATGAAGCCCTCGGCCATCACCTGAATGATGTCCCCGGCCTGCGTGCCGGGCACCGGGGCCTCGAACATCGCCTGATGCTGCTTCGGATCAAATTTCTCACCCAGCTCCGGCGATACCCGCTCGATGCCGTGTTTGGAGAAAATGTTGAGCAGCTCGCGCAGCGTCAGCTCCACGCCTTCGATCAGCGCCTTGTTGGCCTCGCGGCTTTCTTCCGGCACCGCTTCGATGGCGCGGTTCAGGTTGTCGTAAACCGGCAGCATATCGCGTGCCAGCTTGGAGCCGCCGTAGTTCTCGGCCTCCTTGCGATCCCGCTCGCTGCGTTTGCGCGAGTTCTCAGCCTCGGCCAGAACCCGCATCACGCGATCCTTCAGCTCGTCCCGCTCGGCGCGCAGCGCGGCCATCTCGGATTCGCTGGCCTTGCTCGCCGGCTTGCTCGGCCCTTCGCTGGCCTCTTCAGACATGATGTCGATGGGCTCGTCGCCAAACAGCTCGTCTTCGAGCGCTTCGATATCGTCCAGGAAATCATTCTCTTGCTTCGGCTCAGCCATATCTCACCTATTGCCTCTGGTCCGACAGCAACCGCCCGACCAGCTGTGCCGTGTAATCCACGATCGGCACGATCCGTCCATAGTTCAGGCGCGTCGGGCCGATGACGCCGACAGCACCCACAATCTTACGATCCGCGTTCATATAGGGAGAAACCACCAGAGAGGAACCCGAAAGTGAAAAGAGTTTGTTCTCCGAGCCGATAAAAATGCGCACGCCCTCGCCTTCCTCGGCCAGTTCGAGGAATTGAGCGATATCCCGCTTGCGCTCCAGATCGTCAAACAAACTGCGCACACGCTCCAGATCGGCGGTCTCGCCGCTGTCCTGCAAAAGATTCGCCCGGCCCCGCACGATCAGGCGCGGATTGGCATCGCCCTCGGTGTCCCACATGGCCATGCCGTTCTCGATCATGTCCCGCGCAAGGGTGTCGAGCTCCTGCCTCCGCTGGGTGATCTCCCGCACCACCGCCTTACGCAGATCGCTGAGGGTTTTGCCTTCCGCGATGGCGTTCAGAAAATTCGCCGCCTCCCGCAGCGAGGAGGGTGTTTGCCCGGCGGGCGGGCGGAACACGCGGTTCTCCACATGGCCGTCGGCAAAAACAAGCACCACAAGCGCGCGATCCGGGGCGAGGGACACGAACTCGATATGGCGGATCGGGGCTTCGTGTTTGGGAGCCAGCACGAGGCTTGCGCCCCGCGTCACACCCGAGAGCGCTTCGCCCACCCGATCAAGCATCGCGCCCACATCACTGCCAGAGCCGCCCATCGTGGTGTCGATCTTCGCTTGATCGTCTTTCGTGAGGTTCTCGACCTCCAGCAACCCATCCACGAACAGCCGCAAGCCGGTCTGCGTCGGGATCCTCCCGGCAGACACGTGCGGCGCCTCCAGAAGGCCGAGATACTCGAGATCCTGCATCACGTTGCGCACCGTCGCCGCCGAGACCTTCTCGCTCAACGTCCGCGTCAGCGTGCGCGAGCCCACGGGGCCGCCGGTTTCAAGGTATCCCTCCACCACACGGCGGAACACCTCGCGGCTACGGTCGTTCATCTCGTCGAAGATCTTGCTGCGTTCGCTCATCTGTTCCGTGTGTCTGGTGGCCTGCATCCGGGCCCGCCCATTAAAGAGCACAGGCCCGGAAGGTCAATCGGGCTTGCCTTCCGCCGGGTGCGGCAGGTATCTGGGGCGCAACTCTTGCAGCAAGGAAAGCCCATGCGTCCGTCAGGCAGAAACGTAAGCGAAATGCGCCCGATTTCAATCGAGACCGGGGTCACGAAACACGCCGAAGGCTCCTGCCTGATCAAATGCGGCGATACCCATGTGCTCTGCACCGCCACGATCGATGAGCGCGTGCCGCCCTTCCTGAAGAACTCCGGCCTTGGCTGGGTGACAGCGGAATACGGCATGCTGCCGCGCGCCACCAACACGCGGATGCGGCGCGAGGCCAAGAACGGCCAGTCCGGGCGCACGCAGGAAATCCAGCGCCTGATCGGCCGGAGTTTGCGCGCCGGTGTGGATCGCGTGGCCCTTGGCGAGCGCCAGATCACCGTGGATTGCGACGTGATCCAAGCCGACGGCGGCACCCGCTGCGCCTCGATCACCGGGGGCTGGGTTGCGCTGAAACTCGCGGTCAACAAGCTGATGAAAGCCGGGGACGTGATCTCTGATCCGCTCATCGATCCCGTGGCAGCTGTCTCCTGCGGCATCTACGCCGGTCAGGCCGTACTGGATCTCGACTACCCGGAAGACAGCGAAGCCGGCGTGGACGGCAACTTTGTGATGCTCGGCAACGGCCAACTCGTGGAAGTGCAGATGTCGGCGGAAGGCGCGACCTTCTCCCGCGCGCAGATGGATGAGCTGATGGGCCTTGCCGATAAGGGTGTGGCCGAACTGGTTGCCGCGCAAAAGGCGGCCGTGGGCCAATGACGCGTAAGCTGACCGAGACAAAGATCGTCCTCGCCTCCCATAACGCGGGCAAGCTGCTCGAAATCGCGGATCTGCTCGCGCCCTATGGCGTGGATGTTGTCTCTGCCGGCGAACTCGGCCTGCCGGAACCGGAAGAAACGGAAGATAGCTTTGCTGGAAACGCCCGCATCAAGGCGCATTTCGCGGCAAAGGAATCCGGCCTGCCCGCGCTGTCGGACGACAGCGGGCTGGAGGTCGATGCGCTCAACGGTGCGCCCGGCGTTTACACGGCGGATTGGGCCGAAACGCCCAATGGCCGGGATTTTCCGATGGCCATGGCCAAGGTTCAGGCAAAACTGGACGAGAAGCAGGCCCCCTCCCCGCGCAAGGGGCGCTTCTGCTGCACGCTGTGCCTCGCCTGGCCCGACGGCCATGACGAGATCTTCGCAGGCACAGTCGATGGCCAGCTCGTCTGGCCGATGCGCGGCGAGAATGGCTTTGGCTTTGACCCGATGTTCCTGCCCAACGGCGAAGTGGAAACCTTCGGCGAAATGGATCCGGCCAAGAAACACGAGATGAGCCACCGGGCGGATGCGTTCGCCAAGCTCGTCAAAGGCTGCTTTTGAGCGAGGATTGGCAGAACGCGGGCTTCGGCCTCTATATCCATTGGCCGTTCTGCCAATCGCTCTGCCCCTACTGCGATTTCAACTCCTACGTCTCCTCCAAGATCGACCAGCGCCAATGGCAGGGCGCCTATATCCGTGAGATCAAACGCATCGCGGCGGAAACCGGGCCGCGTGTTCTGGGGACGGTGTTTTTTGGTGGTGGAACCCCCAGCCTGATGGCGCCGGAAACGGTGCACGCCATTCTCGACGCCGTCCGCGCCGCTTGGCCGATGGCCAATGATGCCGAGATCACGCTGGAGGCTAATCCGGGCTCCGTGGAAGCCGGGCGGTTCCGCGGCTATCGCGACGCCGGGGTGAACCGCGTCTCGATGGGCGTGCAGGCGCTCAACGATGCCGATCTGAAGCGACTGGGGCGGCTGCACAGCGTGGCCGAGGCCCGTGCCGCCTTCGACGTGGCCCGCAGCGCCTTTGACCGCGTGAGCTTCGATCTGATCTACGCACGCCAGCACCAGAGCGTGGCCGCTTGGGAGGCAGAGCTATGCGAGGCGCTTGCCATGGCGATTGACCACCTGTCGCTCTATCAGCTGACCATCGAACAAGGTACGGCCTTCGGCGATCGCTACGAGGCCGGTAAGCTTTCGGGCCTACCCCTCGAAGATGACGCCGCCGAGATGTACGAGCGCACGCAGGAGATCTGCGAGGCCGCCGGAATGCCAGCCTATGAAATCTCCAACCACGCCCGCACTGGGGAGGAATCCCGCCACAACAGTCTCTATTGGCGCTACGGCGATTACGCCGGTATCGGCCCCGGCGCCCATGGGCGGCTCACGCTGAACGGGCGGCGCCTGGCTACGGAAACCTACCTTCAGCCCGGCAAATGGCTGGAGGCAGAGGGTACGGCAGGCTCAGGGGAAAGCCTGAGGGAAGAGATTACCCAGCAAGATCAGGCGGTTGAGTATCTTCTTATGGGGCTGCGGCTGGTAGAGGGGATCGATTTACCACGGCTTGAGGGGCTCAGCTCGACCGCCATTAATATGAATAAATTCAATAGCTTAATGGAACACGGGCTGCTTGAAACGGCAGACAACCGCTTGCGCGTCACACCGAAAGGTCGGCCCTTGCTGAATGCCGTCCTACGCGAGCTTCTGAGCGAGGCCTAGATGCGCATTCTTTGGGTCTGCTTGGGAGTCATCGCCCTCACGCTGGGTACCATTGGTATTGTGTTGCCCCTGCTACCCACGGTCCCGTTTCTGCTTCTGGCGGCCTTCTTCTTTGCGCGTTCCTCAGAACGGCTTCACAACTGGCTTATCACCCATCCGCGCTTTGGCCCGCCGATTGAGGACTGGAACCGCTCTGGCGCGATCAGCCGACGCGCGAAGATCCTCGCAACAGTCTCTGTTGCGGCTGCTTTCGGGCTTTCCCTCGCGCTTGGGCTGCGGCCGATGATCCTAATGATCCAGGCCGCCACCCTGTGCTGCGTGCTTCTGTTTATATGGACGCGTCCGGAGAGCTGACGGAGAGGATCCGGCAAAGCTCATCAAGCTGTTCAAGCGATTTGTAGGAGATCGAAAGCTTCCCGCTTTCCTTGCCGGCATCATGATCCACCGAAACGCGCATCCGCAGCGTGGCTGTCAGATCGCCTTCGAGCGCCACCGTATCGGCATCCTTCTGCACCTTCGGCCCCTTGGGCCGCATCGGCTTCTCCCCTGCTCCGGCCTGTTTGGCCAGGCGCTCGGTTTCGCGCACCGAAAGCCCTTTCGCCACAACGATCTTGGCGAGCGCCGAGGGGTTGTCCGTGGTGATCAGCGCGCGGGCATGGCCGGAGGTTAGCTTGCCGTCGCGAAGCAGATCCAGCACATCGTCTGGCAAGGACAGCAGGCGCAGCAGGTTGGCGATATGCGACCGGCTCTTGGACAAGGCTTCTGCCAGTTTTTCCTGCGTGTGGCCGAAGCGATCCATCAGCTGACGATAGCCTGCGGCCTCTTCCACCGGGTTCAGATCGGCGCGCTGGATGTTTTCGATGATCGCGATTTCAAGGACTTCGGTATCGTCCAGCTCGCGCACCAAGACCGGAAGCTCGTGCAATTGCGCCATCTGAGCGGCGCGCCAGCGGCGCTCCCCGGCAACGATCTCGAACATCTCGGGATCGCGCGGATCCTTGCGGACGATCAACGGCTGGATAACCCCCTTCTCCCGGATCGATTCCGCCAGTTCCGACAGGGCTTCGGGCGTGAAGGTCCGCCGCGGTTGATCGGGGTTGGGGCGAATTTTCTCGACCGGTAGCCGCGAATCTGCACGTGTTTTTGTGGGCTCCTGCCCGCCTTCACTCAGGTTCACATCCGCCATGAGGGCCGACAGCCCCCGGCCAAGGCCCCGGCGTTCTGTTTTCTTCTCTGCCATGTTCCCGGCCTTTCCTGTCAGGCTTTCGCCGTTTCGTAACGCGCCACCAGCTCGGCCGCCATGTTGCGGTAGGCCTCGCTCCCCTTGGACGCGGTATCATATTCGAGCACCGGCAGCGCATAGGACGGCGCTTCGCTGACGCGGACATTGCGCGGGATCACGGTGTTGAATACCAGTTCCCCAAGGTTTTCGCGCGCGTCGAGCTCCACTTGCCGGGAGAGGTTATTGCGCCCGTCATACATCGTCATCACCACACCTTCGATGCGCAGGTCCGGGTTGGCCGACTGGCGTACTTCGCGGATCGTGAGCATGAGTTGCGACAGGCCTTCCAGCGCGAAAAACTCGCTCTGCAGCGGCACCAGCACCGAATGCGCTGCGACCATTGCGTTGACTGTCAGCAAGTTCAGCGACGGCGGGCAATCGATCAGGATGTAATCCAGCGCAAAGGCATCTACCGCAGGCTGACGCAGGGCGTCATGCAGAAGAAAGACACGTTTCTCGTTGGAGAAGAGCTCAATATCCGCCGAACTCAGATCGGTCGTGGCGGGGATGATGCCAAGGCCCGGCACATTCGTGTCCGCGATCACTTCCTTCAGTTCCGCATCGCCGACAATCAGATCATAGGTCGTGTACTTGCGCTGGCTGGATGCGATACCCAAGCCGGTGGAAGCATTGCCCTGCGGATCGATATCAACGATCAACACCCGCTTGCCGCGCTCCGCAAGGGCTGCGGCGAGGTTGATCGTCGTCGTGGTTTTACCGACCCCACCCTTCTGGTTGGCAACGGCAATGATCTTGGCCCCCGGGGGCCTTGTGGGATCAGACACGCTCGATTCCTCCGATCGCAAGGATAACTGCTTTTCCATCAGTGATACTCGGGATCGTCTCCGCAGAGAAGTGCCAGCGGGCTTTGGCCTCGCTGATTTCCTGTTGATAACTCTCGCCTTTTGGAAAAATCGCCCGCCCGGACGGTTTCAGGTGCAGTTCTGCGAATTCCAAAAGCACATCAAGCGAGGCCAGCGCGCGCGCAGACAGGACATCCACGCACAGGGGCTGCGTCTTTTCGATACGGGAGGCCAGCACATCAACATTCGCGCCTGTTTCGCGCGCAACGGTTCTCAGAAAGGCGGACTTGCGCTGATCGCTTTCCACCAGCGTGAACCGCGCTTCCGGGGCTTTTTCCAAGGCCAGGATCGCACAAACCATACCCGGAAAGCCGCCACCAGATCCGAGATCCGCCCAATGCGCAAAGCCATTAGGCGCCAGATCATAGATCTGAGCGGAGTCCACGAAGTGACGTGTCCAGAGGTCCTTCAAAGTGGATTTCGCAACGAGGTTGATTGCCGGGTTCCACTTCTCCAGCAATGCGGCGTAGGTTTTCAGCCGCTCCAATGTTTCACGTGAAACATCCTGCAGCCCCCCCTGCCCCGCTGTCATGCGCTCTTCTGCCTCTGGTGCTGGCGCACCTTGGCCAGGATCAGAGTCAAAGCCGCCGGCGTCATCCCATCGACGCGCCCGGCCTGCCCTAGCGTCTGCGGGCGGACTTTTTCAAGCTTCATGCGCAGCTCGTTGGACAGCCCCTGCATCGCCTCATAGGAAAAATCGAGCGGGATCTTCTGCGCCTCGTCGCGTGCGAGGGCATCAACGTCCTTCTGTTGCCGCGAGATATAGTTCGCGTAGAGCGCGTCGCGGGCGATCTGAGCACGGGTTTCGACATCGATTTCCGCGAAGGCGGGTTCAAGCGCATCCAGAATGGCGAACTCCATATCCGGCAAGGAAAGAGCCTCATAACCGTTCCGGCGCGGCCCATCGCGATTCACCTTCACGCCATGATCTGCCAGCACGCGCGGTGTTACCGTGAAGGCCTCCAAAGCAATACGGGCCTGCCCAAGCGTCTCCATCTTCTCAGAGAAAGCCGCTTTGCGCACCTCACCCACAAGGCCAAGCGCCTCACCGAAGGGCGTTAGGCGCTGGTCGGCGTTGTCGGCGCGCAGCGAGAGACGGAACTCGGCGCGGGAGGTGAACATACGATAGGGTTCCGTCACGCCGCGCGTGACCAGATCGTCGATCATGACGCCGATGTAGGACTCCGTGCGGGAGAAAATCACGCCCTCCCGCTCCGCCGCCTTACGCGCAGCGTTCAGACCGGCAACCAGCCCTTGCGCGGCGGCCTCTTCGTAGCCGGTCGTTCCGTTGATCTGCCCGGCAAGGAACAGGCCGGGGACGTTTTTCAACTCCAACGTCGGCGAAAGCGCGCGCGGGTCGACGTAGTCATATTCAATCGCGTAACCGGGCTGCAGAATCTTCGCATCTTCAAGCCCGAAGATCGAGTGAACGTAGTCTTCCTGCACGTCTTCCGGGAGAGAGGTGGAAATGCCGTTCGGATAGACGGTGTCATCGTCCGCGCCCTCCGGCTCCAGGAAGATCTGATGCGAGGTTTTCTCAGCAAATCGAACGATCTTATCCTCGATCGACGGGCAATAGCGTGGGCCGACGCCCTCGATATGGCCACCATACATCGCCGAGCGTCCCAGATTCGCGCGGATGATCTCGTGCGTTTTCTCGTTGGTATGGGTGATCCCACAGGAGATCTGAGGCGCCGTCACCGTCTTGGACAGAAAGGAGAAGAGAACGGGTTCCTCGTCACCCGGCTGCGCTTCGAGCGCATCCCAGCGGATCGTCTTCCCATCGAGCCGCGGCGGCGTGCCCGTTTTCAGCCGGCCAAGCGGCAGGCCAAAGCTGTCCATCCGCTCTGCGAGTTTGACAGAGGGCTTATCCCCCATCCGGCCACCCGGGCGCGAGACATCGCCGATATGGATAACGCCGCGCAGGAAGGTGCCGGTTGTCAGGACAACGGCTTTGGACGAGAGCTGTGAGCCGTCCGCAAGAACCACTCCGCGCACGGTATCGCCTTCGAAGATAAGGTCCGCGACCTCCCCTTCCACGACATCGAGATTCGGCTGCGCGGCGATCTCCGCCTGCATGGCAAGGCGATAGAGCTTGCGATCAGCCTGCGCGCGCGGGCCTTGAACGGCCGGGCCCTTGCGTCGGTTGAGAAGGCGGAACTGGATCCCGGCCTTATCGGCAACGCGGCCCATCACGCCGTCCAGCGCGTCGACCTCCCGCACGAGGTGGCCTTTGCCAAGCCCACCAATGGCCGGGTTGCAGCTCATCACACCGATGGTATCCGCGCGCAGCGTCACCAGAGCTGTACACGCACCAGCGCGGGCCGCGGCATGGGCGGCATCTGCGCCGGCATGGCCGCCGCCAACTACGATCACATCAAAGCTCGAATGTTTCACGTGAAACACTCCTCACTTACCAAGACAAAAACTGGCGAAGATCTCGTCGAGGATTTGCTCAACATCGACGCGCCCCACCAGGGAATCCAACGCCCGAACCGCCGTGCGCAGCTCTTCGGCGGCGAGCTCAGCGCGATCAGGCCCGTTGCATACTTCAATCCGCGCCGATTCTAAAGCCCCTATCCCGGCTTGGATCGCATGGCGATGCCGCGCCCGAATGGCCGTCCCCGCGCCCGACGCGCGCTGTTCCAGAACCGAACCGATCTGACGCACCAGGTCGCCAACGCCCTGCCCTGTTTTCCCAGAGACCGACGGCCCATCCCACGCCTGCGCATCGGCTTTACCAAGAACGGTGATGTCCCCATGCACGCTCGGAATGCCCAGATCCTCGCCCGGTTCGGAAAGCAGGAAAACACGCAAGTCCGCGGCTTCCGCCCGACTGCGCGCGCGCTCGATCCCAAGGCCTTCCACGACATCCTCGGTTTCCCGAATGCCGGCCGTGTCCAGCACAGTGACAGGCAAGCCGGCAAGATCCATGCGGACTTCGATCACATCGCGGGTGGTCCCGGCGATTTCCGACGTGATCGCCGCCTCCCGACCGGCCAGTGCATTCAGCAGCGTGGATTTCCCGGCGTTCGGCGATCCGACAATCGCCACCTCAAACCCTTCCCGGATGCGTTCTGAAATAACCGCGCCTTCCGCTTCTCCGCGCAATTCAGCAAGCGTGGAGTCCAGCAGCTCCAGAACCTCTGGACTCACATCCACCGGAACCTCTTCATCGGCAAAATCGATGGTGGCTTCCAGCAACGCCGCCGCGCGGATCAGCTTGCGCCGCCAACCCTCTGCCTTCTCGCCCAACGCACCAGACAGCACACGAAACGCCTGCCGCCGCTGCGCTTCGGTTTCCGCTTCGATCAGATCGCTCAGGCCTTCGACCTGCGCGAGATCCAGCCGCTCGTTCTCCAAGGCCCTGCGGGTGAATTCCCCCGGCTCGGCCAGCCGTAATCCTTCAATTCGCCCGAGTTCAGAAAGCACACCGCTGACAACAGCAAGACTACCGTGAAGCTGCAGTTCCACCACCGGCTCGCCTGTGAAGCTGCGCCCTTCGTCAAAGCACAGCACCAAGGCCTCGTCGAGCGCGGCCCCATCGGCCCCCCTCAAAACGCGCAAACCCGCGCGGCGCGCGGGCGGGAGCGGGCCAGCAAGGCTGGCGGCGGCTGAAAAGGCTCTTTCGCCCGAGATCCGGATGACGCTGACGCCAGCCTTCCCCCGGGCCGAGGCCAGAGCGAAGATAGTTTCCATTACATATCAACCACTTACGTGATTATCACGCATTCATGGAGTCGAAGAACTCGTCGTTCGACTTGGTCTGCTTCAGCTTGGACAGCAGGAATTCGATCGCATCCGTCGTGCCCATGGGGTTCAGGATCCGGCGCAGCACGAAGGTCTTCTGCAGATCCTTCGGATCAACCAGAAGATCCTCTTTCCGGGTGCCGGATTTGAGAATGTCGATCGCCGGGAAGACGCGTTTGTCCGCCACCTTGCGATCCAGCACGATCTCGCTGTTACCGGTGCCTTTGAATTCTTCAAAGATCACCTCGTCCATCCGCGAGCCGGTGTCGATCAGCGCGGTGGAGATGATGGTGAGCGAGCCACCCTCTTCGATATTCCGAGCCGCGCCGAAGAAGCGCTTGGGGCGTTGCAGGGCGTTGGCGTCCACACCACCCGTCAGCACCTTGCCGGAGGACGGCACCACGGTGTTGAAGGCCCGGCCAAGGCGCGTGATCGAGTCGAGCAGGATCACCACGTCGCGCTTATGCTCCACCAGGCGTTTGGCCTTCTCGATCACCATTTCCGAAACCGCCACGTGGCGCGTCGCGGGCTCATCGAAGGTGGAGGAGATCACCTCGCCCTTCACCGAGCGCTGCATGTCCGTCACCTCTTCCGGGCGCTCGTCGATCAGCAGAACGATCAGGTAGCACTCCGGGTGGTTCTTCTCGATGCTGGTGGCGATGTTCTGCAGCAGCACGGTTTTACCGGTCCGCGGCGGCGCCACGATGAGCGAGCGCTGGCCCTTCCCGATCGGGGCAACCAGATCGATGATGCGCGCGGAGCGATCCTTGATGGTGGGATCCTCGATCTCCATCTTCAGGCGCTCGTCCGGGTAGAGCGGCGTGAGGTTGTCGAAGGCCACCTTGTGGCGGGCCTTCTCGGGATCCTCGAAGTTGATCTTGGTGACGCTCGTCAGGCCGAAATAATTCTCGTTGTCGCCCGGCGCGCGGATCGCGCCTTCCACGGTGTCCCCGGTGCGCAGGGAGTACTGGCGGATCATGTCGGGCGAAACGTAGATGTCATCGGGGCCCGGCAGGTAATTGGCCTCCGGCGAGCGCAGGAAACCGAAGCCGTCCTGCAGCACTTCCAGTACGCCCTCGCCGCCAATTTCCCAGCCCTCTTCCGCGCGCTCTTTCAGGATCGAGAACATCATCTCGCCCTTGCGCATGGTGGAGGCGTTCTCGATCTCCAGATCCTCGGCCATCGCCAGCAGGTCTTTGGGGCTTTGCGCCTTGAGATCGGACAGGTTCAAACGGTTTTCGCTCATGGGAACACTCACGGGTCGTCGGGCACAGGCCATGATATTTGGCGCGTGGCGATCAGGTATGGAATCGGAAGATGCTTCGGCCGGACGGCCAAGCGTTGACCCCTAATTAGGGATCGCCATGGGGTGAGTCAACATCCGGCCCCGAAGGTGGCTCAGAACGGCCGTGCGATGACGGAAACGACGATGATGATCAGCAGGAGCGTCGGCACCTCGTTCATCATCCGGTAGGTGCGCCCAGTGCGCGTGTTCTCCCCGCGCAGGAAGTCCTTCCGGCGCAGACCAAGCCAATGGTGGAACCATGTCATCGCCAGTACCGCTGCGGCCTTCGTATAGGGCCACAGGGCGCTCCAGTCGACGATCCCGGGGGTGAGGGCCAGCATGAGGCCAAACACCCACGTGGCGATCATCGCAGGGTTCATGATGGCCCGCAGCAGACGCACTTCCATCGTCTGGAACAAAGCGTCCGTTTCACTGCCCGTTTCGATCCGCTCCGCGTGGTAGACGTAGAGTCTGGGAAGATAGAACAGCCCTGCCATCCAGGCGATCACCGAGATCACGTGGAGCACCTTCGTCCAGGGATAGAAATCGGCAAGCAGGCTGAGCATGGCGGAGTCCGTTCTCGGGCATGGGCAGGTCGGGAGCGATCCCAAGGCCCCTCATAAAAAATAATTATAGAAAGAAAAAGGATGATGATTTTGTAGGGCAGGCCGCTTTCAGTGGATTAAAACTTATCCCGTGATTTCCTCCCCGTGGAAAGCGCCTGTGTAAAACCGCGGGGAAGACTCCGCCGAGCCGAACTGTGACACGTATTTTTGTTGTTTTACAGAAGGTTACGAAATCACGCGCCTGAGGAAAACATCGGGGAAAACCCTGTGTGACTCTTCGTGCTTGACGATTCCCTCACAAGGCGCGGTTTTCCTTTTCCACCTTGTAGAAAACTTGGAGAGGCGTTGACAAAGCGCCCGCCTCCGGGGGAAGACCCGGCAAGGCGGGAAATTGTTCCAAATCATGCGAAAATCCTCCGCCCGGTTTTCATCGGGGTTATCCACATGACTGACCACATCATCCTTGCCTCGGGCTCTGCCATCCGCCGCCAGCTGCTGGAGAACGCTGGTCTGACCATAGAGGTCGCGCCGGCACGGATCGATGAGGCGGCGATCAAGTCTGCTCTTCTCTCTGAGGGCGCGAAACCACGCGACGTGGCCGATACGCTGGCCGAGTACAAAGCCCGAAAAGGCGCGCAGAAGGCTGCGTCGGCGCTTGTGATCGGCTGCGATCAGGTGCTGGAGGTCGGCGGCGCGCTGCTGTCCAAGCCGAAATCGCCCGATGAGTGCATCGATCAGCTCAGAAAACTGCGCGGCACGCGGCACAAGCTTCTCTCTGCGGCGGTGATTTACGAGGGCGATCGCCCGGTTTGGCGGCATGTGGGCGAGGTGCGCCTCTATATGCGCGACTTCTCGGACACATATCTGCAAGACTATGTGGCCCGGAACTGGGAGTCCGTTTCGCAAAGCGTCGGCGGCTATAAGCTGGAGGAAGAGGGGGTGCGGCTGTTTACGCGGGTTGAAGGCGATTACTTCACGGTGCTTGGGCTGCCGCTGCTGGAACTGCTGAACTATCTGACCTTGCGGGGGGTGCTGCCGAAATGAGCGAACAGGCGATTCCATTGGCCGGGGTGATCGGCCATCCGATCGCGCACAGCCGGTCTCCGGCGCTGCATGGCCATTGGCTGCGGCGCTATGGCATCAAGGGGCATTACATCCCGATGGATGTGAGCCGCGAGAATTTCGAAACCGTGCTGCGCACGCTGCCCAAGATGGGCTTCATGGGGGTGAACGTCACCCTGCCCCACAAGGAACGCGCGCTGGCGCTGGCGGATGTGGTAACGGATCGCGCCGCACTCATCGGGGCCTCGAACACGCTGATTTTCCGTAAGGACGGCAAGCTACAGGCTGACAACACCGACGGCTACGGCTTCATCGAGAACCTCAAGCAGGGCGCGCCCGAGTGGCGGGGGGCCGATGGCCCGGCGATCGTGCTTGGTGCCGGTGGCGCATCGCGCGCGGTATTGGCCTCGCTGATCGACGCCGGCGTGCCGGAGATCTACCTTGCCAACCGCACCAAGACGCGCGCCGAGGCGCTGAAGGACGAATTCGGCGCGAAAGTACGCGTGATCGACTGGGTGCAGGTCGCCAATGTGCTGGATGAGGCCGCGCTTCTGGTCAACACCACCTCTCTTGGCATGACGGGCAGTTCTGAGATGCGCCTACCGCTGGACAATCTCACTGCGAAAACCGTGGTGACGGACATCGTCTACACACCCCTGCGCACGCCGCTGCTTGATGCGGCAGAGCAGGCGGGTTGCGTTACGGTGGACGGGCTCGGGATGCTCCTGCATCAGGCCGCACCCGGTTTTGAGCGCTGGTTCGGCCAGCGTCCGGATGTGGACGACGCCCTGCGCGCGGCGGTGCTGGCGGGATGAAAAAGCCGGTCCTGATCGGGCTCACGGGCTCCATCGGTATGGGAAAATCCACGACGGCCGCGATGTTTGCCGAGGAAGGCGCGGCTGTCTGGGACGCGGATGCTGCCGTTCACCGGCTCTATGGCCCCGGCGGCGCAGCCGTGGCCCCGATGCAGGCGCAGTTTCCCGAGGCCATCTGCCCGGATGGCGTGAGCCGGGAGGCTTTGAAAGCCCTCATCTCCAAGGATCCGTCCGTTCTGAAAGCGATTGAGGCCATCGTGCACCCGCTCGTCGCCGCTGATAGGGCCACTTTCATCGCGAAGCGTCCCGCTGAGATCCTCGTGCTCGATATTCCGCTGTTGTTTGAAACCGGCAGCGAGGGACAGTTCGATCTGGTCGCCGTCGTCTCCGCTCCGGCGGATCTGCAGCGGCAGCGCGTTCTGGCGCGGCCCGGCATGACGGAAGGGCAGTTTGAAACCATCCTTGCAAAACAGATGCCGGACGCCGAAAAACGGCAGAAGGCGGATGTGATCATCCCGACCGAAACTCTGGACGGCGCCCGCGCTGCGGTCCGCGCCATCATGGAAGAGGCAAAAGGCAGGCTGGCTAATGCGTGAGATCGTGCTCGACACCGAAACCACCGGGTTTGACCCGGAAAGCGGCGACCGGATCGTGGAGATCGGCGCGGTGGAGCTTTGGAACCACATCGCGACGGGCAAGACCTATCATGTCTACATCAACCCGCAGCGCTCGATGCCGCAGGAGGCCTTCGAGGTGCACGGGCTGGGCGATGACTTCCTCGCTGACAAACCCCTCTTCAAGGACATCGCGCAATCCTTCGTGGATTTCGTGCAGGATTCGCCGCTGGTGATCCACAACGCGAGCTTCGACATGAAGTTCCTGAACGCCGAGCTGAAGTGGGATGGCCGCCCGCTCCTGCCCTTCGATCAGGCCGTCGACACGCTCCTGATCGCGCGCAAGAGGTTCCCGGGCTCCCCGGCCTCGCTCGACGCGCTCTGCCGCCGCTTCGGGATCGATAACTCTGCACGCACACTGCACGGCGCGTTGCTCGACTCCGAGATTCTGGCCGAGGTCTACCTTGAGCTGATTGGCGGGCGGCAGCCGGATTTCGGGCTGTCGGCTTCGGGTGACTCGGACAGTGGCAAAAGCGATACGCCGGGCACCTGGCGGCCGGGCAAGCGCCCCGCACCCCTGCCCGTACGCCTGAGCGCCGAGGAAGAAGCCGCCCATGCGGCTTTCGTGGAAAAGCTGGGCGATGACGCGCTTTGGAAGAAATTCGGCTGAAGGCCATCAGCACCTCAGACATAGAAAAAGGCCCGGCAAGAACCGGGCCTTTTTTTTTAAAACCAGTGCCTTAGTTGGCCGTCGTCTCTTCGGCCTGCGCCTTCTGGGCCGCCGCTGCGCGGAGCGCGAGGTTCTGGCGGTAGATGGCCACGAAATCGATGTTCTCGAGGTTCAGCGGCGGGAAGCCGCCGTCGCGGGTCACATCGCCAACGATGCGGCGGATGTAGGGGAACAGCATGCGCGGGCATTCGATCAGCAGGTAGGGGTGCAGCTGATCCTCGGGCACGTTCTCCACGTGGAAGATGCCGGCGTATTCCAGCTCCAGAAGGAACAGCTGGTCGCCGCCTTCCTTGTTCACCGCGGAGATGTTGAACTTGGTCAGAACCTCATACTGGTTCTCGGCCGAACGTTTCTTGGCGTCGAGGTTCACATTCACCTTCACGTCCGGCTGAGGCGCGCCCTGTGCGCCTTTTTGCGCCAGCACGTTCTCGAAAGACATGTCACGAATGTATTGCGCCAGAACCTGCATTTTCACCGGTTCGGGTTGCACGGGGGCTTCGGTGCCGTTCTCGGCCATGAGTTCCTCTCCCATTGGAAAAATCTGTTAGGCGCGGTGTATCACCCCGCCGCGGGAGCCTCAATGCTTGGTCCAGCCAGAAGGGCGGTGTGTGGGCTTTTTTACAAGGAG
The DNA here is from genome assembly GCF_025376885.1 of Pseudoruegeria sp. SHC-113. NCBI lineage: Bacteria > Pseudomonadati > Pseudomonadota > Alphaproteobacteria > Rhodobacterales > Roseobacteraceae > Pseudoruegeria > Pseudoruegeria sp. SHC-113. The sequence goes on from NZ_JAHUBR010000001.1 coordinate 130,217, forward strand.
TTCCTCGCCCGGCTCAAAAGGCTCGGCGGCCTCCTTCGGCGCGTTCGGTTCCTTCACCGCGTGAAACTCGCCGTCGATTACGCTGTCATCGCGATCGTAGGATTGCATCCCCGACATCGAGAAATTCTGCACCACCACCCGCGAGCGCATGTAGCGATAGGCCGCCGCGCGGAAGGGCGGCAGCAGCAGCAGGAAGCCGACGGCATCGGTGAAGAAGCCCGGTGTCAGCAAGAGCGCGCCCGCGATCAGGATCATCGCACCATGGGCGAGCGGTTCGGTTGGATCGCGCATCTCGGAAAAGCTGTTGCGCATGTCGTCCATCGCCATCCGTCCTTGCGAGCGGACGAGGTAGGTGCCCAATACGGCGGTGATCACCACGATCAGCAGCGTTGGCCAGAGGCCGATGAAGCCGCCCACCTGGATGAACAATGCGATCTCGATCAGCGGGACCGTCAGAAATGCGATGAACAGCCACATAGCTGCGCCTTCTCCTTCAATTCGCGCGCGGTAGACTTGACCGCGCCCCTGACTTACATATGTCGGCAAAGCAACGGTTACTACAGTTTTACTCAGAAAGAGGCCCCTGATGAGCTCTTCCGCTATTCAACTTCTTGTTCTCGCGGGGATCGCTATCTTTTTGATTCTCAAGCTAAGAAACGTGCTCGGGACCCGCGAAGGCTTCGAGAAACCGCCCGCGAAGATCGGCGAGTCTTCGCCTGCGGCGAGCCGCAGCCGCGCCAATCTTGAGGTGATCGAGGGCGGCCCCGATGAAGATATCATCGATCACGTTGACGAGAGCAGCGCCGCGGCCAAGGCGCTTGCCGCCATGAAACGCAATGATCCGAGCTTCCGCGTCGGTGAGTTCCTGCAAGGTGCACGTGGTGCCTATGAGATGATCCTGATGGCCTTCGAGAAGGGCGAGTTGGATCCGGTCGTGCCTTTCCTGTCCCATGACGTGTTTGAAAGCTTCTCCGAGGTGATCGACCAGCGGGAAGCACAGCGCCTGACGATCGACGCCAATTTCGTTGGCGTGCGTGAGGTCTCGCTCGTGGGTGCCGAATTCGACGAAGTCACGAAAACCGGCGAAGTCACCGTGAAATTCGTGGGTGAACTGACGAGCGTCGTGAAGAATGCCGCGGGCGAGGTCATCGAGGGCAACCCCAACGAGATCAAGCGCCAGAAGGACGTCTGGACCTTCGCGCGCGATATGGGCGCCAATGATCCCAACTGGCAGCTTGTCGCCACGGGCGAATGAAGCGTGCCACGCGGGCGCTGTTGCTGCTGGCGGCGCTCGCCATGAGTTCCGCCGCGCGGGCCGAAGGGGCCGATTACGCGCTGCTCTCCTTTGACGATCTGCAGGGTTGGGCGTCGGATGATCACCATCTGGCGCTCGAAGCCTTTCTGGAGACCTGCGGCGATCTGAAAGATCCCGCCTGGGGCCCGCTCTGCGCGGTGGCCAAGACCCGCCCTGAAGCACGCAGTTTCTTTGAGCTGTTCTTCCGCCCCGTGCTTGTGAAAGACGGCAACGCGCCCCTGTTCACTGGCTATTTCGAGCCGGAGCTGGACGGCGCGCTCAGCCCGTCGGATCGCTTCCGCTATCCGCTCTACCGCACCCCGCCTGAAGCCCGCGCGGGCCCTTTCGTTAGCCGCCGCGAGATCGAGGAAGGCCAGGTTCTGGCCGGGCGCGGGCTGGAGATTGCCTGGGTCGATGATCCGGTCGAGCTGTTTTTCCTGCAGGTTCAGGGCTCCGGCCGCATCCGGCTCTCGAATGGGCAAGTGCTGCGCGTGGGCTACGGCGGGCACAACGGCCATTCCTACAGTTCCATCGGGCAGGAGCTGGTGCGGCGCGGCGTTTACGGGGCGCATCAGGTCTCGGCGCAGGTGATCCGCAACTGGGTCCGGCGCAATCCGGTGGCCGGGCAGGAGCTGCTCTGGACGAACCCCTCTTATGTTTTCTTCCGCAAGATCCGCAACGTGGCGGCCGAGAAAGGCCCGCTCGGCGCGATGAACCGTTCCATCACCACGGATCGCAGCATCGCGGTGGATCCGGCCTTCACCCCGCTGGGCGCGCCGGTCTGGGTTGAGAAGGACGGGCGCGATCCGTTCCGGCGGCTGATGGTGGCGCAGGACACCGGCTCGGCCATCAAGGGCGCGCAGCGGGCGGATATTTTCTACGGCACGGGTGATGAAGCCGGGCGGATTGCCGGGCAGATCAAGGACCCGGGGCGCATGGTCGTGCTCCTGCCGATCCAGACAGCTTTCGAGCTGGTGCCGGAGGGCGAGGGATGAAGCGGCGGCCCCGGCATGTCTCCAAGGAGGAGAAGGCGCTCTGGCGCGAGGTGACGAAGCACGACACCCCGATGCACCCTGCCCGGCCCAATCTGCCGGAGCCGGAGCGCCCTGCCCCCAAGCCGGTCCGCAAGCCCCGGCTCCACCAGCCCGAGGTCCCGGCCCCGCTGGCCGCTTTCCGCATTGGAGCGGAGGCCAAGCCCAACGCGCCGGGGGATGATCTTCTGCCCACCCTGTCGCGCCGCCTCTCTGAGGCGCCGGTGCATATGGATCAGAAGGCCTATGGTCGCCTGCGTCGGGGCAAGCTTGCGCCGGAGCGGCGGATCGATTTGCACGGGATGACGCTGGATCAGGCCCATCCAGCTTTGCTGCGTTTCATCACCTCCTCCCACGCGCGCGGGTTGCGGCTGGTTCTCGTGATCACTGGCAAGGGCAAGCGTGGTGAAGACGAAGGCCCGATCCCGAGGCCGCGTGGGGTGCTCAAGCATCAGGTGCCGCAATGGCTGCGCGCCGCACCGCTGGGGCCTTTGATCCTGCAAGTCACCGAGGCCCACATCCGCCACGGTGGTGCGGGGGCCTATTACGTTTACCTAAAGCGCCACCGCTAGCGGCGCGCGCAGGCGTCGCGCTAAAGGCACCAGCGCGAGGCTGACACCGACAAACACCACCGCAATCCCCCACCCCTGCGCCGGAAAGGCGAGTCCGGCATCGATCAGAACGCCGCTCAGGATCGGACCCACGGCGGAGCCGAGCACCATGATCGCCGTAGCCACCGCCTTGATCGCACCCAGATGACGCGTGCCGAAGAGATCCGCCATCACCGCTGCCGGCAAGGGCGCGTTGGCTCCGGTGGTGAGCGCCATCAGGCCCATCGCCAGCGCGATCCCCGTGAGCCCGCCAAACCCGGCCAGCGCGCAGAAGCCGAGCGCCATGGGCATTTGGTAGAAAGGTAGCAGCCGCGCCGTGCCGAAACGGTCCACCGCCCAGCCGGTGGCAAACATCGCGGCCACCGAAAGCCCGGTGTAGAGCGGGAACAGGGCCACAAGCGCAAGGTGGGCAACGCCCTTGGCCTCGGCCACATGCACCTGCTGGAAGAAAAACGCCGTCACGAAACAGGAGGGCGCAAACAGCGCTGGGGCGAGCAGCCAGAAGGCGCGCGATTGCAGCGCCTCGCGCCGCGTCCAATGCCTGCCTTCCAGCCCGTGGCTGCTGTCGCTTTCCGCATAGCTCTGCGGCTGGCGTTCGCTGCGCAGCAGGTGGCGCAGCAGGACCGTCGCCGCAACAAGCAGCCCGGCGCAAAGGAACCAGAGCGATTGCCACGCCGCGATGCCCATGAGCGCGACGAACACGATGGGCAAGAGCGCCTCACCTACGGAAAAGCCGAAGGCCGCGAAGGCAATCGCCTTGCCCCGGTTCGCCGCAAACCACCGCGCCATGGCGATCATCGCCACATGGCTGGCCATGCCCTGCCCGAACAACCGCAGCAGGAACACCACGAAAGGCAGCATCCAGACCTGCGACGCCAGCGCCATGGCGCAACAGGCCACCGCCAACCCCAGCAACACAGCACTGCCCAACCCACGCAGCCGGAACCTGTCGGCCAGCCCGCCCGCCCAAAGCATCACCGCCGCCGAGGCCAGCGTGCCGCTTGCATAAAGCGCACCCCAGCCGCCGTGGCTCAGCCCGAAATCGGCGCGGATGTTACCGGCGAAGATCGAGATGAAATAGGTCTGCCCGAAGCCCGAGCAGAGCGCCATCAGCGCCCCCGCGCCGATCCACCGCGCGTTCGCGCGGGCAAAGCCAAGGGCGCTGTCGCTCATGGCTGCTCCACCCCGCCGATGGTCTCATAGGTCAGGCGCGTGGCCTCCTGCACCGAGAGGATCGCGCCCGAGACAGGCCCTGTCCGGCGGCGCGTTTCAGACAGCAGATCATCATGCAGCCCCGCAAGGCGGGTGAAAGCGTCGATCGCCTGTTCAGAGGAGAAGGTGATCATGTGATTGCCCGCATCGCCATCGGTGAACTCGCTGACGTCGATCACCAGCACGTCAAGCCCTTCGATCTGCGCCGGGTCCTGCACGTTGCCGATCCGGCTCTTGCTGCCGGTGATCGTGGCCGAAAGCGCCAAGGCGCGGTCCAGCGTGGATGACAGCACGAGGATCGGCTGCGGCAGCGGGCCGATGTCCGCCATCTGGGCGCGGAAGACATCCACGTCGATGTCCGGCGAGATCAGCGCGACTTCCGAGAACAGCCGGTCACGGTCGGCCGGGCTTGCCAGCGCCACCTGCCGCATCGTCTCCATCACCAGATGGGAACCGACGCTATGGGCGGCCACGATGACCTCCTTCGCCCCGGCGGCCCGGATCTCGCGCAGGAAGGCCTCGAACGCCCGGCGGCTGACGAGGATGGAGTCCCGATCCCGCGCATAGCCGAAGGGCGATGCCGCCGAGGGCCACGAGAAATGCACCAAAGGCTCTGTGAAACCGTAATCGGCCTTCATCTGCGCCGCCCGGTAAAGCCCTTCGGCGAAATTGGTGTTGAAGCCGTGCACGAAAACGATCACGCGGCCCTCAGCGCCCGGCGTCCGGCGCAATTCTTCCGCGAGCCGCGCGCGGAATATCGAGGCAGATCCGTAGTTCACGAAGGCCGTGGCAAGGAAATCCTCCTCGGCATCAGGCTCCGGCCCCGGCCATGTTACGGAGCCGGGCTTGCGCTCCGGCGGGATGGAAATATCCAGCCGCGCGAAAGAGAGATCCCCGCTGCGCTGGTTGCCATAGGTGCCATCGGCCTCGCGCACGCGGGTCGTGCCCACGAACACCCGCTCCTGCCGCCCGACCTCTGCCGCCTCGGGTGCAACATAGATCGCCCCGCGCGGCACACAGGCGGTCAGTGCAAAAGCCAGCAGCGGGGCAAGAAGAACGGCAAGGCGCAAAGAAAAAGGCTCCGGCAGAACGCGTGGTTTCCCCGAAGCCTTACAGAAGCGCTGCGCGCTGCGCCACTACAGCATGTAGCGGCTCACATCCGTGGCGCTGGCAAGCTCGCCGAGGTTTTCCTCCACGAAGGCCTTGTCCACGGTCACGCTTTTGCCACCCATGTCGGGCGCGGTGAAGGAGAGCTCTTCAAAGACGCGCTCAAGGATCGTGTAAAGCCGGCGCGCGCCGATGTTCTCGACCGAGCGGTTCACATCCGCCGCGATGGCCGCCAGCGCTTTGATGCCATCCTCGGTGAAGGTGACTGTCACCTCTTCGGTCTGCATCAGGGCGGTGTATTGGCGGGTGAGCGCGTTGTCTGTCTCGGTGAGGATGCGCACGAAATCCTCTTCGGTCAGTGCGCGAAGTTCTACCCGGATCGGCAGGCGGCCCTGCAATTCGGGCAACAGATCACTGGGCTTGGCGATATGGAACGCGCCCGAGGCGATGAAGAGGATATGATCGGTTTTGACGGGGCCATGTTTTGTGGACACGGTGGTGCCCTCGATCAGCGGCAGCAGATCGCGCTGCACCCCTTCCCGGCTCACATCCGCCCCGCGCGCATCCGACCGCGCACAGACCTTGTCGATCTCGTCGATGAAAACGATGCCGTTCTGCTCCACCGCTTCCAGCGCGGCGCGGGTGACGGTTTCATCGTCCAGCAGCTTGTCGGCCTCTTCGCCGATCAGGACCTCGTAGCTCTGTGCCACCGTCATCTTGCGGCGCACGGTGCGGCCGCCAAAGGCTTTGCCGAAGAGATCGCCAAGGTTCATCATCCCCATCTGCCCTGCCCCGGGCTGGCCCGGCACCTCGAACATGGACATCGGGTTGCTGGTGTCGCTCACCTCAAGCTCGATTTCGGTGTCGTCCAGCTCGCCGGATTTCAGCTTGCGGCGGAACATTTCCTTCGTGGCCTCGCGTGCGTCCGTGCCTGCGATGGCGGCAATCACGCGCTCCTCGGCGGCCTGATGCGCCTTGGCCTTCACCTCGTCGCGCATCACTTCGCGCGTCATTACGATGGCGGAGTCCACCAGATCGCGCACGATCTGCTCCACGTCGCGGCCGACATAACCGACCTCGGTGAATTTCGTGGCCTCCACCTTTAGGAAGGGCGCTCTGGCGAGCTTCGCAAGGCGGCGGCTGATCTCGGTTTTGCCCACGCCGGTGGGCCCGATCATCAGGATGTTCTTCGGATAGACTTCATCGCGCAGATCGTCAGACAGCTGCTTGCGCCGCCAACGATTGCGCAGCGCCACGGCCACGGCGCGCTTGGCGTCCTTCTGGCCGATGATGAAGCGATCCAGCTCGCTCACGATTTCGCGGGGGGTCAGGTCGGTCATTTGGAGATCTTCTCCACGGTCAGATTGCCATTGGTATACACACAGATGTCGGCGGCGATGGCCATGGCCTGCCGGGCGGTGGCCTCGGCATCCAGATCCGCCGCCAGAAGCCCGCGCGCGGCGGCCAGGGCGAAATTGCCGCCCGAGCCGATGGCGGCCACGTCATGCTCGGGCTCCAGCACGTCGCCCGCGCCGGTGATCACCAGCAGATCCTTGCCGTCGGTCACGATCAGCATGGCCTCCAGCTTCTGCAGGTATTTGTCGGTGCGCCAGTCCTTCGCCAGCTCCACCGAAGCGCGGGCCAGCTGGCCCGGTGTGGCCTCAAGCTTGGCCTCCAGCCGCTCCAGCAGGGTGAAGGCATCGGCGGTGGAGCCGGCAAACCCGGCCACCACGTCGTAGCCCCCGGGCGACAAGCGGCGCACCTTGCGTGCCGTGCCCTTGATCACCGTCTGCCCGAGGCTCACTTGCCCGTCACCGGCAATCACCACCTCGCCGCCTTTGCGCACGCCGATGATCGTGGTGCCGTGCCAGCCGGGAAATTGATCGTCTGCCATGGATCTCTCCTTTTCGTCCTGCCCTATATGGCGAGCATGGGGCCAAGCGGCAACCCGACGCGGCGGAAACCGGGCGGCTTGAGGCGGGATTGCACACGGGCTAGCGTGGCCGCATGGCAGTGGCAAAACGGCTCCGCATCTATCTTGATCCCGGCATGCGCGCCGCTGCACAGGCGGGCAAGCATAATTTCCTGCGCCTCGTGCAGGAGGTCTGCGAGGGCGAAGGCTTTACGGTGGAGTTCTGCCCCTCCAGCGAGCGCGAGCGCCTGAAATCCGCCGCGCGCCGGGGCTATACGCTTTTCCACATGGAGCCGCCCTTCCATCCCCGCGCGCTCACCTTCCGGCGCGTCTACCACTACCCCTTCTGGCAGATCGAAGCCTCGGAGAAACGCTGGGAATGGGAGGTAACGTGCACCCCCTTTGAACCCGCCAATACAGACCCTGTTCAGGCCAAATCCTTCGCAGATCGCTGGCGCAATACCCTGTTTGCGGATTGGCCCGCCCCCAGCCGGAGCGGCTTCGTCTATATCCCCCTGCAGGGCCGCCTGCGCGATCACCGCAGCTTTCAAAGCTGCAGCCCGCTTGCCATGATCGAAACGACGCTTGCGCAGGAGCGCAATCGCCCCATCGTCGCGGCGCTGCATCCGCGCGAGGTCTACACACCGGAGGAGATCGACGCCCTGCAGGCGCTGGCCGCCCGCCACCCTCGCCTCACGATTGAGACCGGCGGCATGGAGCGCTTGCTGCCCGCTTGCGATTACGTGGTGACGCAGAACTCGTCGGTCGCCTTCATGGGCTACTACCTGCACAAACCGGCGATCCTTTTCGGGCAGATCGATTTCCACCACATCGCCGTCTCCGCTGCCACTGACCCCGAAGCGGCCTTCGCCCGCATCCTCTCTCATTCGCCGGACTACGATCGCTACCTGCACTGGTTCCTGCAAGAGAAGGCCATCAATGCAGGCCGCCCCGACGCGAAGGCGCAGATCCTCACCACCCTGCGCGCCCGTGGGTGGGAAATCTGACTCCTCTGGAAGACACCGCCGGAGGCATGAAAAAAGGCGCCTCGAAGAGCGCCTTTTCTATCCGTCCGGTGGCAGAAAGCCTCAGATCGCTTCTTCGATCCAGCTTTGCAGGGCCGCTTTCGGAGCAGCGCCCACCTTGTTGGAGATCACCTGACCGTCCTTGAACATGAACAGCGCCGGGATGCCGCGTACACCCATCTGGGCCGGGGAGTTCGGGTTCTCGTCTACGTTCACTTTGACGATCTTCACCTTGCCGTCGTATTCGGCGGAGAGCTCTTCCAGAGCCGGGCCGATCTGTTTGCACGGGCCGCACCATTCGGCCCAGAAATCCACCACAACGGGGATGCTGGAATTGCGGACTTCGGCGTCGAACGTGTCGTCGGTGACTGCTACGGTCGCCATGGGCGTACCTCCTGATGAAATCTGGCGTTGGCTAGGGAACGTATGGAGGCCGCCCAACAAGGTCAAGATGTAGCGGTGCGCCCGAGGGCAGCCATCACGGCCTCGTGTGAGAGCGGCATCAGCGTGGCGTCGCGCGTCCAAAGGATCGCAGGGGCAATCTCGCGCCCCGGAAAGATCGCCTCCAAAGCCGCCACATAGGCCCCCATCTGGCGCAACAGCCCTTCGGGCACCTCGGATTCCTCCTTTGGCACCAGTTGGTTCGTCTTGAAATCCACCACCGTCACCCGCTCGGGCGTCACGATCAGCCTGTCCACCGTGCCTTGAATCCGCTGCCCGCCAAGCGCCGCCACCGGGGCCGTCAAATCTACTTCCGCCAGCGTGTCCGCGTCAAAAAGCATCGCCAGATGCGGCGCTTTGATCACGCCCGCCGCCTCGGCGAGCATATCGGCCATGTCGCCCGTGGGCAGCTCGGCGGCCTGAAACAGGCGCTGCGCCATTTCCGGCCAGAGGGATTCGGGGTGGTCGGGCAGATGTTCGAGCAAGAGGTGAATCGCCGTGCCGCGCTGCAGGGCTGCCTCTTCGTCCCAATCCTCCAGCACCCCCGCCAACGCCTTCGCGCCGCCAAGATCGGACGGCGTGAGCACGGGTGTTTGCGCGGATGGGCGCGGTTGTGCGCGTTGCGCCGCCCATTCGGGAAGATCGGGCAAAGGCGCATCCTGTGCCCCTGCCCCGTCGCTCGCCGTTTGCGGCCATGCGCCGGTTTCCAGCCGAAGCCCCGGCGCGCCGAAAAAGTCCTGCTCCACGGCGCCGGCCGCTTTCAGCCCCGCTTCGATCAGGTCAAACCACGTGTCCCCGGATTTCCCCAGATCGCCGCAGGCGCAGGTGATCAGCCATTTCTCCGCCCGCGTTGCGGCCACGTACAAAAGCCGCATCCGTTCGGCATACTGCACCGCTTTCTCGGCCTCCATCGCGGCCTCCATCGGCGCGGGCTGGGCGATGCCGCCGACCTTCCACATCGGCAGACCGTCTTCCGAGCGATAGATGTCGTCCCGAAGCCTGATCGGGCGCTGGCCGGTGTCGGGCAGGATCACGATCGGCGCTTCCAGCCCCTTGGAGCCATGCACCGTCATCACCCGGATCTTGCCACCGCCGCTGTCGAGCTGGCGCTTGATCTCCACCTCTTCGCTTTGCAGCCAGGCAAGGAAGCCGGTGAGGCTCGGCACCTCGCTGTTTTCATAAGACAGCGCCTGATCCAACAGGGCATCGATGCCGTCTTCGGCCTCCTCGCCAAGGCGGGAAAGCAGCCGGTAGCGCCCCTGATGGCGGGTCAGGAGCCGCTCGATCAGTTCGAAAGGCCGCAGGAAATCGGCCTCGCGCCGCAGATCGTCCAGCACCGCAAGCGTATCGGTGTGCTGATCGCGCGCCTCGCGCAGGGCCTGCCAGAGCCTGCGCGCGCCCCGCCCCTGTGCCAGCGTGTAAAGCTGCTGCTCGCTCCAGCCAAAGAGCGGCGAGCGCAGCGCGGCGGCGAGGGAAAGATCGTCCTCCGGCAGGGCCAGGAAGGCCAGCAGCGCGATGATGTCCTTAACCGCCAGTTCGCCGCCCACTTTCAGCCGGTCCGCGCCCGCTATTTCCAGCCCCTGCTCCTTGCAGGCGCGGATGATCTCGTGGAACAGGGCCGAGCGGCGCTGCACGAGGATCAGGAAATCGCCGGGCTGCACCGCGCGCGCCTCGCTGGCGCTTTGGGGCAGCGGTTCGCGGCTGTCGATCATGCGCTTGATCTCGCCCGCGATCATCCGCGCCAGCCGCACCGAATGGTGATCCTCGCTGGGCTTGTCCACGGGATCAAACCAGTCGCCCGGCTCTTCCTTTTCAGTTTTTTCCACGAGCGGCCAGAGATCGCAGCGCCCCGGCAGATCGCGGTTGAAGGCGATGTGGCGGGAAATGTCGCCAAGGTTAGCGGCTAGCGGGCCTTCGAAAATCTTGTCCACCAGCTGCAGCACGGCGGGGCTGGAGCGGAAGGAGTATTCCAGCTGCAAGGCCTGCAAGCCCCGCCCCGAGGGCGCAAGGCGGGCAGCAAAGTGATCGCGCATCCGGTCAAACGCGCCGGGATCGGCTCCTTGAAAGGAGTAGATCGATTGTTTCTTGTCGCCGACCACGAAAATCGTGCGCTCCACATCCTCGCGCGCGCCGGTGCCCGCCGTGAACTCCTGCGCAAGGCTTTCGATCACCGCCCATTGCGTTGGCGAGGTGTCCTGCGCTTCGTCCACGAGGATATGGTCGATGCCGCCATCAAGCCGAAACAGCACCCATTGCGCCACGGCGGGATCGGTGAGCAGCTGGCGGGCCTTCAGGATCAGATCGTCGAAATCAAGCCAGCCCCGCGCCTGCTTGCGCCGCTCGTACTCCGGCAGGAAGGCGGCGGCGAACTGGTGCAGAGCAAAGGTTTTTCGGGCGGTATAGAGACTGTATTGCGCAAATCGCGCCGCCTCGATGCGCTCCATGAAAGCGTCGAGCTCGGGCAGGATCGGCTCCAACGCCTCGCGCGCGGCCTTGTGGTTGGATTGCGGCACGCCCCCCACCTTGGCCCGATCTTTGCGGTCGCCACTCTTGTAGAGAAAGGCATCGCACAGCGCGTCGAAGTCTGCGGGCCCCGGCTCCTTCACATTGATCGTCGCCAGCGCAGCGGCGAGCTTCTGATAGGTGGCCGACTGGCCACGCAGCATCGGCAGAAGCTCACCGAACAGCGCGGGTTCGCTGCCATCGAAAGCCAGCGCGATGGCAGCCTGCTCATCGAACCTCGGCGGCAAGCCGAAGCCTGCCAGAACCGCATCCATCGTTGGGGCCGCGCCGAAATCGGCGGCGAGGCGGCAGACTTCTGCCGTGAGCGCGGCGAAATCCTCACCGGTGTGATGGGCGGCCATGCCATCAATCAGCCCCTGCAGCGGGCCATCGGCCATTTCTTCCACGATCTGCTCACGCAAGAGCAGCGCGGCGCGGTCGTCCATTTCGGTAAACTGCGGCGAGACGCGGGCTTCCAGCGGGAAGCGGCGCAAAAGCGAGGCGCAGAAGGAGTGGATCGTCTGGATCTTCAGCCCGCCCGGCGTTTCGATGGCGCGTGCAAAGAGCCTGCGCGCGGTGCGTAGATGTTCGGCATCGATCGTGCCCTCCTCGCCCAGATCGCGCAATTCGGCGCGCAGGGCGTCATCGGGTTTCATGGCCCAGCCGCCAAGGCGACGGAACAGGCGGTTCTGCATCTCGCTGGCGGCGGCCTTGGTGTAGGTCAGGCAAAGGATGTGCTGCGGCTCCAACCCGGTGAGCAGCAGCCGGGCCACGCGATCGGTGAGCACCCGCGTCTTGCCGGAGCCGGCGTTGGCGGAAAGCCAGGTGGAGGCCAGCGGATCGGCGGCGATCACCTGCCGCTCTGTGGCGTCATCGCGCGGACTCATGCCAGATCCTCCGGTGTGGGCGCGTCGGAATCCTCCCATTCCCCATAGCGGGAGAGGTGATCGTAATCGCCGGCATAGGTGAGAAGCGCCGGGGCGCGGCGGGCCGTGAAACCCTGATTTGGGCTAAGATAGGCTCTGATGAGCTCGTCCAGCTCCGCCCATGTGCGCGCCGGGGAGATCTCGTCCAACGGCGCGGGCTCTTCCTTCGGGCTCGCGCCAAGGCCGATGTAGGCGGCGTAATCCACCGTGCCCACGTGGATCTCTGGGAAGGCCCCGTGTTCGATCATCGCGGCCTCCAGAAGCAGTTGCTTGTCGAAAGCGGCCTGCTGTTTCTTGGACGGCGGCGCGCCGGTTTTGTAATCATAAAGCCGGAGCGTTCCGGCGTCGCTGCTGTCCACCCGGTCCAGCCGCGCGGTGAGGGTGACACCGGTGCTGCCGATCAGCGCCTTGCCCGATTTCTCGACCCCGATGGGCGCGGCCGTTTCGCGGCGCGCACGTTCTGACGTGACGAACCAGTCGGCCACGCGTGCGAGCTTGGCCAGCCAGAGGCGGCGGGCGGTGGGCCAGGGGACCTCTTCCTCAAGCACGGCGCTGGCGGTGGCGATGAGCCGCGCTTCCGCACCATCCGAAAGATCATCTTCGGCGATGAACCGCTCCAGCACGCTGTGCAGCACAGTGCCGCGCAAGGGCGCATCGGGCGAGGGATGCAACGGGTCGACAGGCTTCAGCCCCAACACGCCGCGCGCGTAGATCGCGTAAGGATCGCGGATCAGGGTTTTGATCTGGGTGACGGAATATTGCACCGGACGGGCGGCAACAGGCGGGCGCGGTGAGGGGCGCTTGGCGGCTTGCACCTGGCCGGGCTGTTCCAGCTTGGCTGCAAGCGCCAGCCAGTGATCGCCGCGCGCTTCCATACCGGCCAAGGCTTCCGCGCCGCCCTGAGCCTCAAGGCCCGAGAGCAGGTTCACCAGCCGGTTCAGCCAGCGCGAGGGCACGGTTTCGGCCTCCGAATCCCGCGCTGCGCGGCTGAGCCAGATCTCTTTCGCGCCCGCTGCCATCTGGAAGTCATGGGCCGAAAGCCCGATGCGGCGCTCGGGCAGAAGCAGGCCCGCGTCATGGCGCATCTTGCGGTTCAGCCAGGGATCCGGCGCAGGGGTGGGCGGCCAGATGCCATCGTTGAGCCCGCCCAGAATCACCACATCGGCGGCCTGCACGCGGGCCTCCTGCGTGCCGAGGATCATCAGGTTGGGGAAATCCTCGTCCGGTGCGCGCACGTCGCTCTTGGCCAGCAGCGCGCGGAACAGCTCGCTGTATTCATGCGGGGCCATGTCGCCGCCGAACCCGGCGTCGGCGGTGAGCGCATCCACCACGGCGCGCGCCTTGCGGCCAGCCGCCTCACGCCAGAGCTCGCTTTCGCCGCCCGTAGGACCAGCGGCCAAGGCCTCGGCGCAGGCGATGTGCAGCGCGGCCCAGTCGGCGAGGGGGCGGGTGACGGGCACGTCCTCGAAGGGCAGGGCGGCGATCAACCACTCGGCCCACACAGGCGCACCTTCGTCCTTTTCGGCCTGCTTGGTCGCCCATTTGCGCAAAGATGCTGCATCGGGAAAGGCGGGGCCGTTGCGGCGCAGCGAAAGCTCAAGCTCCCGCGTGCGCAGCAAATGCGTGCCGCGATCCCCGGCGGAATGGGTGATCGGGTGTTTGAGCAGGGTCAGCAGCGCCTCGATGGTGAGCCGCTGGCCGTAAAGCCGCGCCACCAGCCGCAGGAAGCGGCCCGGAGCAGACAGATGCAGCGGGAAGCCGGCGCTGTCGTCCACGGTGACCTGCCAGCGGTCCAGCGCGGCTGTCACCTGCCGCGTGAGCATACGGTCGGGCGTGATCAGCGCCAGCGTTTCGCCGGTGTCCACCGCCTGCCGCATGCGCAGCGCGATGGCGAGTGCCTCGGCGCGGGCAGATGGGGCTTTCAGGTAGGTGATCTGCGCCGTCGCCTCCGCGATACCCTCCAGATGCGCGCCTTCGCTCATCCATTGATCGGTGACGGGCGCGGGGCGCAGGGCGAGCGACAGCAGCGTGTTGCGCGGCGGGCACGGGGCAGGGGCTTTGGCCCACTCACCCACGGCGCTGGGCGAAAGGCCAAGCGTTTTCAGTAGCTTGCCATAGCGGAACTGCGGGTGATCCTCGCTTTTCATCGCATCCGACAGGCTTTCCCAGACAGGCTCTGGCAGATCGAAATCGAAGCCCGGCAGGATCACGGCCCCTTGGGGCAGACGGGCAACGGCCTCCATCAGCAGGTGGGTGGCCCCGCGCGAGCCGGTGGAGCCAGCGATCAGGATGGGATCCGGCGGCGGGGCCTCGGCCCATTGGGCGGCGAGCCGCTCCACCACCATACGTTGTCGGGCCTCGGCGTCGGGCGCGTCCTCATCGGCGACGAAGGCCTGCACGATGCGGATGAACTCCAGCGCGCGGGCCCAGTGGCCGGATTGATCCGTCACGTCGAGCTGCGCGATCTCCTCCGGTGTCACGCCTTCGCCGTGCATCTCGTCCAAAAGCGTGGCGAGGCTGTCGGCAAGGTCATAGGCGCTCGCCGTCGGGGCGAGATCGGGTGCGCCCTCGATCAGGCGCGCGATCAGTTGCGCCAGTTCCAGCCGCCGCCGCAGGGGAGAGATGGCGGGGGGCAGCGGGGCATCCGTGAGCCCTTTGCCCAGATCCTGAATCAGGCGGATGCGCGGCAGCAACAGCGCGCCGCCCTCGGCAAAGAGGCTGCGCAGGCGGCGTTGCATCCGGCCCGTGTTGACGAAGATCTGCACCCGCGCAAGCGCTTCCGGGCCGGCAGCGCCATAGCGCGCGATCACCCCATCACGCAGGGCCTTCGGGAAATCCGCGCCGGGGGGCACGCCGAAGAGCGTGGTGTCAGCCATGGGCGGCCTCCGCGAGCATTGCTTCGGCAAGCGGGATACAGTCTGGCCGGCCCACATCGCACCAACCGCCTTGATGGCGCAGGCCGAAGAGGCGGCGTTTGGCCTGCATCACGTCCCACAGGCGGTTGAGGGAAAAGGCGGCTTCCGGGATGGTCGGTAGCAGATCGGGCTTGAGGATCTGCACGCCGGAATAGATCAGGCCGGGGCCACGGCTCAGGCGGCCTTCGGGATCCATCAGGAAATCGCCCTTGCCCGTGTGGCCACGCGCATCCTGTGGCGCGACGAGCAGCAGCAGCGCGTCCATCCGCGCCGGATCCCATGCGGTGGCGAGCTGGCTGAGCGGGTTTGCGCCCGTCCAGGCGGCGTCGGTGTTCATCGTGAATACCGGGCCTTCGCCGAGCAAGGGCAGAGCGGCGCGCAGGCCGCCGCCGGTTTCGAGAATGTCAGGCTGCTCCTCGGAGAACAGCACATCGCGCCCGGCAAGTTGGGCGCGCAGTTGATCGGGGCGATAATGCAGGTTGGCCACCGTACGCAGCGGGCCATGAGCATCGCGCAAGGCCAATGCGTGATCGATCAGCGGACGACCTGCAACCTCGATCAGCGGTTTCGGCTTGTCGGCGGTCAGCGCACCCATGCGGGTGCCGAACCCGGCGGCGAACAGCATCAGGGCGTCGGGCATTGCTGGCGCAGCCTTTCCAGAATGTCTTCGGTGGGGGCGGGTAGGGCCGCGCGCAGGGGGGCGGCCAGATCCGCAAGGGCAGGGTGCGCCAGATCGCGCTCCAGATGCGCCCAGACACGGGGCATCAGGGCAAGGTATCCGGGCTTGCCAAGGGCACGGGCAAGGCGGGCAAACACCCCGAGGATCCGCAGGTTGCGCTGGGCCCCCTGTACCGCGAGCGCAGCTTCGAAGCGCTCCGGGTCCAGCCCGTTTTCATGGGCATACCACGAGATGCAGGCCAGCCGCGTGCTTTCGCGGATGTCACGCCGGGCGTCCTCCAGAAGCGAGATCAGATCATAGGCGGGATGGCCGAGCAGCGCGTCCTGAAAATCCAGGAGGCCCAGCGCCTGCACGCCGCCGCGTTCGGGCAGAACCATCAGGTTCTCCGCGTGGTAATCGCGCAGGATCATCACGTCTGTCTCCGGCGCATGGCGGGCCAATGCGGCCTCCAGAAGCGCCTGAACTCGGCCTTGTGCGGCGGGATCGCCGGTGCCCGTTGCGGCGGCATATTCCGTGAAGGCCACATCCACCATCGCGGCCATTTCCGCCGGGCCGTAGGGCTGCAGGCCTTCCATCGGCGGCACGCTGTGCAGGTAATGCAGCACCTTGGTGGCGCTGAGATAGAGCGCGCGTTCCGTGTTGGGCGCATTGGCGACGACAGAGGCCATCACCGCCTCGCCGAAATCCTCCAGCAGGAGAAGGCCGTTCTGATCGTCGCGAGCAAGGATGTCCGGGGCGGAGAGGCCCACGGCGCGCAGGTGCCGGGCGACATCGCAAAAGCGGGCGATCTCGGCCCTGGAGCCTGCCGGGCAGAGCATGAGGATGGCGCTTTCGCCGTCCGCGCGGGTCAGGCGCTGGTAGCGGCGGGCCGACGCGTCGCCCTGCATGGGGGCGGCTTCGGCTTGGTGCCAGCCGGCCTGCGCAAGGAAAGCGGACAAGGCCGCGGCGGTTTCAGGCATGAAGGCCATCCAGAACGCCGGCCCAGCGTTTCCGGGGGCCGCACAGGGCAAGGCTGCGGCCCGTGCCATCGGGCTGGTGGGCAAACGAAAGCTCCAGCGCGTTGCGCGGGGTGTAGGCCCCAAGCCGGTCCGGCCACTCCACGAGGCAGAGCGCGGTGTCGAAGGCCTCGTCCAGCCCCAGCTCGAATGCATCCTCCGGGCCGGAGAGGCGATAGAGATCGCAGTGCCAGATCTCGAAGGCAGGGGCGTCATAGGTCTGGACGAGGGTGAAGGTGGGCGAGGGCACGTCTTCGGGCTCGGGCAGCAGGGCAAGGATCAGGCTGCGGGCGAAATGGCTTTTCCCCGCGCCCACAGGCCCCGACAGCAGCAGGCAATCCCCGGCCTCAAGCAGGGGCGCGAGCTGCTGGGCCAACTCGGTAGAAGCGGTCTCATCCGCGAGGGTCAGGGAAAGGCGCGCATCGCTCATGGGCGGATATTACCTGCCCCGCCCCGGCCCGCAAGACGCTTCGCGCCCTTAGCCCTGATGCGCCTGCAGACGCACACTGGTGAAGGGCACGGCGGTGTCGGCGGCGCGGAAGCGCACCAGCGTGGCGTTGCCGGGCAGCGGTGCCACCGTGGTGCGCAGGGCGCGGCCATCCAGCATGCGGACATCGGCCTCCCATTCGGCGCGATCGCGCGGTGCGGCGGCGAACTCCCTCAGATCACCCCAGGCCGGGGTCGGGTGGCACCGGTTGCGCCACATCCGGCTGGTTTCAAAGATGGTGAACTCGCTCAGCGCGCAATCGTCGGAGCCGAACCACAGCCGCGCGAAGGCCCGGTTGGTGAAGGCTAGCCGCCCGCCTTCGGAGAAGACGGCAATGGCATCCTCCATCGTGTCGAGCACCGCTTGCGAGATCTCCAGCTCGGCCCGGAAGTGGCGGGTGAGCGAGACCTCGGTGCTGATGTCCTCCAAAAGAAAGGCGATGGCGTTGTCGGGGTGGGGGCGGCCGGTGAGGCGGAAGGAGCGGCCTGAAGGTAATGTCCAGGTTTCCTCGTAGGCACCGCGCGTGGATTCGGCCTCGGCCTGTGTGATGCGCCGCCGCCATTCGGCGAAATTCCGGGGCTCCGGCAGCAAGCGGCTTTCGCGCAACCGATCAAACACCGCATCCAGCGTCGGGCGCAGGCTCAGAAAATCCACAGGCAGCCCGGTGAGATCGGTTAGCGCCGGGTTGAACAGCGCGAGCCGCCGGCTGCGGTCAAACACGGCAAGGCCGATGGGCAGATGCGCGAAGGTTTTCGTCAGGGTCTGGACGAATTGTTCCAGCGTGCGCTGGGCCGAAACAGCCGCCGAGGCATCCACCGCATAGTGCAGCGACTCCCGGCCCACGGCAAAGCTGCGGCAATCGAACCATGTTTCTTCTTTCTGGCCGATCAGCTGTAGCGGCAACCGGCAGGCGCGGCTTTCTGGCGTGCCCTGATCGAGCGAAAGATCGGTGAAAATCTTCACCGGCGGCCAGCCGCGCGCCTCTTCCGGGGCGACGTCCGCCTGATTGGCGGCGGTGTCCAGATAGGCGGTGTTGGCCCAGGTCACGGCGCCAGCCGAGGTTTGCCGCCAGATCGGAAAGGGCGCGGTGTTGAGCAGCTGGCGCAGGCCTGCCACCTCTTCGCGCAGGAAGGCGCATTCCCAATCGGCATCCTTGCGCACTTCGGGCTGGGACAGCGTGAGCCGGGTAAAGCCGCCCCATTGGAGAAACTCGATACGGCCGGCATCCTCGGGCGTGCGCGCGTGAAAGATCTTGCGGATTTCAGGGGCTTCGGTGGCCGCATCGACAGGGTGTTCAGGATCGTCGCCGCTGGGGTCCCCGGTGGGGTGGCCGAGGTCTGTGCTCAGATCCAGCATGCGGTCCAGATCAGGAAAGCGGGGCTTTAGGGCGCGGATCAGGGTGAGAAGATCGGTTTCCTGCTTCTCGGCGGTTTCCAGAAGCCCATCCGCCGCGCCGGAGGCATCCACCAACCGGGAGCCCTGAAACAGGAAGCTGGTTTCGCCGCGATCATCCGCCGACTGGGGCTCACCCGGCGTGGGATGCACGACGAGCGCCCGGATCGTCAGCCAGGCGGCTGCCGCAGAGAGCAGCAGCGTTGTGAAAAGAAGCAGCGGTTGCATGGGCACAGGTCGAAGTGGTTTTGTCCGACGCTACCGCGGGATGGTTAACGGAGGTTTAACCGCCGCCCGGCCCTTAAAACCGCCCAAAACGCCAGATCAGGCGAACTGCTGGTTCTCCCCGAGCGGCCCTGTCCAATCCTCGGGCTTGCCCTCCAGCGCGCTGCGCGCCCAGCGCACCTGCACGATGGCGCCGGATTTCTCGGGCCGCTCCGATTCCTCAAGGAAGGGATCGGAGCCATTGGCAAAGCTCAACTCCGCCCCGGTGCGCTCCAGCAGCGTCTTGGCGATGAAAAGGCCCAGCCCCATCCCCTCGTACTCCGGGCGTTTGGCGGTTTCGGTGGCGCTGGCCCGGCGGCGCACGAAAGGATCGCCGATGCGCCCGATCAGCTGCGCCGGGAAGCCCGGGCCGTTGTCCAGAATACGGACCGTGATTGCGTCATCGCTCCAGCCGATCTCGACCCAGACGCGGCTGTCGGCGAAATCCACGGCGTTCTGCACAAGGTTACGGATGCCATGCACGAACTCCGGATAGCGCATCACCATGGGCTGCGCGCCGGGGGCCTCATCCGACACCAGCGCGAAGCTGATGTCCTTGCCACGGTCCAGATGCGGCTCGGCGGCCTCGTGGATCACGGTTTCCAGCGGTGCGCGCTTGAGGTGCTTGTCGTCCTTGCCGGCGCGCCCCATGGAACGCAGGATCTCGCGGCAGCGGTCGGCCTGTTCGCGGATCAGCTCCGCATCTTCCTTTAGATGCGTGCCTTCCTCCAGCTCGTCCATCATCTCGGTGCTAACAAGCTTGATCGTGGCCAGTGGCGTGCCCAGCTCATGGGCTGCCGCCGCGACAACGCCGCCCAGATCGGTGAGCTTCTGTTCCCGCGCCAGCGCCATCTGCGTGGCTAGAAGCGCTTGCGACATGGAGTGGATTTCCCCGGTCACGCGCCGGGCGTAGATGCCGAGAAAGACGGTGCCGATCACGATGGCGAGCCAGAAGCCGAAGAGAAACAGCGCGGGCAGCTCGTAGATCTCGCCCTCGGAGGTTTGCAGCGGCAGGTGAAACGCGGCGACACAGGTGATCGCGGCCAGCGCAACGATGCCCAGCAGCAGCGTGGAGCGCATGGTGAGCACCGTTGCTGAAACCGTCACCGGGGCCATGATCAGCAACGCGAAGGGATTGTTGAGCCCGCCCGTCAGGTAGATCAGCGCCGAGAGCTGGCAGATGTCGAACAGCAGCAGCGCGAAGCTTTGCCTGTCGGTCAGGCGCTTGGTTTCGGGATAGATGAAGGTGGCCACGAGGTTGGCGATCACCGCCGCCCCTATCACAAGATAACAGAGCCCCAACTCCAGCTGCACGTCAAAGACGCGGCGGGCAATGAAGATCGCGCCGATCTGCCCCGCGATGGCGAACCAGCGCAGCACGATGAGCGTGCGCAGGCGGATCCACCCGCTGCGCTGTGTGGCGCTGAACAGGGCTGAGGTGCTGTCGGACATGTGCTGCTCGCGCCTTCGTGAATGCGTCAACCTGCACAATTGTTAATCCGCAGCTGCAGGACGATCAATGCGCCCAACCCGCCAGAAGGACATTCGCCATGACCCGCCTCATCGCCATCGTTGCCTCAACCATCGTGATCGCCATGCTGGGCGTGCTGTGGTTCGTGACCTCAGGCACCCGCAGCGACGATCAGTTCGCCGCCTGCCGCGAGTCCCAGATCGCGGGCGGCGCCGGGGCCATTGGCGGGCCGTTCACGCTGGTCAATGGCGACGGCGAAACGGTGACGGATGCCGATGTGATCACCAAGCCCTCGATCCTCTACTTTGGCTATACCTTCTGCCCCGATGTCTGCCCGCTTGATAACGTGCGCAATGCCGAGGCGGTGGATCTTCTGGCCGCGCAGGGCATCGAGGTGACGCCGGTGTTCATCTCCATCGACCCTGAGCGAGACACGCCCGAAGTGATGAAAGACTACGGCGAGATCATTCATGACCGTATGATCGCGCTGACGGGCTCCGAAGAGCAGGTGAAGGCTGCCTCGCAGGCCTACAAGACCTACTACCGCAAGCAGGAGAGCGAGGATGAGTTCTACCTCGTGGACCACTCCACCTTCTCCTACCTCGTCCTGCCGGACCATGGCTTCGTGGAGTTCTTCAAACGCGATACCACGCCGCAACAGATGGCGGAAAGCGTCGCCTGTTTCGTCGACGCCAGCTAGCGCTGTTTGACGGGATGGGGCCTTCGCCCTAAACATTGGGAAAAAGAAGGTTTAGCGAAGGATTGACCATGGCCGACCGCGAGCTGGAGGAGATCGGGGCAGACAACACCCTGCTTCTCGTTGACGATGACGAACCGTTCCTGAAGCGGCTCGCCCGCGCCATGGAGAAACGCGGCTTCGCTGTCGAGACGGCTGGATCGGTGGCCGCTGGCCGCGCCTTCGCAACCGCGCGCCCCCCGGCCTATGCGGTGGTGGACCTGCGGCTTGAGGATGGCTCGGGCCTTGAGGTTGTCGAAACGCTGCGCGAGACGAGGCCAGATTGCCGTGTTGTGGTGCTCACCGGCTATGGCGCGATTGCCACGGCGGTGGCCGCGGTGAAGATCGGCGCGATGGATTACCTTTCCAAACCAGCGGACGCCAATGATGTGACGGCGGCGCTCTTGGCCTCGGCGGGCGATCTGCCGCCGCCGCCTGAGAACCCGATGAGCGCAGACCGCGTGCGCTGGGAGCATATCCAGCGCGTCTATGAGCTCTGCGACCGCAACGTGAGCGAGACAGCCCGTCGGCTGAACATGCACCGCCGCACGCTGCAACGCATCCTCGCCAAGCGCAGCCCGCGCTAGGGCTGTGGGCCTGTTGCCGTTCCGTATGGTTTTGGCCGCAGGCGCGACCCTTGTGCTAGCCGCCTGCAACACCAGTCCCGTGCCGGACGCCTCGGCCCCTGTGTCCGGTGGGGCGTCAGGCCTTGCCTTGGCACCGGATCACCTCCAGCCCATCGGCTCCCCCCTCCGGATCGATTTCGGCCGCGCTGAAGCCGGCACAGTCGCGGCCATCAGCCGGCTTGTCGGCGCACAGCCGCAGGCCCGGATCCCCTGCAGCAACGGTGCCGGTGCGGCGCAGCGCTGGGCAAATGGGCTGACACTCTATTTCCTGCGCGAAGGCCTGCACGGCTGGCGGCTTGAAGCCGGGCGCGGCGCGTCGGTGGCAACGGTGGAAGGCTTCGCACCGGGCCAGCCTGTTCCGGCGGCCACGGGGCCCTACGTGTTTGAAGGCGATGCATCGGGGCTCACGGCGATCAGTGCTGGGGAAAGCTGCCCGTTGGGGTAGGTGTTATGGGATGTTTCGCCCGGCGGTACGCCGGGCAGCGCCGGCCCGCCCCCATGGGGCGGCGCTTTGCGCCACCCCGCGGGACAGCACTGCCCTCACCGCTTTCAACGCAATTTCAGTGCCTTAATCCAGATCGAAGCGCTTAAGAACCTTGTCCACCACTTGCCCATTGGCCATCTTGTAGCCCTGCCAGTGATCGTAAGTGCGAAAGCCGCGGCTCTGGTAGTAGATCAGCCCGCCTTCATTGTCGGCGCGGATGTTGGCGTTGATCCAGCCCGCGTCCATCTTCATCGAGGCCTGCCGCGTCGCGTCAAACAGCGCAGAACCGATGCCCAAGCCCGCCTGCCCGCGTTTCACGAAAGTGGCGATGTCGATGGCCTCGGGCGGCAGGTAGCCCTGCTCCCCCAGCCATTGAAACCCGATCACCGCGCCGCGCCCGTCCAGCGCCACATGCCAGGCGGAGCGCCCCGGCGCTGCCATCCAGTCTTTCAACACCTGCGCGGTGACGGGCTCCGTCAGCGCCGTGGTGCCGCCTTCAGCGATGATCTCGTTCAGGATCTCGGCCATGCCGCTGCAATCTGACGGCCCGGCCTTGCGCACCTCACCCATGGCAGGCCTCCATCAGTTCCCCATGCCGCGCGGTGAATGCCGCGCGCACGTCAACCGGTGGGCGCGGCGTGATCTGCAAATCGGCTTTCAGATCCTCCGGCGGGCGGCCGAAGAACTTGTTGGCCTCGGCCTCGGAGAAGCCAGCAATCTGCGTCGCTTCGAACCACGCGCTGATCTTGTCGGCGCGTTTGATCTGCTTCTTGACCGACACCGGGATCGCTGCCGGCAGGCCGAAGCGGATGTGGATGGCGGCGGTAAGCCTGTCGTCCAGCAGGCCGTAATCCGGGCCGACGGCGGCTTTCACCGGGGAGATCATGTCGCCGATCACATATTCCGGCGCGTCGTGCAGCAGAGCCGCCAGCTGCCATTTCGCCGGAGCCTTGGGCTGCAGGCGGCGAAACAGCGCTTCGACCAGCAGCGAATGCTCGGCGACGGAATAGGGGTAATCGCCTTCCGTCTGCCCGTTCCAGCGCGCCACGAAGGCCAGACCATGGGCGATGTCGGCGATCTCGATGTCCACAGGCGTCGGATCCAGAAGATCGAGCCTGCGGCCCGAAAGCATGCGCTGCCAGGCGCGGGGTTGCTGGGGCATGGCTGTTCGTACTCACGCTTGGTCGTTGTGGAACTCTGCGCCCAAGAGACCCCGAGCGGCCATGGGGCGCAAGCCTCAGGTGGGCAGAACACAGTAGTCCGGTTGCCGCAGGCGGGCGTCGGTGCTATCTGCGGCTTAAATCATGGACGCGTGAAGGAGCAGCCCGATGGCCGCCGATTACATTGTGAAAGACATCTCGCTTGCCGCCTATGGCCGCAAGGAGCTTGATATTGCCGAAACCGAGATGCCGGGCCTGATGGCTCTGCGCGAGGAATATGGCGAGAGCAAACCGCTGAAAGGCGCGCGGATCGTTGGTTCGCTGCATATGACGGTCCAGACAGCCGTTTTGATCGAAACGCTGGTGGCGCTGGGCGCGGATGTGCGCTGGGCCTCGTGCAACATCTTCTCCACGCAAGATCACGCGGCAGCGGCGATTGCCGAGGCTGGTATCCCGGTCTTCGCGATCAAGGGCCAGACGCTGGAAGAGCACTGGGATTACCTCGATAAATCTTTCCTCTTCGCCGAGGGCCCGAACCTGATCCTCGACGATGGCGGCGACGCAACGCTCTACATCCTGCTCGGCGCCCGCGCCGAAGCCGGCGAAGACATCATCGCCGTGCCGACGAGCGAGGAAGAGGCCGTGATCAAGGCCCAGATCGCCAAGCGCATGGCGGCAAGCCCCGGCTGGTTTACCAAGATGCGTGAGCAGATCGTCGGCGTGTCCGAAGAAACCACCACCGGCGTGCACCGGCTTTACGAGCTGCAGCGCGGCGGCCAGCTGCCCTTCCCGGCGATCAACGTTAACGACTCCGTCACGAAGTCGAAGTTCGACAACAAATACGGCTGCAAGGAATCGCTGGTCGACGGCATCCGCCGCGCAACCGATACGATGATGGCTGGTAAAGTGGCTGTTGTCTGTGGCTACGGCGACGTGGGCAAAGGCTCCGCCGCCTCCCTGCGCGGCGCGGGCGCGCGCGTGAAGGTGACGGAAGTCGATCCGATCTGCGCCCTGCAGGCGGCGATGGACGGCTTTGAGGTGGTGCTGCTGGAAGAGGAGGTCGAGAAGGCCGACATCTTCATCACCACCACCGGCAACAAGGACATCATCCGCATCGAGCACATGCGCGCGATGAAGGATATGGCCATCGTCGGCAACATCGGCCACTTCGACAACGAGATTCAGGTTGCCGCGCTGAAGAACCACAAGTGGACCAACATCAAGGAACAGGTGGACATGATCGAGATGCCCTCGGGCAACCGCATCATCCTGCTCTCCGAAGGCCGCCTGCTGAACCTCGGCAACGCCACCGGCCACCCCTCCTTCGTGATGTCGGCTTCCTTCACCAACCAGGTTCTGGCGCAGATCGAGCTCTGGACGAAGGGCGATGCCTACAAGAACGAAGTCTACGTTCTGCCCAAGCACCTGGACGAGAAAGTGGCCGCGCTGCACCTCGCAAAAGTGGGCGCGAAGCTCACTAAGCTCGATGCGGATCAGGCCTCCTATATTGGCGTGAAGCCCGAAGGCCCCTTCAAGCCCGAGCATTACCGCTACTGACGAAGGGGGTGGGGGCTCTGCCCCCCGTCCCTTGCGGGACTCCCCCCGAGGTATTTGGCGCGAGAGGAAGGCGCTAAAGCTGGGGGGAAATCCTGCGAGATGTTTTCCTTTTGCGCGCATGCGCTTTGGCCTTAGGCTCCTGCCACCATAACTCATACGTGACACTGGGAGGATGCCGATGGGCAAACGGGACGAACTGATCGCGCAATATGCCGATGATCTGAAGAACAAATGCGGCATGACGCCGGATATGGCGCTGCTGGAAAAGGTGACAATCGCCTGTGGTCCGGCGATCTACAACGCCGATGCCTCCACCGTTGCCGCGACGCAGGAGAGCGAGCTTGAGACGGTGAAGAACAACTTCCTGATCAAGAAGCTTGGCCTTGCCGATGGCCCGGCGCTGATGGACGCGATCAACGCGGTGATCGAGACCTACGGCAAATCCGAGCGCAACAAGTACCGTGCCGTTGTCTACTACATGCTGGTGAAGCATTTCGGGAAGGAAGCCGTTTACGGCTGACCTCTGGACCGGTGCAGCGACGAAGCCCCGCAGGAGATCCGGCGGGGCTTTTTGTTTGTTACTGTTGGGAGGGCCTAGCCGGCGGGTGTGACGTCCGGGAGCACGTAGCTGCGATCCAGCACGGCCTGGCCGGGGCGGTAGACGCGCATCAGGAAGTTCCAGCCTTCCGACACATCCACGCGGTTGGCTTGCGCGCCGCAGTCTGCTTCCGAGCCGTAGTAGGCGGTGAAGGTTCCATCCTCGTTCAGCGTCACGTTGCGGTCGTTGATGATGTTGTTGTCGGACTTCATGAAGCCGTCGCTGCCGTAGACGGTGATGGACCAGAAGGCATCGTTGGGCGGCACCTCGTAGGTGGCCGTCTGGCAACCGGTCGCGCCAGCGGGGGCGGTGTAGTTGATGTAGACGGCGTCTTTCTCGGGAAACAGGCCCCAGGCCCCGGCGACGGCCAGATGGCGTGTGTCCTCGTTCACCTCGCCGCGCGGGCCCATCCAGTCGGGCTCATACTGGGTGAACTTCTGAAATTCGACCTCGTAGTCGGCACGCAAAGCCAGCATGCTTTCCACGTCCCATTGCGGATCGGGGAAGAGATCGTGGTTCGCGGCCTCGATCACGAACTGGTTCTGCATCTCGTTGACCAGCGCGACATCCGTGGGATCGCTTGGATCCATGATCTGGATGCGCTGGATAAGGGCGACGTATTTGGTGTCATCCGGTACGGCGTAGGTGCCCGGCTCATAGAAGACGGTGGGGGCGTAGTGATCATTGTCGATCACGAGGATGGAGAAGTAGCGGTCATCCGGAAATTCCGGGATCGTGATGGTGGCGCCGCCTTCGGTGTCCACCACGGCCCCGGCATAGAGCGTGTCGCGGTTCATGCGCACGACGGCCTGCGCGTCCAGCGGGGTGGGTTTGCGGATGTAGTAGAAGCGGTTCACATCCTCGCCCGCGTTGAGCTGGAACTGATCGAAGGTCACATCCACTTCGGCGCGGATGTAGGTTTCGGGGGTTACGGTCTCCTGCGCGACGGCGGGGAGGGCGAGGGCGAAGAAGGGGGCGGCTAATATGGCGTGGCGCATGGGAACGTCCTTTTACGGGTCAATGAACTGGCAAAATAGCTAGAGCGCCTGTGGTGCCATGGCAAACGGGCGGTTAGTTGAGGCGTTCCACCATCTTGTAGGTGAAAGCCCCGGCATCCGCCGGAAGGGGCAGCCCGGCGGGCGTGCGCAGCACGCTGAGCGTGGCGGGCTGGCCCTCCACATGGGTGTAGCCCGCGATCGGATCATAGAAATACGCGCCGTTCACGATCAGGCAGCGCATGGGCGCGACACCGGTGCAGGGCTGGGTGTCGGCGGCGATGTTGAAGGTCAGCAGCTCGCCTTGGGCCGGCGTGCTGCTCTCGCACGCGGCGAGGGCAGCCAGAGCGGCGAGGATGATCGCGCCGCGCATGGATCAGAACAGCCCGAGCACGGCACCGATCACGGTGCAGCCGATGGTGGCATAGCCGCCGTCGATCACGATCAGCTGGCGCGGGCGGCCAGCAAACGTGTAATTCGTTGCAATCCACGGCGTGGCGATGAAGAGGCCCAGCCCGAGGCCCGCCACAAGGCCCTTGCCGAGCCCGTCGATCCCGCCCAGCGCGAAGACGTGGCGCATCATGCCGGCGACGATGATCAGGCAGACGAGGCTGGTGATATAAGGGATCGGATCCTTGGAATTCTTGGGCCGGCCATCTTCGCCGCGCTCAACGCCGGCGGCTGTCATCCACGGCTCGGCCAGCCGCATGTACCAGACGGCTCCGAAGCCATAGGCGGCCAGTGCCGCGACGATCACGCTCAGAAATCCCATCGCATGTCTCCCTGATGAATACGATGGGGTAACTATGCCCGCGCTTCCGGGCCGCGCCTAGACGTTTTTTGCCAAGTCTTTCGGTGGCGCGCTCAGGCTGATTGGGGGCGAAACAGGCTCTGAGTCAGCCCGAAACACCACCCATTTCGCAGATCAGCGCCCATTCGGCATCGGCCACGGGTTGCACCGAGAGGCGGGTGTTGTTCACCAGTACCATTTCGGCGAGGCGTGGCTCGGCCTTGCACATATCCAGCGTCACCGGCTTGGGCATTGGCGCGACGGCCTTGATGTCCACGCATTCCCAACGCGGATCATCGGTGCTGCTGTCGGGGTGGACCTCGGCGCAGACCTCGACGATGCCGACGATCTTCTTGTCCTTCTGGGAGAGGTAGAAAAAGCCGAGATCCCCGAGCTTCATCTGCCGCATCATGTTGCGCGCCTGATAGTTGCGCACGCCGTCCCATTCCTCGCCGGCCTCACCCTTGGCGACCTGCTGCTCCCAGCTCCAGGTGGAGGCTTCGGATTTGAACAGCCAATATGCCATCAGCCGATCACCCGGTTCCACGGGATCAGCTCGACCGAGGCGAAGAGCCCGGCCTTGCCATAGGGATCGCCCGCCGCGAAGGCCTCGGCCTCGGCCATGTCGGCCACCTCAAGGATGATCAGCGAGCCGCACATCGCGCCCTCGGCGTCCAGCAGCGGGCCGGCCTGTTCCACGGCGGGCGTGGCTTTCAGATAGGCCACGTGATCGGGCCGGTTTTCCATACGGATCGCAAGCGCGCCGGGTTTGTCTTTCGCAATCAGGGCGACTTTCATAGGCTCTATTCCTCCTTGAGCGGGCGGGAGAGCAGTGCATCCACGGCCTCCCGGATTGTCAGTTTCTGTTCCAGCACGGCAGCGACGACGCTGGTGATGGGCATCTCGGCCCCGGCTTCGCGCGCCAGCCGGGCCACGGCGCGGGCGGTGGCGGCGCCTTCGACCGTCTTGCCCGCATCAAAGCTTTCCCCGCGCCCCAAGGCCAGCCCGAAAGAGAAGTTGCGGCTCTTCTCCGAGGTGCAGGTGAGGGCGAGATCGCCAAAACCTGAAAGCCCGGCGAGCGTTTCGGGGCGCGCGCCAAGTTGCTGCGAGAGCCTCTGCATCTCGGCAAAGCCGCGCGTCATCACGGCGGCGCGGGCGCTTTCGCCGAGGCCCGCACCGATGGTGACACCGCAGGCAATTGCGATGACATTCTTCAGCGCGCCGCCAAGTTCCGCGCCGGTGGTGTCGGTGGTGCGGTAGAGGCGCAGCGTGTCGGTGGAGAGCGCGGCTTGCAGGCGCTGGGCTTCGGCCTCGTTCCCGCAGGCCAGCGTGAGCGCCGTGGGAAGACCACGGGCGATGTCGATCGCGAAGCTGGGGCCGGTGAGCACGGCGGGCGTGGCGGTAGGGCAGGCGGCGGCGATGGTGGCCGTTGGGCCAAAACCGCTTTGCAAGTCCACGCCTTTGCAGCAGGCGACGATGGGTTTGCCAGCGAGCCGCGCGCCATGTTCGGCAAGGAAGGCCGCGATCTGTTGCATGGGCACGGCGAGCAGGGCGATACCGGCCTCGATAGAGGCGATTTCTGCTGTAACAGTGACGTTTTGAGGAAGCGACACACCCGCCAGCCGCCGCGCATTTTCGCGCGTGGCCTGCATCTGCGCGGCGTGCTTCGCATCCCGCGCCCAGAGCGTGACCGGGGTGCCGCCACGGGCGATTGTGATGGCGAGGGCGGTGCCGAAGGCCCCGGCGCCCAGAACGGCGATACTCATGCTTTCGCGCCTTTCTTGCCCGATCCCAAAAGGGCGGGGCTGCGGTTGTCCAAGGGCCAGCGCGGGCGGGCGGCGAGTGCCATATCGTCAGCCGCGCCACTGGCAAAGCGCTCAATCCCGGCCCAGGCGATCATCGCGGCGTTGTCGGTGCAGAGCTTCAGGGGCGGCGCAAGGAAGCGCACGCCTTGGCTTTCACACAGCGCCTCCAGAGCGCTGCGGATGGCCGCGTTTGCGGAGACGCCACCGGCGACGGCGAAGGTTGGCGTGGCGGGGGCCTCGGCCAGATAGGTTTCGAGCGCCCGGCGGCTCTTCTCGGTGAGCACGTCGCACACGGCGGCCTGAAAACTGGCACAAAGATCGGCGCGGTCCTGCCGGGTGAGGCCGCCTTTTTCGGCCACCACGCCATCGCGGGCGCGCAGTACGGCGGTTTTCAGGCCGGAGAAGCTCATGTCGCAACCGGGGCGATCCAGCAGCGGGCGGGGCAGGGAAAAGGTTCTATCATTGCCGGACTTGGCCTCTGCCTCCACATGAGGCCCGCCGGGTTGGGGCAGGCCGATCAGCCGTGCGACCTTGTCGAAAGCCTCGCCGGGCGCATCATCGATCGTTCCGCCAAGGCGGGTGTAACTTTCAGGGCCGGAGGCAATGAGGAACTGGCAATGCCCGCCAGACACAAGCAGCATCAGGTAGGGAAAGGCCACGCCATCAGTGAGCCGGGGTGTCAGCGCATGGCCGGCGAGGTGGTTCACCCCGACCAGCGGCAACCCGGCACCGGCGGCGATCCCCTTGGCGCACATCACGCCCGAAAGCACGCCGCCGATCAGGCCGGGGCCCGCCGTCACCGCGATCCCGTCCAGATCGGAAAGGTCAAGGCCCGAGGCCGTGAGCGCCTCTTCCACGCAGATGTCGAGCTTCTCGGCATGGGCGCGGGCAGCGATTTCAGGCACGACGCCCCCGAAGGCCGCGTGCAATTCGGCCTGCCCGGCAACGACATTGGCGAGGATTTCGGCACGGCCATCTGGCCCCCGGCGCACAATGGCGGCGGCGGTATCGTCGCAGCTGCTTTCAATGCCGAGGAAGGTGAGCGCTTTGGTCATCCGTTTCGTGCCGGTTGCCGGTTGGGTCTTCGGCAGGTAACACTTGGCAGGCTTTCATACAATGCCGCAGGCGAGGCCCCGTTTCGTGACGTGCCCCCCAAGTGACCAGATCCCAGAGGCAAACCCGGCCTGGACCGATAAGCGGCCCGAAATACAGCCGGTGCTCCTGCTCACGCGCCCGCGGGCCGCGGCGGAGCGCTTTGCCGCGCAACTCCCGCCGCAGCTGCGCTACCGGCTGCAGATCGAGATCGCGCCGTTGGCCCAGATCCTGCCCACCCGCGCGCCCGTGCCGGATCCCGATGGCTTTGATTACGTGGTCTTCACCTCGGAGAACGGAGCCCAGATGCTGGGCGGCGCACCGCGCGCCTTGCCTGCGTGGTGCGTTGGTGCGCGCACCGCCGATGTGGCCAACGGGCTGGGCTACCGGATCGCCCATGTGGCACCGGATGTGGCCGCTCTGCTCACGGCGCTCAAAGACGCGCGGCCCAAGGGGCGGGGGCTATATGCGCGGGGTGTGCAGGTGAGCCGCCCCCTTGTTGAAACGCTTGCGCAGCACGGTCTGCAGATCGACGAAGTGATGCTCTACCGGCAGGCCCCCTGCGATTGGGAGCCTGATCTTCTGGCCCAGCTTGGTGGCAGGCGTCTCTTAGCGCCGCTGTTTTCCCCGCATATCGCCCGGCGGTTCCGGGCGGCCATCGAGGGGAAGGGCCTGGATGTTTGCGCTATCACCTTCAGCCCGTCTGTGGCGGAGGCGCTTGGCCCTGATTTCGCTGGGGAAATCCTGACATGCGCCAGCCCGGACGCTGGCGTGATGGTGGAAGCCATCGAGGGGCTATTGGACGCATGGGGTACGCTTGAGCGTGGTGGATCGCCAAGCTAGTGTGAGTGGGCTGCCGCACTGCGGCGTGATTCATTTAAGGGGTCGGAGGGGTATTCGTGGCCAGCAGAAAGAGCAAGCAGGGCAAGGACACAAGCGCCAAGCCGGAAGACGTGGCAGAGGCGGAGGCCCTGCTGTCGCCGGAAAGCGATGCAAGTGACGCGCCCGAGGTCGATGAGGCCGAAGCAATCCTGCCGGAAGAGATCGAGCCGGAAGACCCGGATGATCTGGACGATGCCTTTGACGATGGTGTCCAGCTTGGGGCGTCCGAGGAAGATCTGCGTGACATGCAGGCGCTTGATGGCGTGAGCGACGAGGATCTGGACGCGGTGCTGGCCGAGATCGAAGAGCCGATGGAGGAGGCCATGGAAGAGCCCTACGCCCCTGCGCCTGCCCCGGAACAGAAAAGCGGCGGCGGCCTGCTGCCCGTCATGCTGGGCGGCGTGGTGGCCGCGGGCGTTGGCTTTGGCGCGGCGTGGTATCTGATGCCGCGTACTGGCGGAGACACCGAAGCGCTGCAAGCCGCATTGGCCGCGCAAGGCGAAACCATCGCCGCGCTGCGCGAAGAGATTGCCGAGATGTCGGCGGCCAGCGCCACCGCTCCGCAGGCCAATGCGGAGGTTGCCGAGGCCATCGCCGCGCTGCAGGCGCAGCTCTCCGAGCAGCTTTCGGGCCAGATTTCCGGCGATATCGCCGGCCAGATCGCCGAGGTTGCCGCACAGGTGGGCGCGGTGTCGGCCGGGCTGTCCTCCGTGGATGCCCGCCTGCTCGAAGCCGAGAAGCGCCCCGTCACCGAAAGTGCTGGCGCGGCGGCTGCCGTTGAGGCCTATCAGCGCGAGCTGGAAGCCCTGCGCACCACGGTGCAGGAACAAAAGACGGCGATGGAGGCCATGTCGAGCGAGGCGCAGGCTGAAGCCGAGGCCCGGATGCAGGAGGCCGCCGAACGCGCCGAGGCCGCGCAAGCGCAGGCTGCTGCCGCCCTCACCCGCGCTGCCCTCGTGGAGCTGTTGCGCGCGCTGGAAAGCGGCGCGCCTTTCGCCGAGGCCATCGCGAGCCTCTCTGAAAACGCCACGCAGCCGGTGCCCGAAGCTTTGGCCGCAGCAGCCGAAGGCGGTGTGCGCCCGATGCCGGAACTGCAAAGCGGCTTCCCCGCCTCCGCCCGCGCGGTGCTGGACGCCACCATCCGCGCCGAAAACGCCGAGACGATCACCGGCCGCCTGACCGCTTTCCTGCGCAACCAGACCGGCGCACGCAGCCTTGCCCCGCGCGAAGGCAGCGATCCGGACGCGATCCTCTCGCGTGCCGAAGCCGCGCTCAATGCCAATGATCTGGCTGCCGCGCTCGCCGAGCTGGAGCAATTGCCGGAGGCCGGGCAGGCCGCCATGGCGGATTGGCTCTCCGCCGCGCGTCAGCGCGCCACCACTGTGAAGGCCGCGCAGGAATTTGCGCAGGGCCTGGACGCCATCTGAGGATAACGCCCCATGCTCTGGTCCCTTCTGAAAATTCTCGTCTTCGTCACCCTCGTGGCCGCGCTCACCTATGGCGCGGGCTTCCTCATGGAGAGCGACGAAGGGCTGCGGCTGGCCGTGGCCGGAACCGAATTCACCCTCGGCCCGCTGCAGGCGGTGATTGGCATCATCGCCCTTTTCGCCCTCGTGTGGATCGCGCTGAAACTGGCTGGGCTTCTGGTGGCCTGCCTGCGCTTCCTGACGGGCGACGAAACCGCACTGTCGCGCTATTTCGACCGCAGCCGTGAACGCAAAGGCTATCAGGCGCTGTCCGACGCCATGCTGGCGCTGGCCTCGGGCGAGGCCCGGCTGGCGGGCGTGCGTGCGGCCAAGGCCGAGAAATACCTCGGCAAGCCCGAGCTGACCAACCTGATTTCCGCGCAGGCCGCCGAGATGAACGGCGACACCCGCAAGGCGCAGGAGATCTACAAGAAGCTGCTGCAACACGACGCCTCCCGTTTCGTCGGGGTGCGCGGGCTGATGCGCCAGCGGTTGGAAGCTGGCGATACTGAAACCGCGCTGAAGCTTGCCGAGAAGGCGCTGGCGATCAAACCCAAGCATGTGGACACGCAGGACACCGTGCTGAAGCTGCAGGCCGAGGCATCCGATTGGGAAGGCGCGCGCAAGACGCTTTCCACCAAGCTGCGCTACGGCGCGATCCCGCGCGATCTGCACAAGCGGCGCGATGCGGTGCTGGCGCTTTCCGAGGCCATGGAGGCCGAGCGCGACGGCAACACCGAGGCCGCGCAGGCCAAGGCGCTGGAGGCCAACCGGCTGTCGCCCGAGCTGATCCCGGCCGCCGTTCTGGCCGCCAAGGCCGACATCGCGCAGGGCAAGCCGCGCCCGGCGGCCAAGCTGATCAAGAAAGCCTGGACAGCGCAGCCGCACCCGGATCTGGCGGCAGCCTTTGCGGCCATCGTGCCCGATGAAGCGCCTGAAGCGCGGATCAAACGGTTTGCCCCGCTGACCGGCCTGAAACCCGACCACGCCGAAACCAAGATGCTGCTCGCCGAGCTATACATCGGGGCCGAAGATTTCCCGGCGGCGCGCAAGGCGCTGGGCGATTTGGCCGAGACCGATCCCACCGTGCGCAGCCTCACGCTGATGGCCGCAATCGAGCGTGGCGAAGGCGGCGAGGATTCGGCTGTGCGTGGTTGGCTCACTAAGGCGCTTTCGGCGTCGCGCGGGCCGCAGTGGGTCTGCGAGTCTTGTGGCAATCCGCACACAGAGTGGACGCCTGTCTGCCTGCATTGCGGCAGTTTCGACACGTTGAGCTGGAAGGTCCCGGCTGCGAAATCCGCTGCCATGCCGGCCTCCACCGAGATGCTGCCGCTGATCGTCGGCGCCATCGAGAAGGCGGAGCCTGAAGAGGCAGAGGCTGAAGAGGCAGAGGCCCCCGAGGCTGAAGCGCAACCCGCTGAACCGGCAGCCGTCGTCGTCAATGGCGAGGCCAAGGCTGAGGCAGATCCGGCTGAGGAAAACCCCCCCGGTGGCCCTGCGGCGGATTACGTTGTGGAAGCCGAGGTGGTGGAAGAGTCGAAAGCCGAAAAACGTTGATTTTGGGGCTACACCTTCCCGGAAAAGGTTGGTAATAGCCCCTCCAGCGCCGCTGTAGCTCAGCTGGTAGAGCACGTCATTCGTAATGATGGGGTCGGGGGTTCGAGTCCCTTCAGCGGCACCATTTCATCTGTTAAGTGGATGAAATTGTAATGTACTTTAGGGAGTGGTTGGCGAGCCATCCCTTGGTGTATCCCCTTTTCCCTTCTCTATGCAGATCTGCTTTTTTAGCCTCTTCTGAAGGGGTGGTGGATTCGCCGATAACGCTTCGACGACAACTGCCCTGACTCTTGTAGCAGTTAAAGAGCCACAAAAACGTTGAGCTGCCTTGATACTTTCCGACATGGTTCTCGATGCAAAGAGCGACGTTGGGGGGCGGATGGTAGGATAGTTTCCCAGAAGGGCGCTACGGAATGCCATGCTTGAGTGCTGTCTGAAACGCCAGAAATAGCCTTCGGTTTTTCCTCCGGGCTCGTCGTCGTGTGAACGATCAAAACATAGTTTCTCGGGTATCCAAGCCGTGTAAAGGTCAACATTGGTACAGCATGTACGGTGATGCGGAGAGTCCCGACGTTTTACTTTCAGGGGCTCTCAACTTCAAAATTCCTCCACCCCCTTCCACACACAAAAGGCCTAGCCGCTCTTGGGGCTATTCGACCGGCGTGGTGAAGTCGGGCACCCGTTTCAGAGCATCTACCATGTCGGCGCTCGTCATGAGTTCAATGAAAGTGTAGTCCTTCAGAACGCCCTGGCTCAGGCGTGACACATACATTGCCTGAACCATGCCCGGATCGTCGGGCAAGCGGACAGTGATGTAGTTTTTTCCATCCGCCAGCCCCCAGAAGTAGCTGATCATTTCGCCGCCAATCGTCTCAATGGCGCGCCCCATGTCCTTTTCACGATCGGTGGGGTTTTCAATCATGATCTGCCACGCTTCTGGGGCGGGCTCCCCAATGCCAAGGTAGTAACGGCCCGCGGTTTCTTCCGCGGTAACGGCAAACGCGCAAAGCGAGGTTGCGACAGCCACACAAATGAACGCCTTCACCATAGGTCTCTCCCTTAACTCAGCTTGGGAAAAAACGCGGGGCACTGGGGAAGATCGCCCCGCGCGAAAATCACTCGAGAGTGTTCTTGTAGAATTTGCCGTCCTTCATGATGACTCGGATCGTATCGAAGCCGCGTTCGCGCGGAGCCGCATCGAACCAACTGGGGTTAGCACCGAGCACGGACAGATCCTCCAGAGGATTGCCGTCGACAATGAGAATGTCCGCGTAGGACCCTTCTTCAATCACACCGAGTTTGTTGGGGTATGGGTTCCGTCGCCCGGTCAGTTGAGCCAACTCGCCCCCAGTTGAGGTGGCCGAAACAAGGAAGGCATGGTTGCCCAGCAACTCCGCGAAATAGTATTTCTCGAAGTCGCGATGGGAGCGACCAAACCCGATTGTCGATAGAACGGTGTCGACGTTGTGGACGATCTTGGGTTTGTACTTCTTGATGTAATCAATGACGTTTTCCGAACCGACCAGATACTCTTCCAACTTGGGTTTGACCGTGGGCATGGAAAAGTTTGGGTGATCGAGGAGCGCAGGGTCCATACCCGCGACGTTCAGGGCCCAGAAAATGCCCTCATCCGCAATGCGTTTCACGGTTTCTTCGCTGATCATCTGAGCGTGTTCCAGAGACTTCACACCAGCGTCGAGCGCCATGGTCACGGTCTCATCTGTGTAGGCGTGGACTGTCACATAGGTGTCGAAAAACGACGCCGCCTCGACCGCCGTGGCGATCTCGTCAACACTGTAGGCGACTGACCACAACGGATCGAGTTCCGACGACACCCCGCCACCGGCCATCAGTTTGAGGAAACTCGCGCCATGGGCGAAGTTCAATCTGGAAGCTTTGCGAGTTTCGTCCGGTCCATCAGCGATGTAGGAGAGGTTCAACGTGTTCGCGACGTCGTCTTACCCCATGTTGTAGGTCCGTTGTTCGGGATTCCGCCAATCGCCGTGCCCGGATGTCGGTCCTATTGCGGCTCCTGAGGCGTAAATGCGCGGGCCATCCACCACCCCCCTGTCAATCAGCTCTCGGAGACCAGATCCCATCCCACCCGTGTCGCGGACCGTGGTGTACCCGTCATAGAGGTAGTCGCGGGCGTTCTCGGCTGCCGTGGCCCCGACTTGATCCCATTTGGCGGCTTGCAGCCCGGCGAAGGATTGTACGAGACTCGTTGCGTAGAGATGCACGTGGCTGTCGATAAGGCCGGGCATCAACGTCCGTCCACCACCGTCGATCACCGTCGCGTCCGGGGCGTCGATCGGAGCGGTCGAAACGGTCTTGATGAGATTGCCCTCAACAAGAACGCTTGCATTCTCGATGCGAGCTTCGCCAACACCGTCAAAGACGTGGACATTTGTGAAAAGCGTTTGCGGCGCTGCATCCTGCGCGGAGACAATGCTTGCCGTCATAGTAGCAATAACAGCCGCCATGGAGAGTTGCCAGTTATCGGCCATCGGCCTACCTCCTTACCGAAACAAATTAGACGCGCGGGACGTCGAGGCACAATCGCCCCGCGCCACACTCAGTCGAGCGTGTTCTTGTAGATCGCGCCGTCCTTCATGATCAGGTCGATGTTGGCTTCATAGTCGACAAGCAGTTCCACATCTTCGACAGGATTGCCCTCGACCAGCAACAGGTCGGCATAGGCGCCTGGTTCGATCACACCCAACTGACCGGCCGGATAGGGATTGAGTTTGCCAGAGAGCGCCAGAAGCTCCGCTGACTTAGACGTCGCCTGTTGTAGGATCTCGTGCGACGTCCAGACTTCGAGGCGGTACTTGAACTCGTCGTTTTGCTTGGTGAGCGCGACAGGGTCGCCGATGATGTCGGTGGAAAACGCAACCTTCTCGATCCCGAACTCCTTGATCAGCTTCATTTGGTTGCGGGCGCCTTCCTGAACCGCAAGGAACTTCGGAGCCGCCGCCGGGCCGAGGGCGGTTTTCACCACCTCCTCGTCGAGCCCCAGCAGCGAGTAGAAGGGCACGATCCAGGCATCCGCATCCTTGATCGCTTGTGCGCCGACTTCGGTCATCAGTTGCCCGTGTTCGATGCTGATGACGCCGGCCTCGAGGGAGCGGAGGATGGAATCGTCATTATAGGCGTGGACCATGACATATGTGTCCCAGTCGGCTGCAGCCTTGACCGAGGCTTCCAGCTCCTCGGGAAGCCCCTGCACCGTATGCAGCGGATCGACAGACGAGGAGACGCCGCCACCCGCCATCACCTTGATCTGCGTGGCTCCCATGCGCAGTGCTTCGCGGGTTGCGCGGAGGACTTCTGGCACGCCATCCGCCAGGAACTCGACATGCTGATTGAAGAAGGACGGCTGCGCGCCCATGAAATTCGGATGTGGCTCGTTGTAGACACGGTGTTCGCCATGCCCGGAGGTTTGCGAGATCACCGGGCCAGACGGGTAGATCCGCGGCCCGACGGCCTTGCCCCGGTCAATCGCCTTCTGAAGTCCGATAGCGGGGCCTCCTGCATCGCGTACCGTGGTGAAGCCACGCAGCAGCATCTTTTCCGCCTCTATGGTTGAGACCGCGCCCCAATACATCCAATCGTAGTTGTCTCGCAGGTCGGCCACGGGTTCTGTCACCGCCATATGCACATGGGCGTCGATCAGGCCCGGCATCAGCGTTCGGCCTCCGCCGTTGATAATCCGGGCATTCGCCGCGGCGAGTGGTTCGGTCGATACTTCGGCGATCAGATTCTCGACAACCAGCACATTGGCATTCTCGATCCGCTCAGCGTTCACACCATCAAAGACATGGACGTTGGTGAACAGGATCGGGAAGCGTTCCTCCTGTGCCGACGCAGCCGAGGCGATGCTCACGGAAAGCGCAAACGCGAGTTGTTTCTTCATGCCATCAACCTCCGACCAGATTCCTCTTGAGGATCGAGTGTAGCGGTTTGCGCGCGCGTGTCATTGACATTGCGGCCAGGAATAGTCGAATAATCGAACCATTTTGCACATGTCACCGGGGGAACCATGCCAAGAAAGAACACTTCCCGCGCCTACCTTCCGGTTGTTTCCAGCGCTATGGCACAACCCTTTCTGGCAGCGCTGCTCGGCAAGGGCATTACAGCGGATGATGCTCTGTATGGATCAGGATTGTCCCTGGCCGATGTTCAGGACGGCTCTGCGCCAATGCTGGGACAGGATTGGTACAACCTGGCCGAACGGACGGCGGAGGTAACGGGCGATCCGCATTTCGGGTTCAGGATCGGGTCGGAGGACGCGATCTACAGCCACCCTAACTTCCGAACGGTCACCCTGACCGATACGGCGCTTGGCGAAGTCCTGACAAAGCTGATCGTCGATGCCGAACAGATCACCTCACTCGCGACCTACGAATTGCGTATCAGCGGTAGCCGGGCCGTCCTGAGTTCCGAACGTCAGTTCAAACCGACCCGCCGCCCGCGGCAGGTCGACGGGTATTTCGCGGGATTCATGTGTCGTTTGATCCGCGAGGCGTGTGGCGAAGCGTGGAAACCATCAGACCTTACGGTGCGCGTCTCCGACCCTGCCGCGATTCCGTCGACCTTCGCACCCGGGCTTGCCGTGCGCCGTAGTGACTCGCGAGGGGCACGTTTCGAGTTTCCCGCGCCTTGGCTCCTGCTGCACATCGGGGGAGCGCCTCGCCAGTCGGCTCCGGAGCGTCCGTCCTCGCCCGAGGCCTTCCTCTCGGATTTTCGGAGGCTACTGGACCTCCACCTGCATAAACCGTCTCTTTCGCTTGAGAGGTTCTCGGAGGTCGCCGGCATGAAGGCCCGCCGCATCAAATCCGTGCTCACGGAACATGGAACCAGCTACAAGGCAGAACTCGATCACCGCCGTGCCGAACGGGCGAAGGCCCTCCTGAAGGACCATCGGCTTGGCTACCCGCAAGTTGGGGAACTTGTCGGCTATCCAGATCCCTCGGCATTTTCGCGCGTGTTCAAGCGGTGGACAGGTCAAACGCCCGGCACCTACAGGGGGTAGGTCTCAGGAGAAGCCACCCACTTTTCTCTCATCGGACATTGGTGACAGGAGCAGAGCAGGCCCGCAATCCGCCCAAAGTGGCTTGCGACCGCAATCGCACCCAAACCTGCCGTTCACCGCTCGATCAAGATGCTGCGGTCGCAGCCCGCTTTGCGGTCATTCGTTTCGGGTATGAACATATCACCAATGCTATTCGGCGAGCAGCAGGACGCTGTGCACGATGACCGCCACCGGAGACCCTACAACGTGCCTCGGTTCAGGCAGTCGGTTTCACAGAGGCGAGCAGAGTTTGGCGACCTTACGTGCTGGAAAGCTGACGGAATAATCTGCCCGGGGTATCACCTTGCGGCGAGATCCCCGCGGTTTGAGCCATATGCCATGCAAGCGCCAGGTTGCTGCTGATGACCGGCTTCCCCAGCCTCGCCTCTAGCCTCTCGATGATGCCAAGTGTGCGTAAATTCGTGCAGGATAGAAAGACCGCGTCAACGTCAGCCTTCTGGCCAACTTCAAGCGCAGCCTCAAAGATCGACGCCGGATCAATTCTGGCGACGCGTTCTTCGACCTGTTCGCCGAAGGACAGGGTGGCGGGCACGCTGAGACCTGCGGCGCAGAGGGCATCTTTGACCGGTGTGGCAACAGGTTCGATGTAGGGCGATACGAGCGCCACGGATTTCGCGCTCAGAGCGTTCAGTGCGGCAATCGCAGATGACAAGGGGTTGGACACAGCGCGGGTTGACACATTGGATGTGACAAGCCGTGCCACCCGTTCTGCTCCGATCAACGTGGTCCCGGATGTGCAGGCATAGGCGACCACATCGAAGCACGCCGCCTTTGGCAGAAGCTCGGCAGCACGCGGGAGGTCGCGCTCCATCTGCGCAATCGTCTCCTGTGTCAGTTCTGCGCCCGACGGAATACGGCTCACATAAAGGGCGATATCCGGGTCTGGGAACATCCGTCGAAAGTCCTGCTCGATGGTCTCATCGACCTGCAGCACGATCAGCCCAAGCGTGGCCTTTGCGCCAATCGGACCCGTAACCTTGTAGGGCCTCTTCATGCCCCGATCCTTGGAAGTTCCGACGTGGTGCGCCTGTGCAGCAGCTCGGGGCCATCTGCGCGCAGGACAATATTCTCCTCGTGAACCATGATCGTGCCGGGCCGCCCTTCAGGA
This sequence comes from Pseudoruegeria sp. SHC-113, assembly GCF_025376885.1. Classification (NCBI taxonomy): domain Bacteria; kingdom Pseudomonadati; phylum Pseudomonadota; class Alphaproteobacteria; order Rhodobacterales; family Roseobacteraceae; genus Pseudoruegeria; species Pseudoruegeria sp. SHC-113. The sequence continues at coordinate 170,432 of NZ_JAHUBR010000001.1, forward strand.
TCGACAAAGACGCTGGGTTCCAGGGTCAATACCATACCTTCGCGCAGCTCCGTCTGGTCCTTTGGGGTCAGCGACGGCCACTCGGTCAGTGTCAGGCCAAGCCCATGGCCAAGACGGCCACCGCAAGGGGTCGCCCCCTGCGCGCGCAATGCCCCTGAGAGCAGTCCGTGCAAATCCGCGGCTGTCATGCCCGGGCGGAGGCGCGCCATGGCGGCTTCTGTCGCGGCAAACAGCGCGGCATGGGCGCGCTCCGCCGCAGCATCGACTGCGCCGATCGCAAAGTTTCGGTCGAAGTCGCAGAAATAGCCGTCCTTGACTGCGCCGGTGTCCAGCATCAGGACATCGCCCGGCTTGAGCGGGGTTTCGTCGGCTGGTGAGATCACGTCGCCATAGCCGGCCTGCCCAGCACCGCCCGCCGTGTAGCTGACCCAATCCGCACCAGCCGCCAAGAGAGCGATCTGAAAATCCCGGAAGACCTGATCCAAAGGCCTGCCAGCGGTCGCGAATTCGGGGACTGTTGCAAATGCAGCATCAGCAATCCCGCAAATGGTGCGGATCTTGTCGATCTCTGCCGCGGATTTGATCTCTCGCACGCGCTGCACCGTTTGGGTGGCATCGACAAAGCGGCGGGCGGCGGTGCGTTCGGTCAGCCGTCCAAAATCGCGCAGCGGCATCCGCAGCTGTGTTTCAAGCCCCATTGGCACGCCGACGCAGCCCTGTTCCGGCACAAGATTGGCCAGCGTATCGGCCAGAAGGGTCACGCCATCGTCCACCGGATCAGGGGCGTTCCAGGTTCGTATGTCGCTGATCCACGTGCGCCCCATGAGATCGGCACCAATATGGGGAATGATTGCCACGGGCGGAGCGCTGGCTGGCACGACGATGAACCACGGTCGGGCCGGGCTTTCCCAGAACCGCGTCAGAAAGCCGGTGACATAAAACACATCTGCAGGCGTGGTCAGAAGCAGCGCATCCTGATCCCGCGCCTGCATCTCAGCCTGCAACGCGGCCGTCCGACGACGGTATTCATCGGCCGGAAAGACCAGTGACCCTTCAGGCATCCTCTGCGCCTTCGCTTAGAAACACGAGGGCGCGGCTCTCGGCATCCAGTGGAACACGGCCGCTCAGCAGCGCCGCAAGCCCCGCCACCCCGGACGGTGTGCTCTGCAGCCCAACCTCGGCCAGCCGGGACACCGCGCTAGCGGCCTCTGCCTCGCTCAGGGTCACAAATAAATCAGCGTCGCGCGACAACCCGGCCAAAGCGATCATCGAAGGCGTCTTGCAATCCAGTCGGCCCATACCAGAGACCGGGCCCTCGGTCGTGACCGAAGTCCCGGCCCTGGTGCTCTCGATCAGAGCGGGGGCGGCTTCAGGCTCCACAACGATGATCATCGGCGCGTCGCCCCAGGCCGCGCGAGCATGGGCCGCGACCGCCGCCGCAAAGCCGCCGACCCCGGCTTGCAAGACTATATGGGTGGGCACAGCGTCGATCTGGGAAACCGTTTCCGCCGCCAGCTGAAGATATCCCTCCATCACACGGAGCGGCAGCTCTTCGTACCCCGGCCAGGAAGAGTCTGAGAGCAAGATGCCAGACGTCTCCGCCGCTGCCGCAGCGGCGTCCATGCTTTCTTCATAGGTGGCCCCGGCGCGCACAACCTCCGCTCCCATCGCCCGCAACCGTTCTGCGAAGGATTCAGGGACGCTCTGTGCCAGATAGATCATGGCCTTTGCCCCAAAGACCCGCGCGCCCGCAGCGACGGAGAGTCCATGATTGCCCGCGCTGGCTGTGACGAAGACGCGGCCCTCTAGCGCATTGGCCCAATCCTCTGGTGTATCGCCCGTCACAGCCTCCGCAGCCGCGCGCGCAATGACATAAGCCGCCCCGAGCGCCTTGAAGCTGCCGAGCCCCATACGGCCCCGCTCGTCTTTGACGTGCAGTCGCGCAATCCGAAGCTCTGCCGCCAGACTTCCCAGATCAAGCAATGGGGTTTCGGCATGCGCGGGACAATGCGCCAGCAGTTCTCCCACAGCGCTTGGATCGCTCATCGGTCGTATCCCGCCAGCGGAAAGACCTACCCCCCGAAACGGGTTTTTCAGAGACTCGGACATGTTGTTCACTCCCTGCTGTCCACATCTTGGCAAAGCTGACGAAAGTCGCAACTCGTGTTCCCCGAGCAAGAGACACGCAGGCGCTTCGGATAGTCAGCGGATACGAGACACCGGTTTCAACACCAAAATGCTACGACGTCAGAGAAATCAGCATTACCCGGCCGCCCCCAGAGCGGATCCCTGCAGTCGCTCTGAAGCTTGATGCCAATCGCCTTCGGCCCTTTGCGTACACTGGCCAAGCTCTCAAGATGCGGCGTCGCAGCCCGCCAGAGGAGCCATTCGCTGCAGTTGTGCGAACAGGCACGTCGCACAGTCCGATGTAGGTGCCCAAGGAGTTTTCGGACTGGCAGGCCCAGCGGGTGGCCGTGGGGCAGGCGCTGATCAATCCGCCGGATGTCTTCCTGTTCGACGAACCGCTCTCCAACCTCGACGCCAAGCTGCGCGCCTCGATGCGGGTGCGGATCTCTGGTTCGGCCCTTGCGGGATCGCCATGGGCGCCCTGGTCCCGATCGCGCGCTTGCGTCCGCCCCGTTCTGCGGACGGTTGACCCTTCCCAGAAGTGCTGACGAGTTACGAGACCTTCCTTGCGTGATCCTTGAGGAAAAGTACCCCAAAACACTTGTCCAGCTACGAGGGCAACGAAGCCGAACTAGGATGCCGAGTGCCCCGGAGAACCAGTCGGCCTATTTTGACAGCGGGGCTTTTTCACGGATCGGGTCGGTCTGCGGGAATGAGTGAAAGCGATCCGAGTGCTTTCTCTTTCGTCATCTGAAGAACATCGGCTCTAGGTCAGTTTCCTCGCTGCGCGCGGGACGACAGTGTCTCCTCGATGTGGCCCCGCATGCGCGCCGCGACGGCGGGCCAGTCGTACCTGTCCTCGGCCAGTCTCCGACCCGCCTGACCGAAGTTTTTGCGCAAGGCCATGTCTGAAAGAAGGGTGTCGAGCCTCTGTGCCAGGGTATCCACATCGCCCGGAGCGACGAGGAAACCTGTCTGCGCTTCTTTTACCATGTCTGGCACCGCTCCCACGCGTGTACCAATGATGGGCAAAGCATTCCACATGGCTTCGACGAACACGATGCCAAAGGGTTCAACGCGGGTTGGCAGGCAAAAGATCGTCGCGCGTTCATAAAACCCGGGCATCTCGGCGAGCGGCACCCGGCCGACCACGTTGCAGCCAGGTGTCTGGCCGACCTCCGGTGTGCAACCGACGATCGTGAGCTTTGCATCCGGGTGGCGCGGCAGGATCTTCTGAAAAGCGGCAAGTAGATTTGGCCCGCCCTTTCGGTCCCAATCGATGCCTGCGAAGAGGATCTCTTTCGCAGAATAGCGTGTCGGCAGGTCCTCAAGCTGGCCTGGTTTCGCGGCATTGCTCCCGGCGAACACACAGGCGATTTTTTGGGCTTCAAGGTTGTACTGCTCGTGCAGCGAAGCGCTGACATTGGAGCTGCGGGTAAACACCATGTCCGCGTTTCGATAGATGCTCCGCTCCAGTTCGATCCAGCTTTTGCTGTAGAGAGAGGAGGGCTGAAAATCCTCGAAGTTCAGGTTTTCCAGGTGGGTGTGGTCCGTATAGACGAAATGGGGCAGGCCCGTGGTGCTGGCATCGAAGATCGACTGCATCTGGAAGCTGAAGTCATATTGGCCGGACTGCACAACCCGCCCGGCTTGTCGCTTGATCCAGTGAAAAATCCACGGCGTTCGGAAGGCGGCGTATTTGAATTTCTTCCGGCCTCTGAGCAGGTCGGGTGCGTAGCTGCCCCCCGCCGCAATGGCCGCCGCCGCCAAGGCAAGGGGCGATTTCTTCAGCATCGGCAAAACGTAGAACGCGTCGATCCGGTATTCAGGATAGACAGCCCGGAGCGCGTCCAACGTCATTCCATTGGCAGGCGGGGCCGGAGGGGAAGGCGTTAGGGAGAAGAATGCCGCCCTGCGCGATTGTCTGCCTTTATGCACCGTCGCCCCTCGATGTTGTTTGGAAGGCACTTTGGCCTCGAGCCGAAAACAGCTTCCCACGATCTTGATTTACATGGCAAGTTTTCCCGAGAATACTTCCCGACATTGGCTGGCAGAAGAGACCCTAGGCTGGTCCCGAACGTTCGGAGGTTCGTCGATTTTGAAGCTGCTGCCTTCGCTACCGATCTCAGAGGCACGCGAGAAAGTCTTGAAATCCGGCGGCTGGTTGCTTGCCCGCCAAGCCGTGAACATGGTGAACACGCTGGTACTGGGCGTCTTGCTCGCGCGGCATCTTGGCCCCGAGGGGTTTGGCGTCCTGAGCTATACCGTGTCGCTGGTCGCGGTGCTGGCGCCGCTGACCACGCTGGGCCTGAAGAACCTCTCCCTTCGCGAATATGCTCAATCACCGGCGGAAGCAGACCAGATCCTTGGAACGATCACCGTCATGCGCGTGCTCGGAACGCTGGTTTCGATCGCCGCAGCCTATTTCGTCGCCACCCGGTTTCCCATTGATCACGAGAACATCGCCATCCTCTGCGTTATTGCGGCCGGGGCCGTCTTGTTCAAGGCATTCGACTCGCTTCAGGAATATTTCATCGCGGAGCAGGATCCGAAGCCTTTCGTCATCAACTCTGTCCTGATCCTGCTGTTTTTCACCGCGGTGAAAGTGGCTCTCATACTGGGCGACTACACGGTAGACGCGTTTATCCTGGCGAATGCCGCTCAGACAGCCGCGCAGAGCGTCGGGATCGTCATTGCCTACCGTCGCAATCGCGGTGCTTTTCCGGGTTTCAGGGTCGATCCAAGCCGGATGAAGCTGTATGCCCGACAGGGCTTCCCCCTGATGATGGGCGCGATGTCGGCGGTGATCTACCTCAAGATCGACGTCCTGTTTCTTTCGAACATGGCGGGCAAGGAGGTGACGGGGATCTACAGCGTCGCCGCCCGGCTTGCCGAGGCCTGGTACATGTTACCCGCCACATTGGCGTTGGCCGCCTTTCCTCGGATGGTCCAACTCCGGCAGGAATCCCAGAAGCGATACAATCGGCGGATGCAGGACGCGCTGGACGTTTTCGCGGCTTTTGGCACGGCCATCGCGGTGACGTCGATCTTCTGGGCCGAGCCCCTGATCCGTATCCTGTTCGGACCGGCTTACGCGGCGGCTGTTCCGGTTCTGCAGATCTACGTCTGGATCGGAATCGTTTTCGCCACGCGCGCTCTCATTCACAAGTGGCTTCTTGCGGAAGGTTTTTTCTGGGGCTCCGCGATGATCAACCTGACCGGAGCGGTCAGCAACGTGATACTCAATTTGGCGCTGATCCCACGCTTCGGCGCGGAGGGGGCTGCGGTCGCCACTGTGATTTCCTATACATTGGCGCCGATCCTGCTCGCTCCGATAGTGCCCAGCCTGCGCCCCGTGGCGATCATGCAGTTAAAGGCAATTGTTTGGCCGCGTCGATTGGTGCAGCTTTATGGGAGAGGCGGCTCCGGCCAAGGCTGACAGAAAGGAACATCGTGGCGATCAGCAAGCGGGAAGCACTGGCAAGAGCACTGACTCCGTTCTGCGCCATGTTCGGACAACGGTTTCGCAATTGGACGACAGGTGCCGTCAACCCGCGGGGGAAACTCTACATCCCCAGTTCTCTTGGCGTGGCGGGGTTCTTCCGGGCGTTGAGCGATGCCGGGGCCGGGCATGTGGTTTTGCGGTGGTTTGAAGATCTGCCCCACGTCGAGGCTGGCCACGACATTGATATTCTGGTGGCCGATGATGCGGTTGAAACGGTACGTGGCCTGCTTTCCGAATGGCCTGAGGGGCAGAAAATCGATTTCTATTCCGAGACAGGTTTTCAAGGCACCGGTTACAAGCCCAACAAGATCACGGATGTTCCTGCCTTTCCGCCCCATGTCGCCGCGGAGATCCTTGCCTCGGCTTCAGCTCGCGAAGGTGGTTGGTCGGTGCCTGATGCCCGGACCCACTTTCTTGGCCTCGCCTACCACGCCGTCTACCTGAAAGGGTATGAATCAGGCCTGCCTCGGGATGAAGGCTCCGAACCGCGCAAGAAGGCCTCTCACGACTATGCGACCGTCCTTACAGAGCTCGGGCAAAAGGCTGGATATGATCTTGCTCAGCCAGTGACTCTCGCAAGCCTCGACGCTTTCCTGCGATCCGTCGGCTGGGCGCCGGATGCGGATCACCTGCGCGCACTTGCGCCCTCCAACTCTTGGATCACCCCCCCGCCGTGACGGAGACCGCGATCGTCTTGCTCTCTGGGGCCAGTTTGCCGGAAGGGCGCCATCAAGCCACCTTGGCTTTGCTCAACAGGGGGTTCGAGATCTTCACGGAGGTTGAGCTGCCTGCAGAAGCCCTGGGTGGCCTGCCCGGCGGGTTTACCGAGGGAAGCCATGCCCTCATCGCCTTCAACCCTCTCATGAAAGGTCAGAACCGGCGGGACACGGCAATCTTCAAGGATCTTGAACTCGAAAAGGCGGCGCATCTCCTCGCGGTCACCGTGGAAAACGCGCCATCCAACCTGCGGGTGATAACCACGGCGGAGAAGGCACGCGAGGTAGCGGGCTTGTTGCTGCAGCCGCCGCAATTCCAAGAACTGCAGTCCCTCATCCGGGAGAAGGCAAGCGCGCTGGAAACGCGCGAACCGGTGATTGCCGACCTCAGTAGGTTCAAGTACCGCGCCAAGGTCGAGTTGATTGACTGGAATGGGTCAAAAGCGATCAAGAAAACGTTTCGCCCTTACGCAATGGACGCGATGGAACGAGAGCGGGCATTTATAGAGGACATGTCCCAGGTCTCCGACGTACCGGCCAGGATCCTTGCCGTGACGCACAATGCACTGGTGATCGAATTCGTCGACAACGGCCTGAAGGAAAAGCGTTTCCTCGGCCGGCGATTGCCTGTTCCCCTGCCACTCAAGACGATGCGCCAGCTTTCCAATTTTGTTCACCTGACAGTGAGCCGAGGCTGGGACCCGCTGGATCTGACGCCCGGCAACAACATCATGATCGATCGGAAAACAGGCAATCTGCGCGCGATCGACTTCGAGTTCGCGCACCGCTGGAGCGCGCCAGTCGAGCCTGAAGCGGCGTATTTCCTGTCGGGCGTTCCGGACAGTTCCACCGTCGCACGCCCCTTGAACAATGCAATGGAACAGGATCCTTACCCGTCGAAATGGCGGCCTTTCACGGGTCTGAGCAAGCGCAGCTTTCTAGGTGATCCGGCATGGCTCCAAAGGGTGAAACGCACGGTTTTGCATCCATTCTGGTTGGCGGGTTTCGTTGCTCATGCCCTGCGGCGGAAGAAACGCGCAACCTCGGACCGCGATCGAGAACTGGCTGCAATTGCCCTTGACGACCTTCGGATCACCTCGGCCATCAACCGCGAAGAGATCTGATCACCGCCCGGGCTTTTGGGCGCAGCCGAACCCACGGCTCTTTCATGCTGCCCCACACCCGAAGCGCGGGCGACAAGAGGTACCGGGACAAAAACAACCCGGCTGTGCCTTCACTCAGCAAGACCTGTTTTGAAACGCCCAGCAAGGGCACCCAGCTTGCTGCATCCTGCCCGCCGCCAGCTTGCAGCAGTTGTGTTTCATGCGTTTGGCCGGCGTCCGGTTGTGTGGCGTGGCGTACCGTGTCGAATCCAATCAGGATTGCATCGGCATCGTTCCGCGAAACGCACATGTTTCGCGCGGGATCCCAGTCAACGGCAACAAAACCCGCTTTTCTGATCTCGTGAAGAACCCGGCGCAACCGGAGCAGCGCGGAAAGGCTTGGTCGCTGGCCCAGTGGACCAAGTGGCGCGAAGGAACTGTCGGGGATATCAAAGTCAATCCAGCCATCCCCTTGATCGAAAATCTTCGGAACCTCCGGCCAGTCCGCAGAAAGCGTTTCGTGAAGGGCTGAAACGGGGCCTACCAGAGACGAATACTGCGGCCGGAAGATTTTTCGAAATCTTACCCCTTCAGGCACTTCGGCGGAAAAGGTTGCTGCGACAGGCGCATCCCGCCAGATCATCGTTCCCTCGCCTGTCAGTTCATCCACCCGACGACGGGTCGACGCAAATGTCTCTGACAGCGAGTCGAACGCTTGTTTTGGCAGGACCAACTCGGCGAGCCTCAATGCCTCACTGGAATTATCCGAAGAATGAAGAGGGTTGAAATGTTCATCCGGTGTGACATGCGCAAGGACGGCGTCCCGCGCGAAGAGTTTTGCGGTTAGGGTGTTTTCGTTGTCGAGAAACGGGTGTTGCCCCAGAAGTGCCTCTGCCGGCGCGACGGGGAATACATCGACCGCGAAGATCATGTGTTTTGGTGTGCCACCATTGACGGCGTAAGGGCCGCTGCCCCAATTGCCGCCGCGCGTTGAGTCCCTCAGTTTCAGGGCGATTTCACCTTCGACAGGCAGGGATGAAAGGATCTGGAACCCCTTTTCTTCCAAGGCACGGCTGATCGTATCGAGGAAGCCAAGATCAACCGCATTTTCGCGGCAGAAGAAAGCGGCCAGCCCAGGCGCGACGTCCAGATGCTCCGTCAGCTCAGGCAAAAGATCCGTTGCGATCCAGGGGTCGGCAAGCCCGAGCCGTTCCAACATGTCAACGGGGGGCTGCCATCCGACGGACGCAAGGAAGGTGTGGAGAGCGAAACGATCCTCGTCCAAGCCAGGAGTTAGTGCGCCGGAATAGCTTGCCTCTGCGATTTCGACATCAACCGCATCCGCGCCGGAGAGCTCCATCAGTCGGTCATTGGAAATGAAGTAGGCTTTGACGTAGAGCGCGAGTCTGTGCCGGGTTTCGGCGCGAACGCCACCGTCCACTTTGGCTTCCTCAAGGAGCGCCGAGGAGATGCATATTGGAAAGACAGCCATCGTAATGGCGCGATACGTCGGGTTATCCAGACGGTAAGCGCCGCCTTTCCGGCCAGATCCAGAGAAGAAGTGAATCTTTTCGCCGCCTCTGCGCGCAAGCCGCCTTGCTGCTTCGATGTCCTCGTCGGCCACGAGAACAGCCGTATGCCTGTGGCCCGACTTGAGGGCGCTCCCCAATGACACCGCCGTAATCCCGGCACTCGCCAGCAGTTTCTCGACGTCAGTCTGGCGGGCCGCTGAGCCATCAACTGGGGCAAGGCTGCCGGTCATATACCCTCTTTCTTGGGCGGCCTTCGGAAGGCCAGAAGAAATATTCAGATTTCACAATTTCTTAACACACGCATGTAGTTTCGGACAACCGAGGCGACATCGAAGCTCTCGGCGCGCTCTCGGCTCTTTTCAGACAGCTGCTTTCGCAGGTCTGATGCGTCGAGATCGTCCATCGCCGATGCCATGGCTGCCGTATCGTCCACCGGCACCAAGATCCCCCAAGGTGCGTATAGCTTCCCCTGCGCAATCCCGGTTTGCGCGTCCGCCAGGATTTCGGCAGGCCCCGATTGGCAGTCCGTTGCGACAACGGGGCAACCAAGGGCCATGGCCTCCACCAACGCATTGGGAAAACCCTCGCTTCTGGAGGCCGAGACATAGGCCGTAGCACGGGCGACGACCGCATGTGGGTTTGGGATGTGCCCCGGCATCATCACCCGGTCGGCCACACCGAGCGATCGTGACAGTTCGTGGAGCGTTTCTCGCTCCGGGCCCTCGCCGAGCAGCACGAGACATCGGGTGGTGTTTCGATGTGCCGCAAAGGCCCGGATGAGCGGCTCGGCGCCTTTGTTTGGCACCAGCCGACCGACGCTCACGAAGAAGTCGCTCGGCAAGTCGAAGACTGGTTCTTCGTTGGCCTGTGCCCTGAGGTTCTGCGCGTCCACCGGGTTGTGGATGACGTGCAGCCGGTCCGTGGCAACATGATAATTTTGCCGAAGCTCGTCGGACACGCCGCTGGAAACAGCAACAATCGCATCGGCACGGGGATAGAGCGCCGTGATGAGGCGTTTCAGCAGGACTGCGCGGGCGCCCCGCCCAAGATGGCTACTGGTGTTGACACGTTCGCTGATCACGCAGCGAAACGGCCCGCGCGACCGCGAAAGCACGGCGGCACAGTTCGCCCGCGTCAGGAAGGATAGCACAACGTCAGGGCTGAGGTTTGCGATCAGCTGCCGGGTTCCTGATACGCTGCGGAGGAATGATCCGCGGCTGCCGAGCCGATGCAGTTCTACCGTACTGGGAGGGGCGTAGGCATCGGCAACATCATCAAGAAGGCCGAGGTGAACCTCAAAATGCTCAGCCTGCGCTGACAGCTCTTCCGCAAGGCGCACCATGATTTTCTCAGCCCCTCCACCTTCAAGCGAATTGATAAGCAGTAACAGCCGCTGCCTCATGTCAAAGGCGTCCCTTGGGGTTTTCGGCCGGAGTGCTTGCGCGTAACGGCAAGTAGGCTTCGGGGGCAAGAGGCGCTAATGTCTCCAGCGTTTGGCGGGCGATCTGATCCCAGTCGAACACGGTGTGGTCGAAATCTGTCGTACTGTAGGTCTCAAAATCCACCGAGAGTTTCTGTGCCAGATCCTCGACGGAGCCCGTTTTGAAGTAGTGGCCGGCGGGAAGGCCGATATCGGTATTCGGCTCAATATCGCTAAGCAAAACAGGCACGCCGGTGAAAAGGGCTTCCAGCGCCGCGATTGATAGCCCCTCGTGATAGGACGGAAGCACGAAAAGAGCGGCTTCGCGGTTTAGAGCGACAACGGAATCCCGTGGCAGTCGCCCGCTGAAGATCACCGTGTCGCTGCCTCTCCTGACGAGATCCTTCGAATAGGGGCTGTCATGATCTGCAGCGCCGACGATCAGGAGTTTAAAGGGGGGCTGCGCTTCCCCCAGCCCGGATCTTTCGAAGGCATCGATCAGATCTGTCTGTGCTTTTTCAGGCACAAGCCGCCCGACGGTGATGACGAAACCACCGTGAGAAAGCCCGAGATCCTGCAACAAGGGGGCTGGGTCCACGTCCGTATCGGGCGGCGTAACGCCGTTTGGGATATAGGTGATCCGGTTTGCCTGGCGTGGAAAACGGGATGCCAGCGCCTTGGCGGAGGACTTGGAAACAGTAATCACACGATGCGCGCAGGTGATTCCGAGTACCTCTCCCATTTTTAGCATGGATTTAGCGACCCGCCCCCATTTCTGGCGCTTGTAATCCTCGCCATGGTGCGTGAACAGGAGCTTCACGCCGAGCAGCCGGACCCACGGGGCCATCAATGCCGGGCCAATCCCGTGCAAGTGAATGCAATCCGCGCGCAGCACGAAGCGGGCGTAGAAAACTGCATTGAACGTGTGAACAATAGTTTCAAGCCGGCTGTTCCCCGGAGCCCAGAGCGGGATCTGAGCAACGCCTTGAAACTCGCTGGGCTCGGCCACATAAGGCCGCCGCGCCAGAACCGTGATTTTCAGATCTCCCGGCTTTGCCTCGGACAGAAGCCGGGGCAGCAGCGCAGCGCAATGGGTTTCGATACCCCCCATGACGTCCGGGATCCCACGCAACCCAACCACGGCAATGTGCAAACGCAATCTCCTCGTCCCCTGGGGCGAACGCCTACGCGCATCAGAAGCGATTGGCCTTGGTGCTTGTGACGCCAGTGCGTTGACGACATAGTAAATACCGACAAGGCCTTCGGAAAAAGCCTCTTTTGGGAATTATCTGTTGGGCCGGCCGTGGGTCTGTCTGGAACGAAAGGAAAAGGGTACACTTGGACAAACGTCCCACAGCGCTCCGCGAAGAAGGCCAGCTATCCGTGGAGTGCGGTCAGCAGATGATGCCTGCGCCTTCGACACGGGTGCTGCACGACACGTTCTACCGGTGTTCCAGATGACAAGGAAAACCATCAGCGTCGTCATCCCCACCTGTAATCGCCCGGACCTGTTGGTTGAGGCGGTGCAAAGCGCCGTTGCGCAAACCCTGCCTGTGCACGAGATCATCGTGGTGGACGACGCCTCCGATATGGATATGCAGCCCGCGCTTGAGACGTTCGGTGACATCGTGCGCTATGAACGACTTGCGCAGAAGGGCGGAGCCAATGTTGCGCGCAATCGCGGCATCGCGTTGGCCTCCGGAGAGCTGATCGCTTTTCTCGACGACGACGACATCTGGCTGCCAGACAAGCTGGAGCTTCAAAGTGCAGCCCTCGTTCCTCCGTACGAAGCCTGTCTGTGCACCAGCCGCGAGGTCTCTGCCGCGGAGCGGCCTCCGAAAGGCTGGCAGGACGTCCGTGAGGCGCATCTGAAGTTTCGGACTCCTTGTGGAACCAGCGGGCTTTTGGCGACGGCGCGCGTGCTGGAGGAAGAAAAGTTCGATCCGGCGATTCCTCGCGGTCAGGATTGGGATTTGTTCGTCCGTCTCGTACAGCGGCACCCTTTGGCCTTCGTCGATCGCTCCCTGTACCTCCGGCAGACGGGGCACGAGCGTATCACCACGACGGCTCTGGAGCTGAGCCCGGAGGATCTATTGGCAAGGGCGGCGGCGGTCGAAAAACACCGAACCTGGCTTGGGGAAGACGCCTATCGGCAACGTATGGCGGCAAATCTTCTTGCCTTCATATCGCAACGGCAGGGAAAGCTTCGGTATATCCGCGCCTCGCTCAAGCACGCTGGGTACCGCGCGACGGTTGGCCATTTCACCAAAACGCTGCGCAAGAAATCCCAGCAGGGGGTTTACGCGACACAGGCGAGGCGGACGTGATCACCCGGCCGCTTTCGTTGATATCTCCGGATCGGCCGAGGGCGCGGGTGCGATTATTGTTAAAGGGGATCGCCACCCAATTGGCGGGGCTCGTTCTGGCTTTGGGGTGCGGTCCGTTGGGTGCCGAGGCCGTAACGGAACGGATGATGTCTGGGACCGCCGCCTGCGAGGCACAGCAGGCCGCAGACTGGATCACGACGCAGTTTCCGAATGCGCCGAGCCACTCAGGGGTATTTGAAGGCCGGCTGGAGGCTGAAACACCGGTTGTCCTGAAGCATGCGCAGGTCTCGCAGGCACGCTACGGCGTATCCATTCACGAACGTGTTCCGCCTCTCGACCCACGGATTGCGCTGATTGACGTGTCCATTTCGGATCTCCGGTCTGCCAACGCGTTTGGCGGGGGAATCAAAACGCATTCCGGCAGCCCCGGTGTTGAACTGTTTCTGGTTAACGTGACAATTAACCCAAATTGGCCCCATTGGGTGTCATACGCGAAGACCAACTATGACGGCCTTGTCCTCGACGCAGCTGCGGCAATTTACGCTCAAAATCTGACCGTGAACAACTGGAACGCGGACTCGGCGATCGACAACAAGGCAGAGATTTCACAGTTTGTGAACCTTGTCATAAGCGGCCCCGGCCACCGACCGATCCGGTACTGGCGGCCCGGCCCGCACTTCCTAGTCGACGCCGATATCAGCCGGGAAGGTACAGGCCCGTTGCTGTGGTTCAGGCATTGCGAGGCAACGACCGTTTACATCTACAACTCGGTTTTCAACGGGGAGCCAAGGGTTACGGGCCCGATGGTGCAATGCGACGAGGGAACCGCACCAAACCTGGTCTACTTGCCGGAAGACCCTGTAAAAAAAGGAAAAATGTCTTCGATGTTTCGTCGCTGCCCGAAGGGGTGAGGCCATGAGATGGCTCCTAGGCCTTTTGGCTGGCGGCGGTGCCAAAAGTTTCGATCCACGCTGAAAGGTTTTCGAGTTCTCTGACGGTGACAAGGCTTCGTTCGACCGCAGACCCGCGAAGCTACCTTGCGGGAAGCAGACTTCGCCGGGGCTGCCATCAGCCCTTTCGACCGGTCAAACGCCCGCCTCGGCCACCGTGAGAAACTGATTGGCAGGGGCTGCGACTGCGATCGCAAAGCCTTGTCACAATTCGCCAAAAGGTTGATCTCGTAAAAAGAAATCCAGGGTTCCTTGCAAGATTTGGATGCCTGCAATCCTCGGAAGCCGCTAAGCTGCAAGCGGGGTGTTTGCTGTAGTCTTGTTAAAGGGTAGAACTGGTTTTCAATGGAGCGATCAGCGTCACCTGTCCACAATTCGAACGATCAACAGACCATGACCAGCGACTACGCGCATGACGATGACCTGACCTTGTGGAGCATCGCCTGGCAGCATCGCTGGGTTTTGCTGGTCAGTGGGATTCTGGCCGCCGCCATCACCTTCATCGCGCTCACCCGGGTCACACCGGTCTACGAGGCAAAGACGCATGTGCTCCTTGGGCCCAGCGCCTCGAACGTGATCGATATGCCGGGCGGCGTGCAGCAATCGCCGGTGAATGCCGCGATTTCCGAAAGCGCCGTTATCGTGATGTCGTCCAACGACGTTCTGCGCGCCACCGTGGCCGAGTTGGGGCTTGATACCAGGGCGGAGTATAATTCCGCTCTCCGGGAGAAAAGCTTGGCAGACCGGATCAAGGGGCAGATCTCCGATCTGATCGCCCTGATCCCGGGCCGCACGGGCGCAGCGCAGCAAGGGGAAGCGGTTCCCCTAGGAGCAGACGATCCGCTTGCCGGCACCGTCAGGGGGTTGAGATCCAATATCAAGACGCGGGTCCTGGGGGAATCTTTCGTGATCGAAGTTGCCGCGCAATCCAGCAATCCGAGGGTCGCAGCGCTGATCAGCGATACGATCGCCGAGAATTATCTCGAACGGCAGCTGGAAAACAGCGCGCAAGCCGGCGGGCAGGCCACCGAGTGGCTGGAAGAACGGGTCACCGAGTTGCGCAGTGATCTTGCGGCCGCCGAGTTGAAGGTTGCGGAGTTTCGCAGTTCGCTCTTGAGTTCCGATGACCAGATTGCACAGGATTTCGAGCCGCAATTGGCCGAGATGAACGCACAACTTGCGCGCCTTGCCACCGAAGCGTCCGACCTGAAGGCGCGACGTGACGAAATCGAAGAGCTGTCGGCGATCTCGAATTACGCCGCCTTGACGGAGTTGCTGAACCAACCCGTTGTCTCGGATTTGTTTGCACGACTGAGTTTGGAAGAAGAGCGGGTTGCCGATCTGAAAGCCCGTTTCGGGGATCACAGCGGGGTGGATAAAGCGATCGCCGAAAGAAACCTGATCGCGGCCCAGATCGACGACCAAATCGCCCGCGCCCTGTCCGGGTTGGATGTGCGGATTGCCGTTGTCGGCGATCAAAGGGAAAACCTTAGAGCCGAGCTCCAATCCACTCGCCGAGCAATGGCGGAACGCCGACAGCAAGAGCTCACCCTGCTGGAACTGGAGCGTGAAGCGGAAACCTCCCGGGATGTTTACAACCGGTTCCTGTTGCGCCTGAAAGAAGTGCGGGAGCGGAACCTATTCCAGGCGCCGGAGGCTTCAATCGTTTCCTACGCTAGCGTTCCGGTCAATCCGGTGGCACCGCAGAAAACAAAGATGGCCGCATTGGCGGGCGTTGCTGCTGGTATCGCCGTGCTCGGGCTGCTCGTCCTCAAGAATGCCGGTCGCGGCCGGATCCGGTCCCCGAGGGAGGTCTCGGAACAAACAGGTGTCCCTCTGGTTCTTCAGTTGCCCTTCTTGCGTGGCGCGCGAACTTCCATCGACCTCTTGAGGAAAGCGCGAAAGCCCTCGGGCGCAGAGCTTCTCAAGGCCGTCAATCTCTTGCGGGCGCGCATGGTTGGGCGCGATGCGGAGGCTGTTAGGGTCATCATGGTCACGTCGACAGCGCAGGGTGAGGGCAAGACGGCGCTGAGCCTGCTTCTTGCGGAGGTGTTCGAAGCCAGCGGCTACAAAACTCTGCTGATCAATGCGGACCCGGCCAAAGGCGGCCTGTCCAATTTCAACGGTACCGACGTGATGCGACGATCGTTGTTTGGATTCCTGGACTACTCCAAGGAAGTCAGAGACTCTGCGTCGGAGGATCCGGGCGCTGAAACGGCGATGATGAAGCTGCAAAGGGAAATGAAGCGTTCGGATGCGATCATCGTTGACGGTCCCGTTGCACTATCCTCGCCGGAGTTCATCGACTTTGGCCTGCTGGCAGATCATGTGATCGTGGTTGGTGAATGGAACAGGACGGAAGCGGCAGAGCTTTCGCAGAGCGTTGAAATGCTCAAGGCGGAAGGTCTGAATGTGTGCGCTGTGGCCATCAACAAGGTGCCTCGCAAATCCATGGCGCCGCTTTCCTCGCCCGCGCCAGCGAAACGACGGCCCCTGTCCCTGCCGCCACCCTCTGCGACGTAGCCCGTGCAGTAGAGCGAACCGGTTTCCTGCTGCAAGCTGCCACATATCTGCTGATACCTGTCAGCCTTGCCCTTCTCGCCCCAAGGCTGCGCGCCTTCGGAGACGACAGGCTTTCCAAACTTGTGATCCTGATGATCTGGGGGCGGTTCGCGCTGTCATCGATGGGGGAAATCGCCGTTCGGACGAGTATTGCGGGCTTCTCGGTGATTGCGCTGGGCACCATTGCCATTACCGCCATCGGCCTGCTTGCCATGCCGCTTCGCCTGTTCGGGCGCCCGGCGATAAAGCCGTTTTACCTTATCGCTGCCTTTGGAGCCCTCAGCGGTTTGTTGAATGGGGCATATGTTGCGCTTGTGATTTTTCTGGTGACATGGTGCTACTTCGTGGCATGTGCCCTGCTCCTTGTACGGGCGTTTGAGCAGCACGGCAGCAAGGTCGTGCTACGCTGTCTTCTCTGGGCTTTCCTGCTTCCGCTGGGAAGCCAGGCGTTGTCCGTGGCTTTGGGCGCGCCCAAAGTGGGCCCTGACGGATCGCTGAGTTACATCGGCACCTACGGCCACGAGTCTGTCTTTACCTTGGTCACTATGGCGGCAACGCTAGGGGTTGTCCTTAACCCCTGGCGAAGGCCGCGCACAGGCTTCTTTGGTCTTGGGATCATGATCGCGAGCCTGCTTCTGGCCAACTATCGGACGATGATTATCGCCGCCGCGCCCCTGTTCATTGCTCCGATTGTTCAGGTCATCAAGCCGGGAAGGCATGCTCTGGGGCGCGTCGCTGTCCTCGTGGTTGTTCTGATCGTCGTGATACCGGAGATCGCGCCTCGCCTGATTGGTGACAGGTTCGATGAAATCGGAACTCTTTCCAGCGGCGAGACGGACTTGCTCAAACCGCCGGAGGACTTCACAGCCCGCGAAAAGGACGTTCTCTCGGCGCGCGCCTATATCTGGTCTTCCTATTTTTATGGTTCGGCGCGGACCGAACCGGTTCAGCGTCTGATCGGCCACGGGCCGGACTCGCGTGCGCCCGAATTGACTGTCCATGCCCATAATGAATTCCTGCGGATCCTGTTCGAGTTTGGCCTGCTGGGACTTCTCTTGTGGCTCGCTGTTTTCGCCCTCCAGATCGTCAAGGTTCTGGATGTGGACCCTCCGCACCTGCGCCTCGCCTTGCTGGCCGGCTACGCCTCGCTTTTCCTCGGCGCAATGGGAACGGCGTATTTCAACCGCCCGGAAGGCATGATCTTCCTCGCAATCCTCTGTGCCTCAACATGGTATTACTCCAGCCCGCGTCGGGCTTAGGTCCCAACAAACCGGCGTTCACGCTCATGATTCGCTGCGATGGGCGGACACGCTTTGGACACAATCCTGCCACTTTTGAGGGTGTCGTCGCCTAATATGCAAGCAGCGCCGGCTTGGCGTGCTGAGCGCAATTCGGCTTGATTGAACGTGATTTTCGCAACGAATTATCAGAACAAACCGGACTGTTTCCCCTGTGGATGCAATGCGCACGCCCGCGGGGGCTCAGGTGCGGAGATCCGTCTGATACACATCAGAAAATTTGAATAATGTTTGGTGCAATGTCGTTCATCTGGTAAGAATTGTGACATATTTGTGGCGAAGTGATGACGTTGCTGCGAAGGGCTGAACGAAGTTGGGCGTTCGGTTCTGTCATCCTTCAAAACCTTTGAGCTGCATACCACTCAGTTCTGCTGGAGGGGGCACGGACTAATGAGTTTCCAGGATTGGAACGAAGAACAATTGCGCGGCGGCGCAGGACTAGACATTGTCGTCGCTTGGGACTTTGAGCAATACAATCGCTTTGGCAAGCGGATCCTTGACCTATGCGTTGTGCTGCTAGTGACGCCCTTCATCGTGCCGGTCATTCTTGTTTCGGCATGTCTGATCGGGCTCGACGGCTCCAATCCGTTCTACGTTCAGGAAAGGGTTGGACGAGGCAACCGCATCTTCAGAATGTGGAAACTTCGGACCATGGTGCCTGATGCGAAACGGAGGCTTGAGGAGGTTCTTGAGCGGGATCCCGACGCCAGGACCGAATGGGACTCCACCCAAAAGCTCAAGTGCGACCCTCGAACGACATCTCTCGGCCGGTTCATCCGTAGGTTCTCGATCGACGAGTTGCCCCAGATCTGGAATGTTGTTCTGGGTGATATGAGCGTGGTTGGACCGCGGCCGATGATGCCAGAACAGCGCTCCTTGTATCCCGGAAAAGCATACTTCAGCCTGCGTCCGGGCATGACGGGCCTTTGGCAGGTGTCAGATCGCAACAAAACCACTTTCGCAGCGCGCTCGGATTACGATCTTGCATATGCAAACGATCTTTCCATTACGCAGGATCTTCTGATCATTCTGCGGACCGCAAGGGTCGTCTTGAAAGGGACGGGCTACTAACGTCCATTTTCTTCTTGACGGTAAAGCGCCCGCGACGGGCAAGCATGTGCGCGGCGCGTTTGAGTGCACTCACTGAAACTCCCGCCTTCACGAAGTTGTTCTCTATTACAGCATGGAGCGCGTAGATCGGTGCTTTGCCCCACGGTGTTTGGAAGCGAAGCGCGTCCAGTGGGGGGCACGCCTTCGAGTCCATTAGCACGCTTTGTAGATCAGGTTTGGTGCACTACACTGGCGAGGTAACTCTTTAGGTTGTTAAATTTTTTCGTAGAAGAAGGATCCGCCATGACCACCTTTCGATTGATCCCCCTCGCTTTTATGCCCGCCATCGCAGCGCTGTCCGCCTGTGTGGAAGAGTCTTCCAATGCGAGCGCCGGCGTTCCGACAGCCGCCGAGCAAGTCTGCCTGCGCGATGTGACCGCCACGACGAACAATCCGGATGTCGTGCTTCTGGGCTCTGAATTCTCTGAGGCAGGTACGTTGGTGCGAGTGGGTGTCGGCCCGGATCGCGCGCCGTGGCAGTGCATCGCCTATTCCGATGGCACGACGGCCGGGATCGAGTTCCTCGGCAATGAGGGCACGCTCTAAGCTGCGGCGCGGGGTGTGACCTGATGTGCCGGATGGTGACACTGGCGTTTGGGCTGTTCTACGTGGCAGCGCTGTTCGTCTTTCTCGTCGGAACATTCGGCTGGTTCGGGCAGGCGCAGGATCCCTTGTCTGGCGTGTACCTGCTGCCACTCGGCCTGCCGTGGGTGGCTCTGGGCAACATGGTGCCGGAGGGCGGGAAGGCCTTCTTTGCGGCGGCCGCGCCAGCTATAAACCTTTCCCTCCTGATCTTGCTCTGCCGCGTCCTGAAGCGCAGGTAGGTCTCGTTTCACAGGATCTTAGAGGTGAGATGGATAGTGCAGCATCAAGGTCTGCACATCATATTCGCTCGAAAAGGCATCGGGGTTTTCAAGCAGTGTCTCCTGAACAAAGCGGTGGCGCTCCCGGTCTTCGATTGGGGGAGTGGGATCCGAAATCCTCGCCCAGCACGTGGCAGCATGGCGCAGCACAGCGGTGATGTGGCGGGTGGGGCTTAGGGGAAGAATATCGGTTTGTGCCATGGTCGTGAACCTTCTTCGGATCGGTGATCAGGTGCCGACAGGTTACCCGGCGCATGGGTTTCTGTGGTATCCATGGCCATGTTGTGCGGTTCTACATAAATGAAGAGCGTTTTTCGAAACTGGTCCGACATTCCGATCTTCCTCTCGGTCATGCGGCTTGGCTCGACCTTGGCGGCGGCCCGCGCGTTGGGCATGGCGCAGCCAACTGTTGCGCGGCGCATTGAAGCGCTGGAGCAATCCCTCGGCCTGACGCTTTTTGACCGTGACACGCGCGGAAGCCATCCCACCGCCGCCGCCAAGGCGCTACTGCCAGCAGCCGAGGCGATCGAGGCTCAGGCTCAGGCTTTCGCGCGCCTTGCCGCCGACCAGAACCTGGCACAGCCGATCCGGATCACAGGGTTTTCTGCAAATCTGCAGGACAGCACGAGCGAGATCTTTAGTGGGTTTTCACAGCGGCACCCGGACATCGCGTTCGAGTTCCTGCCAGCTGTCCGGGTGCTGGACCTTGCGGCCGGAGAAGCGGATATCGCGCTCAGGATCTGCTGGACACCACCGGACGACGCGCTGATCTGCCGTCATATCAGCGATGCAAAATTCACCCTCTTTGGCAGCCCCGATTATGCTGCGAAACACGGCCTGCCAAAGAGACCTGAAGAGTTGAAGGATCACATCGTTTTCGGTTTCCACAGGGATGATATCCGCCCGGTCACGCATGACTGGCTGGCCAGCTACATGCCGGAAGGGAGGCTTTCGCGCCGGTTTAGCGAAATCACGGTCTTGGATGCGGCAGTTCGGGCTGGCCAAGGGTTGGGGATCATCAACCTGCGCCTTGCGGAAAAGGACGAGCGCGCCGGCCGCTTGATCCGATGCTTTGAGCCACCGGAAGCGCTTTGTGCACCTCATCTCGTCCTGATTGCGCCGCAGGCCTATCGCCGCCCCGAAGTGCGCAGCTTTTTGCGGTATTTCATTCCGCGCTACGCTGCCTTGTTCAAATAAAGAAGCCCGGCGCAAACCGGGCTTCCTTTGAGTGTATATGTCTTGTGTCGGCCAGAAGGCTCAGACGAGGTCGAAGCGGTCCGCGTCCATCACCTTGGCCCAGGCTTTCACGAAATCGGCGACGAACTTCGCTTCATTGTCGTCCTGCGCGTAGACTTCCGCATAGGCCCGCAGCACGGAGTTGGAGCCGAACACCAGATCCACGCGGGTGGCGATGTATTTCACCGAGTCATCCTTGCGCGACCGGATCTCGTAGGTTCCGCCTTCCACCGGCACCCAGCGATAGGACATATCGGTGAGCGTGGTGAAGAAGTCCGGCGTCAGCGCGCCTTCGCGATCGGTGAAGACGCCGTGCTTGCTGCCGCCGTGGTTTGCACCGATGGCACGCAGGCCACCAACGAGCACCGTCATCTCGGCCCCGGTCAGGCCCAGAAGTTGAGCGCGGTCCAGTAGCAATTCCTCCGGCGTTACCACGTAGTCGGCTTTCTCCCAGTTGCGGAAACCATCGGCCAGCGGTTCCAGCGGTGCGAAGGAGTCGACATCCGTCTGCTCCTGCGTCGCGTCACCCCGGCCCGGGGAGAAGGGTACGGCAATGTCGTGGCCAGCCGCCTTGGCGGCCTGTTCGATGCCCAGGCAGCCGGCGAGCACGATCACATCGGCCACGGAGGCACCGGTTTCTGCGGCGATCGGCTCCAGCTTCTCCAGCACGCGGGCGAGGCGGGCGGGCTCATTGCCCTCCCAGTCCTTTTGCGGGGCTAGCCGCAGGCGCGCGCCATTGGCACCGCCGCGCATGTCGGAGCCGCGGAAGGTGCGGGCGGAATCCCATGCAGTGGCGACCATATCCGCCACCGAAAGCCCGGAGGCGGCGATCTTGCTCTTCACCTCGGCGACCACGTAATCGCTGTTTCCGGCCGGAATAGGGTCTTGCCAGATCAGATCTTCCTGCGGCACTTCCGGGCCAATCCAGCGGGCTTTCGGGCCCATGTCGCGGTGGGTGAGCTTGAACCAAGCCTTGGCGAAGGTTTCGGAGAAGTAGTCCGGATCCGCCATGAATTTCTCGCAGATGGCGCGGTAGGCGGGATCCACCTTCATCGCCATATCGGCGTCCGTCATGATCGGCGTCGTCTTGATCGCGGCATCTTCCACGTCTGCCGGCTTGTCGGCCTCCTCGATAGACACCGGCTCCCATTGCCAGGCACCTGCGGGGGATTTGCGCAGTTCCCACTCATGGCCGAAGAGCATCTCGAAGTAGCCCATGTCCCATTTGGTGGGGTTCGCCGTCCAGGCACCCTCGATGCCGGAGACAACCTGATCGCGGCCAATGCCACGGCCTTTCGTGGGCATCCAGCCAAGGCCCTGATCGGTCAGGTCCGCGCCTTCGGGTTCCGGGCTCAGATCGGCGGCGGAGCCGTTGCCGTGCGCCTTGCCGATGGTGTGGCCGCCTGCGGTGAGCGCGGCGGTTTCCTCGTCGTTCATCGCCATGCGGGCGAAGGTCTCGCGGATCTGCTCGGCGGTCTTCGCCGGGTCCGGCTGGCCGTTCACCCCTTCCGGGTTCACGTAAATCAGGCCCATCTGCACGGCGGCGAGGGGGTTTTCCATCGTGTTCGGCTTGGCCACGTCGCCGTAGCGCGTGCCCGAGGGGGCGAGCCATTCTTTCTCGCTGCCCCAGTACACATCCTTCTCCGGATGCCAGATATCTTCGCGGCCGAAGGCAAAGCCATAGGTTTTCAGCCCGGCTTCCTCATATGCGACATTGCCGGCAAGGATCATCAGGTCGGCCCAGCTGATCTTGTTGCCGTATTTCTTCTTGATCGGCCACAACAAGCGACGGCCCTTGTCGGTGTTGGCGTTGTCCGGCCAGGAGTTCAGCGGCGCAAAGCGCTGGTTGCCGGTGCCGGCCCCGCCGCGCCCATCGGCGAGACGATAGGAGCCTGCCGCGTGCCAGGCGACGCGGGCGAACATGCCCACGTAGCTGCCCCAGTCTGCCGGCCACCAATCCTGGCTGTCCGTCATGAGGGCGCGCAGATCGGCTTTCAGGGCCTCAACGTCGAGCGATTTCAGCGCCTCGCGGTAGTTGAACTCCCCGCCCATCGGGTTCGTCTTGCTGTCCTGCTGGTGCAGGATGTCGAGGTTCAGGGAT
Organism: Pseudoruegeria sp. SHC-113; assembly: GCF_025376885.1. Taxonomy (NCBI): domain Bacteria; kingdom Pseudomonadati; phylum Pseudomonadota; class Alphaproteobacteria; order Rhodobacterales; family Roseobacteraceae; genus Pseudoruegeria; species Pseudoruegeria sp. SHC-113. The sequence continues at coordinate 193,282 of NZ_JAHUBR010000001.1, forward strand.
TTGGGCCACCATTCGACAACAGATGTGCCGCTTTCGGTCAGGCCCCCGTGATGGATGGGGCATTTGCCACCGGTGTTCACGTTGTTTCCGTCCATGCTGGCTCTCCTCGCTTGAGCGGCGCACGTGGCGCCGAATAACACGCGGCCCGCGCGAATCCGCGTGGCCGTTGATGAGAGGAAGGTAGCAGTTTTTAGAATTAATATAATTTGTATTTTCTAATCGCGCCGATTAGATGAGCTTATGATCAATCTCACCATGAAACACCTGCGCTATTTCGAGGCGCTCTCCCGCCATGGCCACTTCGGGCGCGCCGCGGAATCTTGCGCAATCACCCAGCCCGCGCTTTCGGTGCAGATGAAAGAGCTTGAGGCCCTGCTCGGTGCGCCACTGATCGAGCGCAATGCGCGGCAGATCCGGCTCACGAGCCTAGGCGAGGAGTTGGCGGTGCGGGCGCGCAAGATCCTTGGCGACGTGGAGGAAATCGCCGATCTCGCGCGCACTGTTCATGCGCCGCTGGCTGGCCGTTTGCGGCTTGGCGTGATCCCCACGATCGCGCCCTACCTGCTGCCCCGGCTGATCACCGGGCTGACCCAAGCCTATCCGAACCTCGATCTTCAACCGCGCGAATCCGTCACCCGCACGCTGCTGGCCGATCTTGCCGACGGGCGGCTGGACCTAGCCATCGTCGCCCTTCCCGTGAGCGAACCTGCCCTGCATGAAGAGCCGCTGTTTGACGAGGAGTTCGTGCTCGTTCGCCCGGGAAGCGACGCCGGGAAGCCCGTGCCGCGCCCCGAGCATTTGCGCGAAATGCGGCTTCTTCTGCTGGAAGAGGGTCACTGTTTCCGCGATCAGGCGCTCACCTTCTGCGATATTCCCGACACGCCTGCCCGTGCCCTGATGCAGGGCAGCTCGCTCGCCACGCTGGTGCAAATGGTTGGGGCCGGGATCGGCGTGACGCTGATCCCCGAGATGGCCGTGGCGGTGGAGGCTGGCAATGCGCCAGTGGATGTCGTCCGCTTGCCTGCGCCCCAGCCCAAGCGTACCATCGGCATGGTCTGGCGGCGCTCCTCGCCGCTGGCCGAGAGCTTCGGGCTGATCGCGGATCAGCTGCGCGAACAGGCACAAGCGCTGGCTTGGCGCGGCAGTTAGGGCACAACGCTGCGGGCAAGGGCGGGGTGCCATTGACGCCGCGCCTGCCTGCGGGGATGCTTTGGCCCATTGAAACGCTTCTTTTCCAGCCGCAGGGGGCATCGGTGCAGCCGGGCACAACAGATCATTTCTTGCTCGCCACCATCGGCTCTGCCGGGGATGTCTTTCCGTTCATGGAGCTGGGCCGGGCGCTGCAGGCGCGGGGCCATCGCGTCACCCTGATGACAACGCCGCTTCTCGCCGAAATGGTCGCCGAACATGGCCTCACCTTCGCACCTTTCGGCGATCTGGAGCAGCTGCGCGGCGCGGCGAAGGATCCCAAGATCCACGGCGAGGCCAGCGGTCCTGCCGCCTTCTGGGATCGCATGATAGCGCCCAATCTTCTGGCGTTGCGTCGGTGGGTGGAAGCCCTGCCGGAAGGCGAAACGCCCGTGATCGTCAGCCACACGCTGCTCGTTCCGGCCGCCGCGCTGGCGCGCACCGCCGGTCGGCCCGTGCGGATCGTGAACCCGATCCTTCAGCCCGGCTTCATCCGCTCCGCCCTGACCCGCCAGACCTTCGGCGTACCCCGGCTTGGCCCCGTCACCTTCGGGCGCTGGATGCTGCCCGTGGTACGGCGCTGGCTGACGCAGAAGGGCGAGGACAGGATCATCAACGGCCCGATACTCCCCACGCTCAACGCGACGCGGCATGAAGCCGGGCTGCCGCCTGTCGCTTCCTTCTTCGGGCATATCCAAGAGGCGGCGGATCTTTACATGCCGCTCTTTCCCGAGTGGTACGCCGCCCCGCAAGCCGATTGGCCCGCGCCGCGCGTGCAGGGAGATTTCATCTTCTACAAGGCGCTGCAGAGCCAACAGGTCAGCCCGGAACTGGCCACCTTTCTGGACAGCGGCCCGCCGCCCGTCGTTTTTACAGCAGGCACCGGGAATTTTCAGGCAGAAAGGCTCTATTCTGCCGCAATCCCGGCCCTGCAGCGCCTTGGCCAACGTGCCGTCTTCCTGACCCACGTGCGCCATCAGCTGCCCGATCCCCTGCCCGAGGGCATGCTCTGGCAGCCCTATGCACCCTTTGACCAGATCCTGCCGCGCGCCGCCGCCCTTGTGCAGCACGGCGGTATCGGCACCACCGCCGAGGCCCTGCGCGCCGGTGTGCCGCAACTCGCCACGCCCTTCGGCTACGACCAATATGACAACGCCCGCCACATCCGTGAGCTGGGAGCCGGGCGCTCTGTGCCGTTCCAGCACTTGACCGAGGCGAAATTCGAAGCCGCGCTGGCCGATCTGCTGAAGCCTGCCGCGCTCAAGGCCGCCAAAGCCACCGCCGCGCGGTTCAAAGCCGGGCCGGATGCTGCAGAGATCGCCGACCGGCTGCTGAGCGCCCTTGCCCAGATGCCCGCTTGACGCGGCGCCGGCTGACGGCCAGAGGCTGGTGCAAGGCGTTCACCTGCTGTAGCAGGGCGCCATGAGCGAAACGTCCTTTGATACAGTGATCCTTGGCGCTGGCGCGGCTGGCATGATGTGCGCGGCCCATGCGGCGGCGCAGGGCGGGCGCGTTTTGGTGGTGGATCATGCGAAAGCCGCCGGGGAGAAAATCCGCATTTCCGGTGGCGGGCGCTGCAATTTCACCAACATGCATTGCGGTCCGCATGCCTTCCTCTCGCAGAACCCGCATTTCGCCAAATCCGCGCTCAAGCGCTACACGCAATGGGATTTCATCGACCTCGTCGCGCGCCACGGCATCGCTTATCACGAAAAGACCCTCGGCCAGCTGTTTTGCGATGACTCCGCCAAGCAGATCATCGCCATGCTGCTGGATGAAATGGCGAAAGCCGGCGCATCTCTGGCCTTGCAGACCTCGGCAAAAGCGATCACGAAAATTGAAAGCGGCTTCCGGCTGGAGCTGGAGGGCGCGCGGGCAGGTCATGTGACGGCGCGAAACCTCGTGATCGCGACCGGGGGCAAATCCATCCCCAAGATGGGCGCGACGGGGTTTGGCTATCGTGTGGCCGAGCAATTCGGCCTACCGCTCACCGAAACCCGCGCCGGGCTCGTCCCGCTGACCTTTGCCGAGGATCTGAAGGCCGGTTTTGCCGAGATCGCGGGCGTCGCCTGCGAAGCAGAAGTGGCCAGCGGCGGCACCGCCTTCCGCGAGGCGCTCCTGTTCACACACCGGGGTCTCTCTGGCCCGTCGATCCTGCAGGTCTCCTCCTACTGGCAGGAGGGTGAAGAGATCGAGGTGAACTTGCTGCCGGGGCGGGATGCTTTTGCCGAACTGCGCGCAAAGCGGCAGGAGAACGGGCGGCGCGATGCAGCGGGGGTTCTGGCGGACCTGCTGCCGAAGCGCTTGGCGGCACAACAGGCTCTAACTCTGCAGGTTTCGGGCAATATTGCCGATCAATCCGACAAATCCCTGCGGGTCATCGCTGATCACCTGCACCACTGGCGGCTCAAGCCCATCGGCACCGAGGGCTACCGCACAGCTGAGGTGACGCTCGGCGGCGTGGACACGGATGCGCTCAGCGCCAAGACGATGGAAGCGCGCCACGTGCCGGGGCTCTTCTTTATCGGTGAAATGGTGGATGTGACGGGCTGGCTTGGCGGCTACAACTTCCAATGGGCCTGGTCCTCGGGCTGGGCCGCCGGGACAGAGATCGCCAGCCGCGCCTAAGCGCAATCACTCTTGCCCGACATAATGTCGGGCAGCCCCCAACCATCCCCATCGGGCAGCCCCCGACCGCCCCGATCGGGCGGTGGCTGCCCGATGTGCTCTCTTGCGCGTTGCAGGGAGGGGCGCGGACTCCTAGGCTCGGCCCTGGGAGGACGATATGGAATTTGACTATATCATCGTGGGCGCGGGTAGTGCGGGCTGCGTGCTGGCCAACCGGCTGAGCGAAAACGGCAAGCACCAGGTGCTGTTGCTGGAAGCCGGCGGCAAGGACACTTACCACTGGATCCATATCCCCATCGGCTACCTCTATTGCATCGGCAACCCGCGCACCGACTGGGGCTTTCGCACGGCGGAAGAGCCGGGGCTGAACGGGCGCAGCCTGATCTATCCGCGCGGGCGCGTGCTGGGCGGCTGTTCCTCGATCAATGGGATGCTCTACCTGCGCGGGCAGGCCGCCGACTATGACGGCTGGCGGCAGCTCGGCAACACCGGATGGGGGTGGGACGACGTGCTGCCCTATTTCAAGCGCAGCGAGGATTACGTGGGCGGCGCAAGCGACACCCACGGCGCGGGCGGGGAATGGCGGGTGGAGAACCAGCGTCTGAGCTGGGAGATCCTCGATGATTTCATGGCCGCCTGCGAGGCCGTCGGCCTGCCGCGCACGGAGGATTTCAACGGCGGGGACAATGAAGGCGTTGCCTATTTCAAGGTCAACCAGCGCAAGGGCTGGCGGTGGAATACGTCCAAAGCCTTCCTGCGGCCCGCGAAGGGGCGGCAGAACCTGAAGGTGGAAACCCACGCGCAGGCAGAGGGGCTGATTTTGGAAAACGGCCGCGCTGTCGGGGTACGCTACAGGCGGCAGGGCGAGGCCTGTGAGGCACGGGTGCGCGGTGAGGTGATCCTCGCCGCCGGTGCGATCGGGTCACCGCAGATTCTGCAGCTTTCGGGCATTGGGCCGGGGGAACTTCTGCAGGAGCATGGTGTCGACGTGGTGCAGGAAAACGCTGGAGTAGGGTCGAACTTGCAGGATCACCTGCAGATCCGCTGCGCTTATCGGGTTGAGAATGCTAAGACGCTCAACACGATGGCGGCAAGCCTCTGGGGGCAGGCGAAGATTGGGCTGGAATATGCGCTCAAACGCACCGGGCCGATGTCCATGGCGCCAAGCCAGTTGGGGGCCTTCGCGCGCTCCCGCCCCGATGTGGCGACGCCGGATCTGGAGTATCACGTGCAGCCGCTGTCGCTGGATGCTTTCGGTGAGCCGCTGCACCCGTTCGATGCGATCACCGCGAGTGTCTGTAACCTGCGGCCGGAAAGCCGGGGTCATGTGCAGATCACCTCGCGCGATCCGCTGGCCCACCCCGAGATCCGCCCCAATTATCTGAGCACTGAAGGTGACAAGCGCGTGGCGGCGGATTCCATCCGGCTCACACGGCGGATCATGGCGGCCGGGCCGATGGCGAAATACGCGCCGCAGGAATTCAAGCCAGCCGATCCGAGCGATACGGAGGCCGATCTGGTGCGCGCGGCGGGCGAGATCGGCACGACGATCTTTCATCCGGTGGGCACCGTGGCGATGGGGCCGGACGCACCGCTGGATGAGCGTCTGCGCCTGCGCGGGATTGCGGGGCTGCGGGTGGCCGATGCCTCCGTCATGCCGCGTATCACCTCGGGCAACACCAATTCGCCGACGATCATGATCGCCGAGAAAGCCAGCGACATGATCCTCGCCGATGCGCCCTGAACCTCCATTGGCAAGCCCGCTCGCAGCGTCTAGCGTGCCGCGACTTTGAACGGGGCGAATGACATGCAGGCAGAGGCCATTCTGCGCGCGGTACTGGAACGGCAGGGGCTGATCCCCGCGGCCACGCGCTGGGCGGTGCTGGCCGGAGGGCGCTCCAATGCGCTCTGGCGGGTGCAGGGCGGCGGCGTTGATCTGGTCTGTAAACTCTACCGGCCCGCGCGCGGCAACGCGCTGTTCCCGAATGAGGCCGAAGCGGAGGCGGTGGCACTGCAGGCGCTGGCGGGCACCGAGCTTGCGCCGCCCTTTCTTGGGAAAGCGGATAGCCCGCTCGGCGTGGTGATCCTCTACGGGTTTGTGCCGGGCACCCACGGCGAGGTTGCGCCGCAGGACGTGGCGCGCGCGCTCGGGCGGCTGCATGGGCTGCCGCAAAGGCCGGAGCTGCGCAGAACAGGCTCTGATCCGGCTGAAATCGCGAAAATGGGTCGTTTCTTTCTGGAGGGCAATCGTGAATCCCGATTGGCCGAGATGCTGCCAGAGGTGCCACCTCTTCCCCCCGCCAGCAGTTGCCTGATCCATGGCGATGCCGTGCCGGCCAACATCATCGCCTCGGACTCCGGGCCGGTGTTCATCGATTGGCAGTGCCCCGCGCTGGGCGATGCGGCGGAGGATCTGGCGATCTATCTTTCGCCAGCGATGCAGCAGATCTACGGCAGTGGGCCGCTCACGGAGGCGCAGCAAGCGGCGTTTCTGGCGGCCTACCCGGATGCGGAGACCGCCGCGCGCTACCGCGCCCTTGCGCCGCTGTTTCATTGGCGCATGGCGGCTTACTGCGATTGGAAGGCACGCAGGGGCGAGGCGGAATACGCCCGCGCCCGCGATCTGGAAATCGCCGCTTTAGAGGGCTGAGAGCAGCCAGACCCCCACCAGCGTGAGGCCGCTGCCCGCCAGCATCCACCCGGCGATCCGGCGGCGGGAGGGTGCAAGCCGCTTGGGTGGCGCATTGTGGCTTTGGGCCACCAGCGCAGCCTCGGCGAGGGCGGGCAGGCGGGGGCCGAAGCGGGCCAGAACGCGTGCTGTCTTCGCCAGATCGCTCGCCAGCGCCTTCGGGCCGATCGAGACCTTGATGTAATCTTCCACCACCGGCTGGGCGACTTCCCAGATGTTCACATGGGGCGACAGCGAGCGGCTCACGCCCTCCACCACCACCATCGTGCGTTGCAGCAGCAATAGCTCGGTGCGGGTTTCCATGCCGAAGCGCTCCGTCACCTCGAAGAGATAGGCAAGCAACCGCCCCATGGAGATATTGGAGGCATCCATGCCGAAAATAGGCTCTCCGACAGCCCGAAGCGCCAGCGCAAAGGCTTCGACATCCTGATCGGCGGGCACGTATCCGGCCTCGAAATGCACCTCGGCCACGCGGCGGTAATCGCGCTTGATGAAGCCATAAAGGATCTCGGCATAGACGCGGCGGGTGTATTCGTCGATCTGGCCCATGATGCCGAAATCATAGGCCACGATGGCCCCGTCCGGGCCGACCTTCAGGTTGCCCTGATGCATGTCGCCGTGGAAGAACCCGTCGCGCAGGGCGTGGCTCAGGAAAAGCTGCAGCACCCGTGCGCCCAGCGCGGCGCGGTCAAAGCCTTCCTTCTCCAGCAGCGCGTTGTCGCCGATGGGGGTGCCTTCCACCCAATCCATCGTCAGCACCGTCTTGTCGGTCAGATCCCAGCGCGGCGCGGCGACGCGGAAGCCTTCGTCCTTCTCGGTGTTGGACTGGAACTGCGAGGCCGAGGCCGCTTCGAGCCGCAGGTCCAACTCGCCCAGCACGACGCTTTCGAAATGCTCGATCACGGCATAGGGCTTCAGGCGGCGTGAGAAGGGGGCGAACAGCTCGATGGCGCCTGCGGCGAAATAGAAGGCGTCGATGTCGCGCTGGAAGGCCTTGCCGATGCCGGGGCGCAGTACTTTTACGGCCACGAACTCGCCCGTACGCTTCAGCCGCGCCTTGTGCACCTGCGCAATAGAGGCGGCGGCGACGGCATCGGAGAACTCTTCGAAGATCTCGTCGGGATCCTGCTCCAGCGCTTCCGCGATCTGCTTCTTGGCGATCTCGGTTGGGAAGGGCGGCAGCTTGTCCTGCAGCACGCGCAATTCGGTGGCCAGATCGTCGCCCACCACATCGGGGCGGGTCGAAAGGATCTGACCGAACTTGATGTAGGCCGGGCCCAGCGCGGTCAGCGCGCGGGTGATCGGCGGGCGGGAGGGATCGCCTTTGTCGCCCAGCCATTGCAGCGGCCATGCGATGCCGCGGTAGAGCCCGCGCAGCAGCGGCGGGGCCTCCATCGCGTCGAGCATGACGCTCATGGCACCCGTGCGCTCCAAGGTCGCGCCGGTGCGGATCAGGCGCCAGATGTTGTGAGGGCCGCGCATGGATCAGATCTTCCAGCCGGAATGCAGCGCCGCGATGCCCATTGTCAGGTTGCGGTATTTCACGTTGTCGAAACCGGCCGTGCGGATCATCGAAGCGAAGGTCTCCTGATCCGGGAAGTTGCGGATCGATTCCACCAGATACTGGTAGCTGTCACGATCATTGGCGATCACCTGCCCCATCACCGGGATCACGTTGAAGGAATAGAGATCGTAGGCCTTCTGCATCATGTCGTTGGGGATGTGGCTGAACTCCAGCACCATCAGCCGCCCGCCGGGCTTGAGCACGCGGTAGGCTTCCGCGAGCGCATCGGGAATGCGGGTGACGTTCCGGATGCCGAAGCTGATCGTGTAGACATCAAAGGTGTTGGCCTCAAACGGCAGCTGCATCGCATCGCCCACGACCCAATCAAGGCTGTCGGCCATCGCCCCGGCCTCTGCGCGTTTTGCGCCTTCCACCAGCATGGATTCCGTCATGTCCAGCACGGTCGCATGGGCGTATCCGGCGCGTTTGAGGAAGCGGAAGGAGATATCGCCGGTGCCCCCGGCCACGTCCAGCAGCTTCTGGCCCGCGCGCGGCGCGAGCCAATCCATCATCGCGTCTTTCCAGATGCGGTGGATGCCCATGCTCATGGCGTCGTTCATCACGTCGTATTTGCTGGCGACATTGGTGAAGACGCCGTGGACCATCCCGGCCTTCTCGGATTCGTTCACCGTCTGGAAGCCGAAGTGGGTGGTTTTTTCCTGGCTCATGCTGATGGGGCCTTGCCGTTCCTCTATGTCCTGCCCTTCTTATAGGGCCCACACCCGGCGTTACAATGCGCCCCTTTTGCCGCGAGGAGCCCCGATGCCCGAATTGCCAGAGGTCGAAACCGTCCGCCGCGGGCTGGCGCCGGTGATGGAGGGGCAGGTGATCGTGCGCGCCGATGTGCGCCGCCCGGATCTGCGGTGGCCCTTCCCGGACAATATGGCGCAGCGGCTGACCGGCGCGCGGGTGGAGCGGCTGCGGCGGCGCAGCAAATATATCCTTGCCGATCTCTCCACCGGGGAAACGCTGCTCATTCATCTGGGGATGTCGGGGCGGATGCAGGTTTCGGGGACATCGGTTGGCACCTTCGCCCACGAGATCGCGCCACTGGTAAAGCACGATCACGTGGTGCTCGACATGGAGAACGGCGCGCGGATCGCCTTTAACGATGCGCGGCGGTTCGGAGCGATGGATCTGATGGCGACGGGCCAGGAGGCCGCCCACAAGCTGATTGCAGCTCTCGGGCCTGAGCCGCTGGGCAATGGCTTTCACGCCGATTATCTGGCCGAGCGCTTTTCGGGAAAGAACACGCCCATAAAGGCGGCGCTGCTGGATCAGGGAATCGTGGCCGGGCTTGGCAATATTTACGTCTGTGAAGTCCTGCACCGGGTTGGCGTATCGCCGAAAAGAAAGGCAGGCAATCTGTCCCGACGCAAGATCGAGGCGCTGGTTCCGGCCGTGCGCGCGGTGCTTTCGGAGGCCATCGAGGCCGGTGGCTCCTCGCTGCGCGATCACCGCCAAGCCAATGGTGAGCTTGGATATTTTCAGCATACCTTCCGCGTTTACGGGCGCGAGGGCGCGCCCTGCGCAACGCCCGGTTGCGGCGGCACCGTAAAGCGAATCGTGCAGTCGGGGCGGTCGAGTTTCTATTGCCCGCAATGCCAAAGATAGCTTGATCCGGGGGGTCAGACTGGTAAGGAATCGGTTCTGACGAAACCAATCTGGCAGGATTTCATGGCCTTCGAGACATTGATTGTCGACATCAGCGACCATGTGGCGCTGATCACCCTGAACCGACCCGAAGCCCTCAACGCCCTCAATTCACACTTGCTCGGAGAGCTGGCGGACGCGCTGAAAGAGGCCGACGCCAACGACAAGGTGCGCTGCATCGTGCTGACCGGTTCGGAGAAGGCCTTCGCCGCCGGGGCCGACATCAAGGAGATGTCGGAGAAGAGCTTCGTGGAGATGTTCACCTCTGATTTCTTCGGGGCCGAAACAGAGCAACTGCTGAAAACGCGCAAACCGATCATCGCCGCCGTCTCCGGCTACGCGCTGGGCGGGGGTTGCGAGCTGGCGATGATGTGCGATTTCATCATCGCCTCGGACACCGCCAAGTTCGGCCAGCCCGAGATCAACCTCGGCGTCGTGGCCGGGATCGGTGGCACCCAGCGGTTGACACGCTTCGTGGGCAAGTCCAAATCCATGGACATGCATCTGACGGGCCGTTTCATGGATGCCGAGGAGGCCGAGCGGTCCGGGCTCGTCTCCCGCGTGGTGCCGGCCAAGAAGCTGATCGAAGAAGCGCTGGGCGCGGCCCAGAAGATCGCCGAGAAAAGCGCGCTGGCCACGGCGGTGGTGAAAGAGGCGGTGAACCGCTCCTACGAAACCACGCTGTCCGAAGGGCTGCTGTTTGAGCGCCGCATCTTCCACGCGCTCTTTGCGACAGAAGATCAGAAAGAGGGCATGAACGCCTTCCTTGAGAAGCGCGAACCTCAGTTCCGCGACAAGTAATAGGCAACCACCGGGCAGGGCTGCGTGGCACGCAGTGCTGCCCTGCGCGGCCCAAGGGCAATTCCTGTTTGCAATTGCCGGGGAATCCCCTTAAACGCCGCTGCCATACATGCGCGTGTAGCCCGCTTTGGCTGGATCAACCCCACTCGGGGGACCCGTTCGGGCGTCTGCATGCGTTGGAAAGAACCGAACCTAGAAGGGTAACAGATCCATGGCCAACTCGCCGCAGTCCAAGAAACGCGCCCGTCAGAACGAGCGCCGCTTCGCCGTCAACAAAGCCCGCCGCTCCCGCATCCGCACCTACCTGCGCAAGGTCGAGGAAGCCATCGCTTCCGGCGACAAGGCCGCTTCTCAGGCCGCTCTGCGCGTTGCAGAATCCGAACTGATGCGTGGCGTGACCAAAGGCATCGTTCACAAGAACACCGCCTCCCGCAAAATCTCCCGCCTGTCTGCCCGCGTGAAAGTGCTGGCCTGATCTGGTCTCAGCCCTGCCTTCGGGGCTGAAAGATGAGTCGTGAATAAGCGCCCTTCGGGGCGCTTTTTTCGTTTGGAGATTCTGCCACTGCATCTCGCATCTGCAGCAACGCGGCAGAAAAACCACACCTTCCGCATGGTCACGGGATTCGATTCAGAGGAGTCCAGAGTCAAGCCAGAAGAGTCGTTGCGACTCGTCTGACGGGCGGGCTAGCTTGGCTGTGCGATTCACATCGTCTTGGGGGGACATGCGAAGCAACCGGGCTGCCGCTCCGGATCATGGGGAACCATCAGCTGATTGCGATGGCCCGTGCCGGATGTGCCGGGTGTGGAAATGTCGGAATTGGGTCTGGCTGCGCCGGGCTTTACCGATCTGAAGGGGATAACCGCGCGTCGATTTGCGTGGGCTCTCTTCTTCACATGTCCATATGGAAAATGGCTCTTGCCACAGGTTGTGCCGGCCCGGATTCGGGCCGCTTGCACGGGATATTTTGTGGCGAAGAGGGCTCGAAGGTCTGAGGCAGACCAGAGCAGCTGAAACACTTGGTTTCAGCCCACGGATGGCTTTTGCCATGCGATCCCCATCGCTTTGTGTGCCGCATGGTTGGCTCCGCTTTGATGCGGCGGAGTTTGCGAGTGATACGGGTCAATAAAGCGCAAAAAAGCGGACGGAAAAAATGACAGAAGAGACGTGGGGACAGGTCAAAGATGAACTTCAGAAATCATTGGGGCGCAGCAACTACACGAATTGGATCGAGCCGCTTGTTTTTCGCGATCTGAAAAGCGGCGTGGCGACGTTTGACGTCCCGACGAGCTTCATCGGCAACTGGGTCTCGCGCAACTTCGGCGATCAGATCCGCCACCATCTTGGCAAAGCCGGTGCGCCAGTGAGCCGGATTGAATTCATCGTGCCCTCCGCCGCGCCCGCACCGTCGGCGCAAGCCGCAAATAGCGAGCCACGCGCCGCCCAGCAGCCCGTCGCCAAGGCCGCCGCTGCGGCTGTCCGCCCGGCCGAGCCCGGCCTGCCCGGCGCACCGCTGGACTCCCGTTTCACCTTCGACAGTTTCGTCGTTGGCAAGCCCAACGAACTGGCCCATGCCGCCGCGCGCCGCGTGGCCGAGGGTGGCCCCGTTACCTTCAACCCGCTGTTCCTCTATGGGGGCGTTGGCCTTGGTAAAACGCACCTGATGCACGCCATCGCCCATGAGCTTCAAGCCAGCCGCCCGGATCTGAACGTCGTCTACCTCTCGGCGGAGCAGTTCATGTACCGCTTCGTGCAGGCGCTGCGCGAGAAGAAGATGATGGACTTCAAGGGCCTCTTCCGCGCTGTCGACGTGCTGATGGTCGATGATGTCCAGTTCATCGCCGGCAAGGACAGCACGCAGGAAGAGTTCTTCCACACGTTCAACGCGCTGGTGGATCAGAACAAGCAGATCATCATCTCCGCCGATCGCGCGCCGGGCGAGATCAAGGATCTGGAAGAGCGCATCAAGTCGCGCCTGCAGAGCGGGCTCGTGGTGGATCTTCACCCGACCGACTACGAGCTGCGCCTTGGCATCCTGCAGCAGAAGGTGGAGCAATACCGCCAGCAGTACCCGGATCTAGTGCTTGCGCCGGGGATCCTCGAATTCCTCGCCCATCGCATCTCCACCAACGTGCGCGTGCTGGAAGGTGCGCTGACGCGGCTCTTCGCCTTCGCCTCCCTCGTGGGGCGCGAGATCACGATGGATCTGGCGCAGGATTGCTTGGCCGATATCCTGCGGGCTTCGGATCGCAAGATCACCATCGAGGAAATCCAGCGCAAGGTGAGCGAGCACTACAACATCCGCCTCTCCGAGATGATCGGCCCCCGCCGGGCGCGCACCATCGCGCGGCCGCGTCAGGTGGCGATGTATCTCTCCAAGCAGCTCACAAGCCGATCGCTCCCGGAAATCGGCCGCCGCTTTGGCGGGCGTGATCACACCACCGTCATGCACGGGGTGAAGCGCATCGAGGAGCTGAAAGGCCATGACCACCAGATCGCCGAAGATCTGGAACTGTTGCGCCGAAGCCTAGAGGCCTAGGGCCGCGCCCGGGAAACGGGCGTCAGCGCTTGACGCCCGTGCCTTTCCAACAGACAGTCCGAAAAAACACTTGAGCTGGGGTGCGAATGGGATACGTTCGACGCCCCGACAGCTGTCAGGAGCGAGGGTTATGAAGATCAGCATTGAACGCGGCACGCTGTTGAAAGCTGTCGCACAGGCGCAGTCGGTCGTGGAGCGCCGCAACACGATCCCGATCCTTGCCAACGTGCTGATCGAGGCCGAAGGCGAGCATGTGAGCTTCCGCGCCACCGATCTGGACATCGAAGTGGTGGACAAGACGCTGGCGCAGGTCGAGCGTGCAGGCGCAACGACGGTGTCCGCCGTGACCCTGCATGAGATCGTGCGCAAGCTGCCCGACGGGGCGCTGGTGCAGCTGACCGAGGAAGCGGCCTCCGGCCGCCTCACGGTGGAAGCGGGTCGCTCCAACTTCTCACTGGCGACGCTGCCGAAAGAAGACTTCCCGGTGATGGCTTCGTCCGAGTACACCGCGAACTTCTCCGCCCCCGCCCCGGCGCTGCGGCGGCTGTTCGACAAATCCAAATTCGCGATTTCCACCGAGGAAACCCGCTACTACCTGAACGGCGTCTACCTGCATGTCTCGCAAGGTGCCGATGGCAAGGTGCTGCGCGCCGTGGCCACCGATGGCCACCGTCTGGCCCGGATCGATGCCGATCTGCCCGCTGGCGCGGAAGAAATGCCCGGCGTGATCGTGCCCCGCAAGACGGTGGGTGAGCTGCGCAAGCTTTTGGAAGACGACGAGGCGCAGATTGCGGTGTCGGTCTCTGAAACAAAGGTGCGTTTCGCCACGCCGGAAATCACTCTGACCTCGAAAGTGATCGACGGCACCTTCCCCGACTACACCCGCGTCATCCCGGCCGGAAACACCCGCCGTCTGGAAGTAGACGCCGGCGAGTTCGCGCAGGCCGTGGACCGTGTGGCGACCGTTTCCTCCGAGCGCTCCCGCGCGGTGAAACTTGCGCTGGACGAAGACCGGCTGGTGCTTTCGGTGAATGCGCCTGACAGTGGCGCCGCTGAGGAAGAACTTGCCGTGGCCTATGGCGACGAGCGGCTGGAGATCGGGTTCAACGCGAAATACCTGCTGGAAATCGCCAGTCAGGTGGACCGTGAGAACGCGGTGTTCCTGTTCAACTCCGCGGGCGACCCGACGCTGATGCGCGAAGGCAATGATGAAAGCGCGGTTTACGTTGTCATGCCGATGCGCGTCTGAGCGCTGTCAGGCCAGACTTCATGCCTCCGGCGGAGATATTTTTGGAACAAAGTGAAAGGGGCGGCCGATGAGCCGCCTCTTTTTGCGCGACCTGCGGCTTTCGCATTTCCGCTCACACAAGGGCGCGCGGCTCAGCCTTGACGGGCGGCCCGTGGCGATCCACGGGCGCAACGGGGCGGGCAAGACCAATATTCTGGAAGCGATCAGCCTGCTGTCGCCGGGGCGCGGGATGCGCCGGGTGGCGGCGGCGGAGATGACCCGTCGGCCCGAGGCGCTGGGATGGAAGGTGGCCGCGCTCGTGGAGCAGGGCGACCGGGCGCATGAGGTCGAGACATGGTCGGAAGGTGGTGCGGCGCGGATCGTGAAGGTGGACGGCAAGGCGGCGACGCAGGTGCAGCTGGGCCGCATCGCGCGGGTGCTCTGGCTGCTGCCCTCGATGGACCGGCTCTGGATCGAGGGCGCGGAGGGGCGGCGGCGGTTTCTGGACCGGATGACGCTGAGTTTCGAGCCCGGCCATGCGGATGTGTCGATCACCTATGAGAAGGCCATGCGCGAGCGCAACCGGCTGCTGAAGGAGCAGATCGACGATCCGCATTGGTATCGCGCGCTGGAGGCGCAGATGGCGGCGGCTGGGGCTGAGATCATCGCCAACCGCGCGCGCGCGGTCGCCGCGCTGCAGGCGGCGCAGGCCGATGCGGAGACGAGCTTTCCGGTGGCCGCGCTTTCCCTACTCTTTGCCGATGGGGCGGAAAGAGGGCCGGAGAGCGAAGAGGCGCTCGCCGCAGGATTTTCCGAGGGCAGGCCTGCGGACCTGCGCGCCGGGCGCACGCTTTTGGGGCCGCACCGCGCTGATCTGGGGGCTGTGTACGCGGCCAAGGGCGTGGCGGCCAAGGATTGCTCGACCGGGGAGCAGAAGGCGCTTCTGGTGTCGCTGATCCTCGCCAATGGCCGCGCTTTGGCGGCGGAGATCGGCGCGCCGCCGATCCTTCTGCTCGACGAGGTGGCGGCCCATCTGGATGCCGAGCGCCGCGCCGCGCTTTACGACGAGATTTGCGCTCTGGGCACGCAGGCCTTCATGACGGGCACCGGGCCAGAGCTGTTCACCGATCTGGGCGAGCGGGCGCAGAGGGTGGAGGTGCTGGAGGCAAATGGCGTGAGCGAGGTGCGGGCCTAGGCCTGCGGCAGGAGCCAGGCGGTGAGCAGGGGGCGCAGCGCGTCCTGCGGATCCTCAAGGCGGGTTTCGATCGAGCAGAAGCCAAGCGCCAGCACATGGTTGATGAAGGCCTCTAGCCCCTCGGCCAAACATTCCGGGCTTTGATCGCGGCGTAGCACGCCTTCGGCCTGCATCTGGGCAATCCAGCCTGCAAGGATGCCCACGCGGCGCTCAAAGGAGCGCGCGACGCCTTCGTTTACATTGCTGCCGATGGTGCCGGAGTAGCGCAGCAGCAGATCGAAGATCTCCCGCTCCGAGCCGATGTAGCGCAGCTGCGGGGCAAGGCGCGCGAGCAGCGCATCGACGCTGTCGGGCGTGCCTTCGGCCTCCATCGCGTCTAGGAGGCGCATCATTTCAGCGCCGATGAGCACCGCCAGAAGGCCGTCCTTGTCGGTGAAATGGGCAAATAGCGTGCCTTTGGCCACGCCCGCTTCCTCCACGATCTCCTCGATGCGCAGACCGGAAAATCCGCGCGTTTCAAGCAGCGCCTGCGTGACCTCGAGCAACTTGGCGCGAGTCTTGAGGCGGCGGGGTTGGGGCGAGGCAGACATGCGGATCCGATCAATTTATGACCACGGTCAATTTATGTATTGACCGCGGTCATTTTTTGGCGTCTAGAAAATGACCGAAGTCATTTTTCTATTCTGGAGAACCCCATGGCAATGCGCAAGATCCTCGTTCTGAACGGCCATCCCGGCGAAACCTCCCTCTCGCGCGCCCTGACCGAGGCCTATGCGCAGGCCGCCACGGCAGCGGGCCATGAGGTGCGCCTGCAGGATCTGGCTGCGATGCGGTTTGATCCGGACTTTGGCGAGGGCGGCTATGAGGCCTCCAAGCCGCTGGAGCCGGATCTGGAGGCCTTCCTGAGCGATCTGGACTGGGCCGAGCATCTGGTGCTGGCCACGCCGCTCTGGTGGGGCGCGATCCCGGCAAAGCTGAAGGGGCTTTTTGACCGGGCGCTTCTGCCGGGGCGCAGCTTCGACACGCGCAACCCAAACGTCCTTGGTCTGCCCGCGCCCATGCTCACCGGAAAAACCGCCCGCGTGCTGCTGACCTCCGACACCCCGCCGGTCTTCCTCTGGCTCTTCTACGGCAATGCGGTGAAGACATTCCTGAGCCGCCAGATCCTCGGCTTTGTCGGCATTCGCCCGACCCGCTACACGACCTTCGCGCCGGCCTCCCATGCGGGCGCGCAGAAGGTGGCGCTCTGGCTGGAACGGGCCGGAAAAATGGGGGCGCGCGCGGCCTGAGTCGGCCCAAGAAAATGGGTCAATCCGCGTGACATTCCCCCGCCGGTTTCGTATAAAATCACAAAAATACGAAGGAAGGCGCGCATGTCCGAAAACGAGCAGATCCCGGCCGAGTATGGAGCCGATTCCATCAAGGTTCTCAAGGGGTTGGAAGCCGTTCGGAAGAGGCCCGGCATGTACATCGGCGACACCGATGATGGCTCGGGCCTTCACCACATGGTTTACGAAGTCGTGGACAACGGCATCGACGAGGCGCTCGCGGGCCACGCCGATGCGGTGACGGTGAAAATCCACGCCGATTCCAGCGTCTCCGTCTGTGACAACGGGCGCGGCATCCCTGTGGACATCCACGCGGAAGAGGGCGTTTCGGCGGCCGAGGTCATCATGACCCAGCTGCACGCCGGCGGGAAGTTCGACAGCAACTCCTACAAGGTCTCCGGTGGTCTGCACGGCGTGGGTGTGTCCGTGGTGAACGCGCTGTCGGACTGGCTGGAGCTGCGCATCTGGCGCAACGGCAAGGAGCACGTCGCGCGCTTTGAGCGTGGCGACACCGTGAAGCATCTGGAAGTGGTCGGCGATTGTGGTGATCGCACCGGCACCGAGGTGCGCTTCATGGCCTCGACCGATACGTTCTCCAACCTCGACTACTCCTTCAAGACGCTGGAAAACCGCCTGCGCGAACTGGCGTTCCTGAACTCCGGGGTGAAAATCATTCTTGAGGACGAACGCCCGGCAGAGCCGCTGCGCAGCGAGCTGTATTACGAGGGCGGCGTGCAGGAATTCGTGCGCTATCTCGATCGCCACAAGACCTCGGCGATGGAAGATCCGATCTTCGTCACCGGCGAGAAGGACGGCATCGGCATCGAAGTCGCCATGTGGTGGAACGACAGCTACCACGAGACGGTTCTGCCCTTCACCAACAACATCCCGCAGCGCGATGGCGGCACCCACCTTGCCGGCTTCCGCGGCGCGCTGACGCGCACGATCAACAACTACGCGCAATCCTCCGGCATCGCCAAGCGCGAGAAGGTGAACTTCACTGGCGACGATGCCCGTGAAGGGCTGACCTGCGTGCTGTCTGTCAAAGTGCCCGATCCGAAATTCTCCTCCCAGACTAAGGACAAGCTCGTCTCTTCCGAGGTGCGCCCGGCTGTGGAAGGGCTGATGAACGAGAAGCTCTCGGAGTGGTTCGAGGAGCACCCCAACGAAGCCAAGCAGATCGTCGGCAAGATCATCGAGGCCGCGCTGGCCCGTGAGGCCGCTCGCAAGGCGCGCGAGCTGACCCGCCGGAAAACGGCGATGGATGTGGCGAGCCTGCCGGGCAAGCTGGCCGATTGTCAGGAAAAGGATCCGAGCAAATCCGAAGTCTTCCTCGTGGAGGGCGACTCCGCCGGTGGCTCCGCCAAACAGGGTCGATCCCGCCACAATCAGGCGGTTCTGCCCCTGCGCGGCAAGATCCTGAACGTGGAGCGTGCGCGGTTTGACCGGATGCTCTCCAGCCAGGAGATCGGCACGCTGATCACCGCGCTTGGCACCGGGATCGGGCGCGACGAGTTCAACATCGGTAAGCTGCGCTACCACAAGGTCGTCATCATGACGGATGCCGATGTGGACGGCGCGCATATCCGCACGCTGCTGCTGACGTTCTTCTTCCGCCAGATGCCGGAGCTGATCGAAGGCGGCTACCTCTATATCGCGCAGCCGCCGCTCTACAAGGTGAGCCGGGGGCGCTCGGAGGTCTACCTCAAGGATCAGGCCGCGCTGGAGGATTACCTGATCGAGCAGGGCATCGACGGCGCGATCCTGCGCCTGCCCAGCGGTGAGGAGATCGCCGGGGCCGATCTGGGCCGCGTCGTGGAAGGGGCGCGCAACTTCAAGCGAATCCTCGATGCTTTCCCGACCCATTACCCGCGCCACATCCTTGAGCAGGCCGCGTTGGCCGGCGCCTTTGATCCGGGCCGGGCCGATGCCGATCTGCAGGCGGTGGCGGAGTCGGTTGCGCGGCGGCTGGATCTGGTGGCCGTGGAGTATGAACGCGGCTGGCAGGGGCGCATCACGCAGGATCACGGCATCCGCCTGACGCGCGTGCTGCGCGGCGTGGAAGAGATCCGAACGCTTGATGGCGCCGTGCTGCGCTCCGGCGAGGCGCGCAAGCTCTCCGAGGTGTCCCAGCCGATCCGCGGCACCTTTGCCGATCCGGCCAATCTGGTGCGCAAGGAGCGCGCGCAGATGATCCACGGGCCGACGGAGCTTCTTAAAGCGATCCTGGCCGAGGGTGAGAAAGGACTCACCCTACAGCGCTACAAGGGGCTGGGGGAGATGAACCCCGATCAGCTCTGGGAAACCACGCTGGACCCGGAAGCGCGCACGCTGCTGCAGGTGCGGGTGGAGGATCTGGCCGAGGCCGATGACATCTTCACCAAGCTCATGGGCGACGTGGTGGAACCGCGCCGCGAGTTCATCCAGAACAACGCGCTGAGCGTGGAGAACCTTGATTTCTGATCAGGGCCGCAAAGCGGAGTGATTTAGCGGGGCCCTCTCAGGGCCCCGTTTTCATTTGGCGAGCCGATAGACGCGCCGGGCCGTGCCGGAAAACAGCGCTTGGATTGTGGAGTCCGGCTGGCCGCTCAGAATGGTTTTAAGCTGGGCCATCTGTTGCTTCAGCGGGCAGTTCACAGTCTCTACGGGCAGGTTAGAGCCGTACATCATCCGCTCGGCACCAAGCGCGGCGAGGGCGAAATCGACGTAGGGCTTGAGCACCGGGGCGGACCACGCGCGATCCGCCGTCCAGAGGCCGGACAGCTTGAGAACGACGTTGGGCGTATCCGAAAGCGCGTCGATCCCGGCAAACCAATCCTTGGCATTGCCCGGCTGATCGGGTTCCAGCGTGGCGAAATGGTTGATCACGATGGTCAGCCCCGGATACGCGGCGGCGAGCGCGGCCACCTCGGGAAGCTGCGCGGGGACAACAACCATCTCAAGGCACAGGCCATGGGCTTCAATAAGGGGAAGCGCTGCGCGGAAGGCGGGCTCCGCCAGAACGCCTGCGCGATCGGCCACCCGCCAGCGCCCGGCGGCGTCATAGGCCACGGGCGTGCGGAGGCCACGAAACACCGGAAAGGCAAGGTTGCGCGCGATTTGCTCTGCGGCCTCTGGCGCGCAGAGATCCACCTCGGCAACCGCCGCGCTTGGCCCCCCCGTGGCGTCAGATAGCTCTTGCAGCCATGCCGTTTCGGCTACGGGATCGTCCGCGCCGCAATTGGCTTGCACATGGACGCTGCCGGTCAAATTGTGGCCTGCGAAATCGTCCTGATAGGCGGAAACGAGGTAATCGCGCTGTAATAGGGTCTTTTCCCCGAACCTCCCCGGCCCGCTCCCGGGAGCCAGCCAGCGGTAGGGAAAGCGTGATAGGTCCCAGAAGTGGTGGTGGGCGTCGATGATCTCGACGCCCTCAAGCGCGGCATCGCTCAATAGGTGGCCCGCCCGCCCGACAGATCGAAGACAGCGCCGGTGGTGAAGCTGTTGTCCTTGGAGCAGAGCCACGCGATCATGGCGGCGGCTTCGGGCAGTTCAAGGAAGCGGCCACGCGGGATCTTGGAGAGCATGTAGTCGATATGCTCCTGCTTCATCTGGTCGAAAATCCGCGTGCGCGCGGCGGCCGGGGTGACGCAGTTCACCGCGATGTCGTAGCCCGCCAGCTCCTTGCCCAGCGATTTCGTCAGGCCGATCACTGCGGCCTTGGAGGCGGAATAGGCCGAGGCGTTCGGGTTGCCTTCCTTGCCCGCCACCGAGGCGATGTTGACGATGCGGCCATAGTTGGCCTCGATCATCGCAGGGACCACGGCGCGGTTCACGTGGAAAGCGCCCAGCAGGTTGATCTCGGTGATCTGGCGGAACTCGTCCACCGGATACTCGGAGAGCGGCGCGTTGGAGCCCGCGACACCGGCGGAGTTCACCAGCACGGCGACCGGCCCGCCTTCCGCGATGGTGCGCGCCATGGCGGCCTCGACACTGGACCAATCGGAGATGTCCACGCCGCAGGCGAAGGAATTCCCGCCGATCTCTGCCGCGGTTTGGGCGGCGAGGGCTTCGTCGCGGTCCCAGATCGCGATCTGGTAGCCGTCTTGCACGAGCCGCTCTGCGACGGCCCGGCCAATGCCCTGTGCGCCGCCGGTGACGATGGCTGTCTGTTGCATGTCTGATTACTCCGCTACGGCAGTGGATGCCGGTTTGATGTCGTGCCGCGTGCCCTGTTTGGCCGAGGCCAGAATCCCGTGCATCACCTCGACGGCGCGCGCGCCCACATGGGCCGGGCTTTCGTTGCGCCCGTGACCCAGTGCGATGTCCACCAGCCGATTAGCGGGGCCTTCGCAGCTGTAGGTCCATGCGCCGTCGGGTACTTCGGCGGTTTCCACTACGCCACCCGGAAGTTTCAGGGTGAGGCGCTGGGTTTCGATGTCCAGAACCACGGAGCCTTCGGTGCCATAGAGCCGGATATCGACTTCAAACCCGTGGCCGTTCGGCACGCCGCAGCTGCCCGAGAACACGCCCGTCGCGCCGTTCTCAAACACCACCGTGGCGGCGTCATGCAGATCGATCGCGGTGGGGGCGTCGAAGGTCTCCGCCCTCACGGTGGAGGCGCGCAGATCGGTGAGCCAGAAGAGGATGCCGAGCGCGTGGGAAAGCTGGCCATAAACATAGCCGCCGCCCTGTTCCGGCGCTTCCCATGTGGAGCGGTCCGGCTGAATGGCGATGTGTTTCCAACGCTCCATGCCACCGCCCGAGAAGATCCCCCGCGTGAAGGAGGCCATGTGGCAGACGACATGCTCAATCTCACCAATACGCGCGATCATGGCGCGGGCTTCATCAAGGCCGGGCTTGTAGTTCCACCCGTAAGCAACCAGCAGTTCCTTGCCGCTGGCCTCGGCGATGCGCGCCAGCTCCCAGGCTTCCGCAGGATCGAGGCACATGGGTTTTTCCACCAGCACGTGACACCCCTTTTCGAGGAAGGCCTTCGCCTGTTCGAAATGCAGGTGATGCGGCGAGGCGATCACGGCGATGTCGATCTCGCGCTCCAGCACGTCGCGCCAGTTCTCGGTGGCGAAGGCGAAGCCGAATTCCTTGCGGATCAGCTCAAGCTCTTCCGCGCCCAAGCGGCAGACACTGTCCAGCTCCACCTCGTCGCGGGCGGCGAGCACGGGGATATGCATGCGATAGGCAAAATGCCCGGCGCCGATGATGGCCGCTTTTACCATGCGCGTGCTCCCGCATCTGTGGGGGCGAAATCGGTCTGAGCCGTCATGTGCTGCTCCTGAGTTTCAATGTGTAGCCCACATCCAGAACCGCGTGGTCGGACTCCGCCCCTTGCAGGCGGGCGAGCGTTTTGGTGGCGGCCTGTTCGCCGATGTCGCGGCCAAGGATCTGGACCGTTGTCATCGGCACCGGCAGCAGGGCGGAAAGGCTGAGATCACCGAACCCGGCGATGGCCACGTCTTGCGGCACGCTGATCCCATGCGACAGCGCCCAGAGCATCGCGCCCTGCGCCGGCAGTTCGGCAAGGAAGAATACAGCGTCCGGCTTGCGCGGGCGCGCCATGAGTGATTGCAGGATCGGCCCGCCGCTTTCGATGGTGGCGGGGTTTTCGAACTCCACGATCGTGTCGCTGCGCACCTCGCGCCCGGCGGACTTCATGGCTTCCACAAAGCCGCGCGTCCGGTCCGCGGCCTGGTCATTGTTGATGGAAGAGCCGCCGACCATCACGATCTCCCGGTAGCCCTTGCCGATCAGATATTGCGTCATCTCCACGGCGGCGGCGTGGTTGTCGAAGCCCACGGCGGTGTCGATCACGCCGTCGCGCTTGTTCCAGGCTTCCACCACGGGGCCGGGGAAACGTTCCAGCAGTTTGCGGGTGGCCTCGGTGTGGGAGAAGCCGGTGAGGATGATCCCGTCGGCCTGCCGCGCGATGAAGGTGCGAATCGCTTCTTCTTCCTTCTCGGGCGACCAGTTGCTCACCGCCAGAAGCATGCGCTGCCCGTGGGGCTCCAGCGTCTTGGAGACGCCTTCCGCGAAATCGGCAAACAGCGAGCTGGCGAGGATCGGCACGACGACGCCGATCATGTCGGAGCGCTGGGAGACGAGCGAGCGCGCGGCGAGGTTGGGGATATAGCCCAATTCGTCAATCGTGGCCTGAATCTTCGCGCGCGTGTCCGCGTGCACGGTTTCGGGCTGACGCAGGGCGCGTGACACGGTGATCAGCGAAAGCCCGGAGGCTTTCGAAACGTCTTTCAGGGTCACTTTTTTGCCAGGTCCAGACACGGCGAATTCCTTATTCTCAAATGCTCGTCAAATCCCCGCAGGGGTTTTTGGAGCGTCGAGTATCCGGGCGAGAAAGCCAATCAGATTTTCGATTGACATACGAGTATCATTGCCTCTAGGGTCCGTCAATATCAAATGATACTCGTATATCATGTGATCACAGGCGCCGCAGGAGGCGGTGCTAGCATCCGGGAGGAGGATACTATGAAACATCAAATCAGCCGTCGCCGTTTCCTTGGCACCACGGCCGCCGCGGGTGCCTTGGCAACCGCACCGCTCTCCAGCGCCAAGGCCGCTTCGGGCGAGCTTTCGGTCTGGAAATTCGGCGGCACGCCGAACGAGGTGGAGCAATGGGCCGGGCGCAACGATGCGTTCTCTGCCGCCCATTCCGACATCGACCTGAACTACTCCTATTTCAACGGCCAGATCCGCCGTCAGAAGATCCTCGCGGGCTTCCAGACGAAGCGCCTTGCCGATGTGATCATCGCCTTCGGGCAGGACATCCCGGAATTCGTCGGCTTCGACATGGTGCAGCCGCTGGACGACATCGCCGCCGACAAGATCCCCGGCTGGAAAGAGCGCATCGTGCCCGAGGTGATGGCCTCCGGCATGCACGAGGGTAAGCTCTACGGCCTGCCGACCTATGTGGACATGGCGAGCTTCCTTGCCGTGAACCTCGACGCGCTGGAAGAAGCCGGGTATGATCGCCCGCCGGCCACGTGGTCCGAGCTGCGCGAATACGCCAAGGCAATGACGAAGCCGGATCGCCCGGGCCTCGCCTTCCCTGCCACCACCGCGCCGGTGGACATCAACATCTTCGAAGGCATCGCCTACGCCAATGGCGGGCGGATCTTCGACGAGGAAACCGGCCAGGTCACGCTCAACGATCCGGGCGTTGTAGATGCGCTGCAGCTCTATGTTGATCTGATCGCCGATGGCTCCACCCCGCCGGCCACCTCGCTCACCGAGACCTTCTTCCGCGACACCGCCCAGCTCTTCGGCCAAGGCCGCTCCGCCATGTGGATTGGCCTCTCGTGGCTCAACACGCCCTGGGGTGTGAACGAAGACGTGCGCTGGACCGGCGTGCCGATGCCGCGTCCGGATACGCCCTCGGGCAGCTTTGCACCGGTGAACGCGATCATGGATCCGACCGCGATCCTGATGGTTTCTTCCCGTGCGAAGAACCCGGAAGCGGCTGTGGAATACCTCGATTTCTGGTCGCAGGACGAGCAGCTCGAGATCTGGGGTGGCCAGCCGGAAGTGGCAAGAATCCCCGCAGGCAAGGCCGCATGGGACAACGCCGAACTGGCGGAAGTCTGGCCGAACTGGGTCGAGGCCTACAACGCCGGCACGCTGTTCGAGGGTGCTGCTCCGATGCCGCGTTTCATCGGCGTCTCCGCCATCGAAAGCGCGCTTGGCACAGCCATTCAGGAAGCCGTGCTGGGGCAGAAAACCCCGCAACAGGCACTCGATGACGCAACCAAGGCCGCTCAGACGCAGATTGACCTGATCCGCGGCTGATCCCCGGCAAGCAAAGGGCCCGAAGACAATGCAGAATGACCGCCTCCTGGCGTATTTCATGATTTTGCCCGTGGTGGTCGCCGTTCTGGCGTTCGTCATCGGGCCCACCTACAACGTGGCCACGCTCAGCCTGACGAAGATCGTCATGGGGCAGGAGCGTGGTTTCGGGACGCTGAGCAACTTCAGCGCCCTGACCTCTGATCCGGTCTTCTGGCTGGTGATGAAAAACACCGCCATCTGGATCCTCGGCGGCACGCTCCTGTGCGTCTGTGTCGGCCTTGGCGTCGGCACTTTCCTCGCCGTGGACAGCAAGATGACCTCGGTGCTGCGTGCGCTGATCCTGCTGCCTTGGGTGCTGCCCGATGTGGTGACGGCCATGGCGTGGAAATGGATGCTGCACGGGCAGGTGGGCATCATCGGGCAGACGCTCGAATCCACCGGCCTGACGGAAGAGGCGATTTCCTTCCTTGGCGATCCGGACCTCGTGATGTGGACGCTCGTCGTCGTGCTGATCTGGCGCAAGATGCCGCTGGTGGCGCTGATCTTGTGCGCCGCGATCCGCTCGGTGCCGGACGATCAGATGGAAGCCGCGCGGATGGACGGGGCCACGGCCTTTGAGCGCTTCCGCTTCGTGGTGATCCCCAACATCGCCTTCTCGCTGACCGCCGTAACGGTGATCTCGATGATCTGGATCACCGCCGAATTTGCCCTGCCGTGGATCATGACGGGCGGTGGCCCGGCCAACGCCAGCCAGATCATGGCGACGTATATCTACCAGCAGAGTTTCGAATTCTTCAATTGGGGCGTGGCCTCGGCCATGTCGGTGATCAACCTCGTGATGCTCGCCTCCATCGTCGGTCTCTACCTCTACATCAACCGCCGCTCCTGGGCCTCGGAGGCTTCCGAATGAACGAATCTCCCCGCACCCTCTACTGGCTCGGCCTGAGCTGCGTCGGCCTGATCATCGCGATCTACATCCTGTTCCCGGTGTTCTGGCTGTTCCTCGCCTCGTTCAAAACGCAGGCCGAACTGGCGCAGCTGCCGATTTCCTTCTGGCCGGAAGCGCCCTCGCTCGAAGCCTACAAGGCGCTGTTCTCCCCGACGCACCAGAAGGGGCAGCTGCTGGACTGGCCGCGCCTGATCGGCAACAGCTTCTTCATCGCGATCACCTCGACGATCCTCGTTGTCTTCTTCGGCACGCTCGCAGGCTACGCTTTTGCCCGGCTCAGCTTTCCGGGGCGCGATCTGATCCTTGGCGGCCTTCTGATCAGCCGGATGTTTCAGGGCGCAGCCCTTCTGCTGCCGACCTATCGCCTGATGAGCATGATCGGCCTGCAGGACAACCCGATCGGCCTCGTGCTGCTCTACTCCGCCTTCGGTCTGCCCTTCGCGACGTGGATCATCGCCTCGTCCTTGCGCGAAATCCCACGCGAGCTGGAGGAAAGCGCGATGATGGATGGCGCGAGCCGTATCCAGAGCATGGTTATGGTGGTGTTGCCGCTGGCCACGCCCGCGCTGATCACCGCTGCCATGTGGCATTTCGTGGGCGCGTGGTCGGAGTTTGCCTTCGCCTCGATCCTGCTTGAATCCAACGAAAACAAGACGGTGACAATCGGGCTGGCGAGCTTCGTGGAGCTGTTCACGCTGGAGTTCCAGTTCGTCGGTGCTGCCGCTACCATCGTGGCTCTGCCGATCATGCTCGTCTTCTTCTTCGGGCAGCGCTACTTCACGCGCGGCCTGCTGGCCGGGGCCGTGAAAGGATGAAGATCCGTGCGATCTCTGCGCGGGCGGTGGATTGCGGCTTCCAGAAGCAGGCACTCCAGACCACCCGCGTGGCCTCGCCCATGTCGCGGTTCCCCCGGTTTGCCGAGGCCCGTGCCAGCTGGATGTGGCCCTCGAAGAAGACCTTCGTGCGCGTGGAGGCCGACAACGGCTTCGTCGGCTGGGGCTGCACCAATGGCGGCGAGATCACGGAGATGATCGTCAATAGCCACCTTGCCCGCCTGTTTGAGGGCGAGGCAGCGGACGCAGCGCAGATCCATGCGCAGGCCACGGCCTCGCTGCTGCCCAACGATCGCTCCGGCTTCGCGATGATGGCCGTGGCCGCGCTCGACATCGCGCTCTGGGATCTGCAGGCCAAGGCGCAAGGCAAGGCGCTGGTGGATTTGTTGGGCGGCTCCGAGCTAGAGACCTTGCCCGTCTACATGACAACCGGCCGCCCGGAGGCCTTCGCGGGTGGCGGCTGGCAGGGGCTGAAGGCGGCCGCGCCCTATGGGCCGGAGTCCGGCGATGAGGGCTTGGCGGAAAACGTCGCCCTGATGCGCCGCTTTGCCGAGGCAGCGGGCCCGGACCAACCGATCATGATCGATGCTTTCCTGTCGTGGGATGCCGACTACACCCTGCGCTTTGCCGAGGCCTGCAAGGATCTGCCGCTGGCGTGGATCGAAGATCCGATCCCGCCGCAGGATGTGGAGGGCCTCAGGAAAATCCGCCGCGAGATGGACCCGGGGATCGCGCTGGCGCTGGGCAACTTCGCCTTCTCCTACGCCGATGCCGCCGATCTTCTGCGCAGCGGCACCGTGGGCGTGCTGCAGCCCGACATCGCATGGGCCGGGGGCATCACCGAAACGCTGCGCATCCTCGCGCTGGCGGAGGCCGTCGACACGGAAGTGATCCTGCACAACAGCTGCGAGCAGCCCTGGGCGCTGGCCATGGCCGCCGCCTGCCAAAGCAAAGCGCGGGTGGAATGCGTGGACCGGGGCGAAAGCTCTCCGCTCTACAGCCTCCTCGCCCCGCGCGCCGACATCGCGAACGGCCAGGTGGCCGTTCCCCGCCAGATCAGCGGCTTTGCGCCGCCGCACTTCGTATCGGCCGCCTTCGAGGCCGCCCCAGAACCATCCAAGGGAGGGTGATCCGATGGGATCCGTTGCACTCAGAAACATCCGCAAATCCTACGGCGCCGTCGAGGTGCTGCACGGGATCGACCTCGACATCAAGGACGGTGAATTCACCGTGCTCGTCGGCCCCTCCGGCTGCGGGAAATCCACCCTCCTGCGCTCCATCGCCGGGCTGGAAACCATTTCGGATGGCGAGATCGCGCTGGATGGCGCGGTGATCAACCGCCTGCAGCCGAAAGAACGCAACATCGCCATGGTGTTCCAGAACTACGCGCTCTACCCGCATATGAGCGTGGCGAAGAATATGGCGTTTTCGCTGCGTCTGGCGAAGGAGCCACAGGCCGAGATCGACCGCAAGGTGCAGGCCGCCGCCGAGATCCTCGATCTCGCGCCGCTCTTGGATCGCTACCCGCGTCAGCTCTCCGGCGGCCAACGCCAGCGCGTCGCCATGGGCCGCGCCATCGTGCGGGATCCGGAAGTCTTCCTGTTCGACGAGCCGCTCTCCAACCTCGACGCCAAGCTGCGGGTGCAGATGCGCGCCGAGATCAAGGAGCTGCACCAGCGCCTGAAAACCACCACGATCTACGTGACCCACGATCAGATCGAAGCCATGACGATGGCCGACAAGATCGTCGTCATGCGCGGCGGCCACGTGGAGCAGATCGGCTCCCCGCTGGAGCTTTACGACCGCCCCGCAAGCGTCTTCGTGGCCGGGTTCATCGGCTCCCCCGCCATGAATTTCCTGCCCGCGAAAGCCGCAGGCGCCGCGCTGCACACAGCCTCGGGCACGCCGTTGGGCGAAAGCCCCGTGGCGCTGGAGACCGGGCGCGAGGTGATCGCTGGTGTCCGTCCCGAGGATCTGCGCCTTGCCGATGCGGGCCTGCCCGCGAAGGTCGTTGTGGTGGAGCCCACGGGCGCGGAAACCCAGCTGATCCTGCGCAGCGCCGACGGGGCCATCGTGCTCACCACGCGTGATCGCGTCACGGCCGCGCCGGGCGATACGGTCCACCTGCAGATCGAGCCGGGCAAGCTGCATGTGTTTGACGCCCAGACCGAGGCCGCGATCCGTCCCGAAAGCCAAGCGTAATGAAGATCAGCGACGTCAAAGTCATCCGGTTCCGCACCCATGCGGACCGCTGGGACATCGGCCACGCGCGTTTGAAGAAGAACGCGAAGGTGATCCAGACGGTGACCTGCATCGAAACCGATGAAGGGCTCACGGGCTACTTCTTCGGCGGCGGCAAACATGGCGATCAGGATGGCATGACGCCGGACGAGCAGCGCCTGATCGAGGGGCAGGTGCGCTCCATGATCCTTGGGGCCGATCCCTTCGACCGGGAGCTGATCTGGAAATGGATGTGGGTGCGCAACATCCCCGAAGTGGCCCAAAGCGTGATCGATTGCGCGCTCTGGGATCTGGCCGCGCGCCACGCTGGCCTGCCGGTGTACAAGTTGATGGGTGGCGCGCGCGACAAGGTCCCGGCCTACGCCTCAACCTATCCCAACATCGGCCAGCCCGAGGTCTATGCCGAGCACGCGCTGGCCTGCAAAGCGGAAGGCTATCAGGCCTACAAGATCCACCCGCATTACTTCTGGAACCCGGACACCGGCCTGCCCACCAATGGCCGCCCCTCCAACATCCGCGCCGACATCGAGACGATCAACCTCGTGCGCGAGGCCGTAGGGCCGGACATGGTGCTGATGTATGACGTCTGGGGCACCTACCACACCTTTGAAGAGACGGTGAAAGTCGGCCGTGAGCTGGAGCGGCTGGATTTCTACTGGTACGAGCATCCGATGCCCGAATACCGCGTCGAGACCTACCGCCGCCTCTGCCGGGAGCTCTCGATCCCGATCCTCGCCCCCGAGATCGCGGCTGGCGGTGTCTTCACCCGCGCCGAATGGATCCTGCAGGGTGCCTCCGACATGAGCCGGATGGACATCCGCCGCGGCGGCATCACCGGCTGCCGCAAGACGGCCATCGTCTGCGAGGCCTATGGCCAGCGCTGCGAGGTGCATATGGCGGGCTGGGGCAATCTGCAGGTCATGGGGGCAACCCACGAGGACACCAGCGAGTGGTACGAGAAGGGCCTGCTGGCCCCGGGCGTCGATTACGACGCGCCGCACCCCTACCTGAAGCGCAACTGCGATCCGATGGATGCGGAGGGCTACGTGGCCCTGCCGCAGGTGCCGGGCATGGGCTACGAGCCGATCTGGGACTACATCGAAGACAACAGGGTGGCGGCATGAGCGCGTTTCGCCGGGCCTGGACGATGCGCCTGAAGGAAGGCGCGGAAAGCCGCTACGACGCCGCCCATGCCGCCGTCTGGCCGGAGCTTCTGGCGCAGATGCGCGCCAGCGGGATCGAGCGGTTCCACCTCTTCCGCGACGGCACCACCGTCTTTGCCTTTCAGGAGCGGCAGGCCCCTTTCCCAAGCCACGACACCAGCCCCGCCCCCGTCACGCTGAAGTGGTGGCGCGAGATGGAAGCCCTGATGGAGACCGACGCCGAGGGCCGCCCCATTCACAACGTGCTGACCGAAGTGTTCGCCCTGCCAGAGATGGAGATAAAACCATGACCGCCGCCCCTAATGGCCAGAACAAAGGGCTGACAAAGGGTCTAACTGGGATCGTCCCGATCCTTCTCACGCCCTTCAACGACGATGGCAGCATCGACTACGGCAGCCTGCGCTGCGAGGTGGATGCGATGGTCCGCGCCGGGGTGCATGGGATCGGTATCGCCATCGGCAGCGAGATCTTCAAGCTCACCCGCGAAGAGCGCCGCGAGATGCTGCGCGCCGTGGCGGATCAGATCGAGGGGCGGATGCCCCTGATCATGAATGTCTCGGCCCCCGGCACCGATGTCGCCGTGCAACTGGCCGAGGAGGCCGCGCGCGCCGGGGCCACGCGGCTGATGATCTGGCCGCCGGATTTCTTTGCGACCGGCCCGGACGCGGTGATCCAGCATCTGGACCGCATCGCCACGGCAACCAACCTGCCCATCGTCCTGCAGGACGTGCCGCAGGCCCCGATCTCGCCCGCGCTCGCGCTGCGCATCGTCGAGGCCGTGCCGCTCGTGGACACGATCAAGGTGGAAACCCAGCCAACCGTTTCGCAGGTCAACGCGATGGTCGCGGCGGTGGGCGACAGGCTCGCCATTCTGGGCGGGGCTGGCGGTGGCACGCTGGTGGAGGAATTCCGCCGGGGCGCACGCGGCACCATGCCCTTCGCCAGCCAGGCGGATGATTTCATGGCCGTCTGGCGGCTTCTCGAAGCGGGCGATGAGGCCGCGGCCTTCAGCCATCTGGAAAGCCGGATCCTGCCTGTCAGCCGCCTCGGCTTCCAGTCGGCGGATCTCTTTTACCACATCCACAAGGCGCTGCTCACGCGCGCCAAGATCTTCAAGGCGCCCCATGTGCGCCCGCCCACCGTCGCCCCCGACGCGCAGACGCGCGTCGAGATCGCGGCCATGGTGGACCGCATGGTGCCCGGCAAACAGAAACAGAAGGAATTGACATGAAACTGATGCGCGTAGGCCCGCAAGGCAGCGAACGCCCGGCCCTTCAGCACACCGACGGAACCATCCGCGATCTCTCCGGTGAGATCGAGGACATTGCCGGCGCGGCGCTTCTGCCCGAAGCGATTGCGGCGCTCCAAAGCCTTTCTCCCGAGGCGCTCCCTGTGATCGAAAGCGGGGTGCGCATTGCCCCCTGTGTTGGTCGCGTCGGCAAATTTATCTGCATCGGCCTGAACTACGCTGATCATGCTGCCGAAAGCGGCATGGAGGTGCCGAAAGAGCCGGTGATCTTCATGAAGGCAACCTCCGCGATCTGCGGGCCGAATGATGATGTTTACCTGCCGCGCGGGGCCGAGAAGGGCGATTGGGAGGTTGAACTGGGCGTGGTGATCGGCCGCGTGGCCAAGGACGTGAGCGAGGCGGAGGCGCTGGAGCATGTGGCCGGCTATTGCGTCGTCAACGATCTCTCCGAGCGTGCCTTCCAGCTGGAGCACGGCGGCCAATGGGTGAAGGGCAAATCCGCCGACACTTTCGGCCCCATCGGCCCGTGGCTCGTGACGCGCGACGAGGTGGGCGATACCTCCAACCTCGGCATGTGGCTCGATCTGAACGGCGAGCGTGTGCAGGACGGTTCCACCAAGACGATGATCTTCAACGTTGCGCATGTGGTCTCGTACCTGTCGCGCTACATGTCGCTGCAGCCGGGTGACATCATCTCCACCGGCACGCCGCCGGGTGTGGGCTTCGGCATGAAGCCGACGCGCTACCTGAAGGCCGGGGACACGATGCGCCTTGGCATCGAAGGGCTGGGCGAGCAGGCCCAGACGGTGCATCAGGGATAGGGAAACGGCGCGCTTTCCAGAAGCGCGCCGCCTTATGTTCGGAGCCCGCGCACCGGCGAGACCGGCGTGCGGGCTTTTTTCGATCTGGGACGCGGCGGAATTGAGGTCTGCCTAAGCGCCAGCCACGCGCCACTCCGGCCCCGGCAGCACGGCCTCGGCGCGGGCCAGAAGCGCCCCGGCAAGTGGCTGCTGCGCCAAGGCTTCGGCATTCAGGAACCGGCGCTGGTTGGTGAGCCAAAGCAAACCGCCGCCAAGCGCGGGCATCGTTGGGCGGGTCACAGGGCAGGCGAGTTTGGCAAGGATCTCCCCCGCAACCGTAAAGCGCCAGACCTCCCCCGCGCCGATCATCGCCGCCCAGATATGGCCCTCCGCATCCAGCACCGCGCCGTCGGTGTGGAAGGCTTGGGGTGTTGTCAGCACCGTCTGCCAGTCGCTCAGCGCACCGCTGGGCGGATCAATCGCGCAGATCTGCAGCGCCTTGGTGGGGGAATCGGTGAAGAGCAGGCGGTCATCGGGCAGGGGCACGATGCCATTGGGCACGCGAATGCCTTCGCGCATCACATGCACGCTGCCATCGGCGTCGCGCCGGTAGAGGCGGCCATTGGCCTGCCCGGTGCCGCTCATGTCCATCGAGCCGAACCAGAGCCTGCCGTGGCGATCCGCCTTGCCGTCGTTCAGGCGCAGCGTGGGGCGGTCGGCCTCGGTGTCTGACAATTGCTCCCACGCGCCGCTCGCCGGATCATGGGCAAAGAGCCCGTACTCCAGCCCGACAACAAGCCGCCCGCTTGCGGCATGGGCCACGAAGCCCGGCTGGCCCGGAGTCGGCGTGGCGGTGGTGGTGCCGTCGGGCGTGGTGAACAGCAGGCGCTGGGCCTGAATGTCGATCCACCAGAGCCCACCGCGCTCGGCGTCCCAGAGCGGGCTTTCGCCGGTGGTGGCAAGGGGCTGGGCGAGGGCGGTGAAGCTGGTGTCACATGTCAATTTGAGGGGGCTCCATGCCGCGCACGCCGGTGCTGATTTCCAGAAGGTTGCCCGCCAACGGCGCGGTGCTGGAATAGCCGCCGGGCATCCTGAGATAGGTGGAGGTGACGTAGAGCTTGCTCATGTCCGCCCCGCCGAAGCACAGCGCCGTGGGCGTGGGCACGGGCAAGGCGACGCTCTCCAGAAGCGCGCCGTCGGGGCTGTAACAGTTCACCGCCCAACCGCCAAGCATGGCGACCCAGATGTTGCCGTTCGCATCCACCGCGATGCCGTTGGGGGCGCCGGTTTCATCGGTGCCCGTCACCAGCACGCGCGGCGCGCCGAGGCTGCCGTCTGCGCGCAGTGGGTAGGCCGAAAGCGTCCGGCTGCGCCCTTCCGACAGGTACAGCGTGCCACCGTCGGGTGAGAGCATGGCGTTCTTGGGCAGGGCGACCTCGGGCAGCATCACGCGCACGCTCAGATCGGGGCCGATCCGGTAGAGCGCGCCGCTGCCGGTGCAGTTGTCGACCGGCATGGTGCCGATCCAGAGCTGGCCACTGGCATCCACGCTGGCGGAGTTGAAGCGGTTGTCGGGCTTGTGTTCTTCGGGGTCAAACAGCATCCGGGGCGTGCCCGTGGGCTGATCCAGCAGGTAGATCCCCTGCTGGCCCGCGAGCAGAAAGCGGCCGCTCCGGCACAGGGCAAGCCCGCCGGTGAGATTGGGCAGAACCACCCGTTCTGTGGTTTCGGTGAGCGGATCGCAGGCGCGCAACGCCGGGGCCAGGACGTCGAGCCACCAGATCCGGCCATCCACCGGGTTCCAGACGGGGTTCTCCCCCATGAAATCGCGCCCCGTGGCCAGCACGCGCACGCGGGGATCGCTGGTGGCGGGCTGCGGGCCGATCACCATGCTCTGGTGTGACAGTCCCACGTTTCCGGCAGCCCGTTGGCTGGCTTCGCGAATCTTGCGTCCGATCTCGTGAATGGTTTCCACCCCGGTTTCGCCGGTGTCGAAATGCACGCAGATCGCGGCGACGGGGTAATCCGCCTCATCCACGATCGGCGCGGCGACGGCAGGGGTCTTGCCGCCGGTGAAGGCATAGCCCAAAGCGCGGGCCTGGCTCACGGCCGGATCGGCGGCGCGTTCGCTGCCTTCGCCGGGGCGACGGGAGGCAATCGCGAGCCCCGGTGCCGAGCTTTGCGCGGGCACGCGTGGCCAGACCCGGACAACGCGGGTCTGCGCGGCGTCGGGATCTTCGAAATCCAGCACGAAAAGCTCCTGCCCATCCTGCACGTAGAGGCAGACGGGCCGGTGCAGATCGCGGGCCATGCGCGCCAGTTCGGGCTTGGCGGCGCGGATCACGCTGTTCTGCTCCATCGTGCGGCGGGCAAGATCGAACACCCGGCTGCCGATGGCATAGCGCCGCCCGTTTTCCTCGTAGCGGATCAGATCGCGGCTTTGCAGCGCGGCCAACAGCCGGTGCAGCGAGCCTTTCGGGATGCCCACGGCGGCCTGCAACTCGCCAAAGCGCAGCGGTGCGGGCGCGGTGCCGATGGCCATCAGCACATCGAGCCCGCGCATCAGCGCCTGCGCGCCGGGCACGTTTTCCTTGCCGGAGGTCTCTGGGGAAGGGAGCGGGTCTGTCTCTGTCATGGGGTGACACTAGGCGGTTGGCGGGGGCATCTCAAGCTGAAATCTGGGAGCAATAAAGAATCTGTTGACATAAACTCTCACAATATGGAACAAAATGTAGAACGAAAAGTTAACGGCTCAAAAATCGAGTCGGAAAGGACGCCCATGCGCTTCACCGCGCTCTCTGCCAAGCTTCTGCCGGTCTCCGAGAAGACGTGCTGGATCTTCCTGTGCCTTGGCGATGACGCGGGCCGCATGGCCTGGGGGGAGGCCACGCATTTCGGCCATGAGGCCGAGATCTGCGCGCTGGCGCAGGCGCTGGGCGAGAGCCTTGCCGCGCGCCCGGCTGTTGGGCTCGGTGATCTGCTGGCACGGGTGCGGCAGGCCGATATGGCGGCGCCACGCCGGGCGCTGGCCTCTGCGCTGGAGCAGGCGGCGCTCTCGCTGCAGGCCGAGGCGGCAGGGCTCTCGCTGGCCCAGAGCCTTGGCGGGCCGTTCCGGGAGGCTGTGCCCTTCTATGCCAACGTCAATCGCGGCATCACCGACCGCAGCCCGGAGGGCTTTGCCGCGCAGGCGGCGCGGATGCATGGGGAGACGGGCGCGAGCGGGATCAAGATCGCGCCTTTCGATGGCTACCGTTTCGAAGAGGCCAGCCCAAGCGACGCGCGCGGCCTGATCGCGCTGGGGCTTGATCGCGTGGCCGCCGTACGCGCGGCCTTGCCCGCCGGGGCGCTCCTGATGGTGGATTGCCACGCGCGGTTTGACGGGTTCACGGCGCGGCAGGTCATGGCTGAGCTGGGCCGCATTGGCACCTATTGGATCGAAGAGCCCTGCCGGATGGAGGTGTTTTCGCCCAGCGAGCAGCGCAGCCTGCGGGCGGCGGCCCATGCGGCGGGCTTGCGCCTTGCCGGGGCCGAGACCCTGGCCGATTGCGCCGGCATGGCTGCCGTTCTGGCGGCGGGCGGCCACGATGTGGTGCTGCCCGACCTGCGTCAGACAGGCGTCGCGGAAGGCATGGCAATGCTGCGCATGGCGGCGGCGGCTGGGGTTTCCGTGAGCCTGCACAACCCGGTTGGCCCGGTGCTAGATCACGTGTCCACGCAGGTGGCCGCTGCGCTTCCGGCCTTCCACATCCTTGAGCGGCAGGTCGGCGAAAGCCCCCTGTTCCACGCCCTGCGCGGCGCGCGGGAGGTCTTGGCCGAGGGCCATGTAATCCCGGAGCCGGACGGGCTTGCCCAGTTCAATGCTTCGTTGCTGCACGACGCCGCTCCGGGTGCACAGGCAAAGCTGAGCTTTGCCGGAATGGCAGGGGCTGGCCCCGATGCGTGACGCCCCCTCACAAAGTCCCCCCAGCCACGCCACAGAAGGGCAAGAGCCGATGACAGCCGAGACCCCACGCGCGCAAGTCTCCAAGGGACGTTTCGCCGGCCGCCGTGCGCTGGTGACAGGTGGCAGCCGGGGCATCGCCGCTGCGATCTGCCGGGCCCTCGCGGCGGAAGGCGCGAGTGTTGCGGTGAATTTCAGCGCACAGGCCGACAGCAAGATCGGCAAGGCCAGCGCGGCGGAGGCACTTGTGGCGGACTTGCGCGCTGGCGGCGCGACTGCTGTGGCCGTTGAGCAGGATCTGATGCAGCCGGGCGGCGGTGCCTCGCTTGCCGCCAAGGCCCATGCGGCGCTGGGCGGGATCGACACGCTCGTGCTCTCGGCCTCGATCCAGTACCACCTGCCCTTCCTGCGCCAGAGTATTGCGGAGGTCGAGGAACAGCTCCGCATCAACATCCTGTCCAACATCGAAATGCTGCAGGCCTGCCTGCCCGACATGGCGCGCGACGGCTATGGGCGCGTGCTCACCGTGGGCTCCATTCAGGAGGTCTCCCCGGCGGCGGAGATGCCGATCTACTCGCTCACCAAGGCGGCGATGAAGAACCTCGTGGAGAACCTCGCGGTGCAGGCCGCGGGGCAGGGCGTGCTGATCAACAACATCGCCCCCGGCCTTGTGGAGACCGACCGCAACGCCTTTCGCCGCAGCGATCCGGCGGCTTGGGCCGCGCTGCAGGCCGGGGCCAACCCGGTGGGCCGCGCTGGCCAGCCCGAGGATCTGACAGAGCTTGCGCTGTTCCTGCTGAGCCCAGGCAACGGGTTCACCACCGGGGCGACGATCTACGCCACCGGCGGCAGCCACATACCCAATGCGGGCGGGCAAAACCGCCCCGAACTGGTCCTTCCCGAAAGCGAGGGCCTCACAGCGCCGCCTCAGGCGGCAGAACGCTGATCATCTTGCAACGGAGGAGGAGAAGATGACTTTGCGAAAGACTTTGGGGAAGGGTGCCGCGCTGGCGCTGGCCCTCATGGCGGGAGCGGCTTTGCCCGCAGCCGCCTTGGACAAGGTGGCGCGCGAGCGCACGCTGATCCTGATGCCCGACGACGGCGGCGCGCCCGCCTTCCGCAACCCGGGCCAGCTCAACCCCTACCTGCCCTCGAACCTGACCTTCCGCTGGTCGGGCGGGCCTATCATGGAGCCGCTGTTCTACTACAGCTCGCTGGAAGACAAGATCATCCCGTGGCTGGCAGAAAGCTTCGAATACAACGCCGATTTCACCGAGGTGACGCTGAAGCTGCGTGATGGGGTGACGTGGTCTGACGGCGAGGCCTTCACGGCTGATGACGTTGTCTTCACCTACACCCTGCTGCTGGAGAACGGCAAAGGCGGTGGCGGGCTGATGCATTCCTCGGATGTCGCTGATCGCGTCGCTTCTGTTTCCGCACCCGATCCGCTGACGGTGGTCATCAGCCTCACCCGGCCTGACAGCCGCTACGCCTTCCGCCATCTGATCAACCACTTCGGCAAGGGCCTGTTCTGGCTGCCGCAGCATGTCTGGGAAGGGCAGGATCCGCTCACCTTCACCAACTGGGCCGAGGATGGCAGCTTGCCGGTGGTGACGGGCGCATGGTCCATCGCGCGCTCCACGCCGCAGCAGATCATTTTAGACCGCCGCGACGATTGGTGGGGGGCGACGACGGGCTTTCGCGATCTGCCCGACGTGGAACGGGTGATCAACATCCCCAAAACCGGCCACGACCGCGCTGCCCAGCTTGTTGTGGCAGGCGAAGTGGACATGACGGGTGATCTCGTCTCGGCCCCGCTGATGAAGAGCGTGGTGGAGGGGGCAGAGCACGTCACCAGCTTCTCCGGCGATGAAGCGCCCTATGGCAACCTCGATTGGTGGCCGAACTCGCTCTACATGAACCTGAAAACCGGCACATGGGACGACGTGCGCCTGCGTCGGGCGATGAACCACTATGTGAACGCCCAGCAGCTGGTGGACATCGCCTATCTCGGGGCAAACCCGGTGAGCCGCACGCCCTTCCCGGCCTTCGGCTCCATGGCCCCCTACATCGAGGACAGCATCGCGCTGGCCGATCAGTATGGCGTCGGCGTCTTCGATCCGCTGAAGGGCGACTCCCTGATGGAAGAGATGGGTTACGCCAAGAACGGCGATGGCATGTGGGAGAAGGACGGCAAGACGATCACCGGCTCCTTCCACGGGCTTGCGCTTTTTGAAGCCGTCGGCCCGATCATCGCCCAGCAGCTGCGTGATGCAGGGATCGACGTCGAGTTCGTCACCAACACCGACAGCCGCGGGCTGATGGTGGAAGGCAAGACAGAGCTGTCGATCTTCGGGCACCGGGGCGGTGTGGCCGATCCCTATGACACGCTGGATCTCTACCACTGCAAGAACGCGTTGGAGGTGGGCGAACCGATCCTGATCCTCGATCGCTGGTGCAACGAGGAGTACTCCGCGATCGTCGACCAAATCGGCCTCATTGCGCCGGACGATCCGAAGATGCGCCCGCTGGTGAAGCAGGCGATGGAAATCTGGTACGAGAATGCCGTGGAAGTGCCGCTGAACCAGTGGGTCCACCGCATTCCCTACAACACCACCTACTGGGACAACTACCCGACGGTGGACAATCCCTACATGCAGCCCGCTTTCTGGTTCGCCTCCGGTCAGTTCGGCTACGTGCTCCACAATCTTCAGGCCAAGAACTGACGCAAGTCGCCTGAAGCGCGCCGCCTGCCTCCCGTGGGCGGCGCACCCCAAAGAGGGAAAGTTCCGATGTATCTCATCTATGTCCTGCGCCGCTTCGTGATGCTGTTTCTGGTGGTCATCACCGCGGCCTCGCTCAACTTCTTCGTGCCCCGCATGTCCGACAAGAACCCGGTGCTCGAAAAGATCACCGAGATGAGCGAAAGCTCTGCCCCCGGCAGCGTGGACATGCAGAACCTGCTCACCGTGTTCAACGAACGCTTCGGGCTAGATCGCCCGCTCTGGGAGCAATACCTCAGCTACATCGGCGACATGCTGACGCTGGATCTGAACTATTCGATCACCAGCTACCCGACCCGCGTGGCCGACATGATCGCGCAGGCCCTGCCCTGGACGCTGGGGCTGATGGTCACCGCCACGCTGATCGCCTTCCTGCTGGGCACCGTGCTGGGTGCGCTCACCGTCTGGCGCAAGGACAGCCGCCTGTTGCAGATCACCGTGCCGGTGGTGATGGTCTTCTCCGCGATCCCCTTCTACCTGATCGGCCTCGTGCTGATCTATTTCCTCGCCTATCGCGCCGGGTGGTTTCCCATCGGCGGCGGCTATTCGATCACCTCTTTTCCCGGCTGGAACTGGGAGTTCATCGCCGATGTGATGCGCCACTCGATCCTGCCAGCCTCTTCCATCGTCATCGCTTCCATCGGCATCTGGGCGCTGGGCATGCGCGGGATGATGGTGACGGTGCAGGGCGAGGACTACATGAACTTCGCCGAGGCCAAGGGGCTGACATCGCGCCGGATGTTCCTTCGCTA
Source organism: Pseudoruegeria sp. SHC-113 (assembly GCF_025376885.1). NCBI lineage: Bacteria > Pseudomonadati > Pseudomonadota > Alphaproteobacteria > Rhodobacterales > Roseobacteraceae > Pseudoruegeria > Pseudoruegeria sp. SHC-113. Next base: position 232,600 of record NZ_JAHUBR010000001.1, read on the forward strand.
TGCCGTGCGCAACGCGATCCTGCCGCAGATCACTCAACTCGCGCTCTTCATGGGGCAACTGGTGACAGGCGCGGTGCTGGTGGAGATCGTCTTTGGCTATCCCGGCATGGGCAGCGTGCTGCTGCAGGCGGTGGACTACCTCGATTACTACACGATCTACGGCATCGTCTTCGTGCTGATCCTCGCCGTGGCCGTTTCGATGCTGATCCTCGATCTCGTCTACCCGCTGCTCGATCCGCGCACCCGCGCCCAATCGCACTGACATGAAGGAGCTTTCCGAAATGACCGCGGAAGCGACCAATCTTTCCGCCGCGCCCATGGCTGCCGCCGGGCCGCGCAACCGGCCGGGCCGGGGCCAGCAGATCCGCGGCTACCTGCGCCGCAACCCCTCGCTGGGGATCGGTGTGGCCATGATCGCGGGGCTGATCCTGTTCTCGCTCATCGGCAGCCTCTTCGTGGATGAACGCATGGCGCGTCCGCTCTCGGCCCCGCCCTCGCAGCCGCCCACGGCCGCGCATCCCTTCGGCTCCGACAGCCAGGGCCGCGATCTCTTCGCGGTGCTCGTTTACGGCACTTGGCTCACGGTGCGGCTCGGGCTGGTGGCCGGGGCCATCGGTGTGCTGATCGGCGGCGCGCTGGGCTTCATCTCGGCCTATTTCGGCGGCTGGACGGACCGGATCATCAACTTCGTCACCGATGTGCTGCTCACCGTTCCGGCCCTGCTGATCCTCGTGATCGTGGCCTCCGCCATCAAGGAGGGGCTCACGCCCACCACAATGGCGCTGATCATCGCGGCGCTGGCGTGGCGCAGGCCGGCCCGCCAGATCCGGGCGCAGGTGCTGGTGATGCGCGGGGCGGGCTACGTGAACACCGCGCGCATCTCCGGCGCTGGCCCGTTCGAGATCATCTTCTGCGAGCTGGTGCCCAACCTTCTGCCCTTCCTCGTGGCCTCTTTCGTGACAGCCGTCTCGGCGGCGGTGCTAGCCTCCATCGGGCTTGAGGCCATGGGGCTTGGCCCCAAGAACGCGCCGACGCTGGGGATGACGATCTACTACATGATGAACTTCTCGGCTTTCCTGCTAAAGCTCTGGTGGTGGATCGTGCCGCCCATCGCGGCGCTCGTGATCCTGTTCGTCGGCCTTTACCTGATCAATACCGGGCTGGACGAGCTGTCCAACCCCCGCCTGCGGAGGCGCGCATGAGCCTGCTGACTGTCGAAAACCTCGCCGTGGAATACCCGACGCTTTCGGGCGTGGTCCATGCGGTGGCAGAGGTGAACATCGCCATCACACCGGGCCGGCGCGTCGGCTTTGTGGGGGAAAGCGGATCAGGGAAAACAACGACGGCGCTGGCCGTGATGCGGATGATCAAGGCCCCGGGCCGGATCGCACGCGGCAAGATCATGTTGGGCGAGACGGATCTTCTGAGCCTTGGGGCCGAGGAGATGCGGCAGGCGCGGCTTTCGCGCGTCAGCTATATCCCGCAGGGCGCGATGAACTCGCTGAACCCGGTGATGCGGATCGAAAAGCAGATCTGGGACGGGATCGTGGATCACGAAGGCCCGCGCCCCAAGAGCGAGCTTCAGGCGCGTTCGAAAGCAGCGCTGGAGGGTGTCGGCCTGAAGCCCGAGGTCGGGCGGATGTATCCGCATGAGCTGTCCGGCGGCATGAAGCAGCGCGCCTGTATCGCCATCGGCACCGCGCTGAATCCGGAGCTGATCATCGCCGACGAGCCCACCAGCGCGCTGGATGTGATCACCCAGCGGCAGGTGATGGAAACGCTGCGCCGCGCGCAGGAGAGCCTTGGCTCTGCGCTGATCCTGATCGGCCACGACATGGGCCTTATGGCGCAGAGCGTGGACGAGCTGGTGGTGATGAAGAACGGCCACATCGTGGAGCAGGGCGAGATCGCCCAGATCATGACGGCCCCCGCGCATCCCTACACCAAACAGCTGATCGCCTCGGTGCCGATGATCGGTGGTGAAAGCTTCCTGCCCGCCGCCGCGAAAACGCCGGAGAAGGCCCCCGCGCAGCACAGCGGAACGGAGGCGCTGCTAACGCTGGACAACGTCTCCAAGACCTATGGCGGCGGGTTGTTCGGCGGCCCGGCCAATCAGGCGCTGGCACCGGTCTCCATGCGCCTTGATGGCGGCAGGCCGATGATCGTCTCTGTGGTGGGGCAATCGGGCTCCGGCAAATCCACGCTGGGCGGGCTGATGCTGGGCTTCACGCCGCCCAGCACCGGGGCCGTCACCTTTGAAGGGCAGGATGTGGCCAGCCTGCCGCGCAACCGGCGCAAGGATTTCCGCCGCGATGTGCAGGCGGTGTTTCAGGATCCCTACGGCTCCTTCAACCCGTTCTACCGGGTGGATCGCGCCCTGACGCTGCCGCTCAAACGCTTCGGCATCACCTCCGATCACGCGGAAATCGAAGCCCGCATGGCGCAGGCCTGCGAGGCCGTGGGGCTGGATCCGAACCTGATCCTTGGCCGCTTCGCCCATGAGCTGTCCGGTGGCCAGCGCCAGCGGCTGATGGTGGCCCGCGCGCTGATGCTCTCGCCCAAGCTGCTGATCGCGGATGAGCCGGTAAGCATGGTGGACGCTTCCCTGCGCGCCTCGATCCTGAAGAACCTGCACGCCCTGAAAGAGCAGTTTGGAATTTCTATCGTCTATATCACCCATGATCTGGCCACGGCCTACCATGTGAGCGACTACGTGATCGTGCTGCACCACGGCCGCGTGGCCGAGGCCGGGCCGCCCGCCGAGGTGATCGGCGATCCGCAACACCCCTACACGCGCCTGCTGATCGGCTCCATCCCATGGCCCGACATCACCCGGCGCTGGGGCGGGGAGGGCGGCTCGGCCGAGGATCTCAAGGCGCTGGCAGCGATGGCCGAGAGCCGCGAAACCTGCCTGCGCGGGAAGGTGGAAGGGTTCGATCTGTCGGTGCCGGGGTAGCGGCCATGGACCGGCCCAACATCCTGTTCCTGATGCCCGATCAGCTGCGGGCGGATTTCCTTGGCTGCTATGGCGCGGATTTCGCGCGCACGCCGGTGCTGGATGCTCTGGCGGCGCGGGGGCAGCGCTTTGCGCGGTGTCTCTCGCCCACGCCGATCTGCGTCCCGGCGCGGGCCAGCATGCTGACGGGGGCCTCCTCGCTGCAAACGGGGGTGATGACGAACGGTGAATGGCTGCGCCCCGACGGCGCGGCGCTGGGCCTTGCCACCTGGCCCGCGCGGCTCGCGGACGCGGGTTACACGACCTACGGTGTGGGCAAGATGCATTTCACCCCATGGGATGATCCGGGCGGTTTCACCACCCGCGTGATCGCGGAGGACAAGCGCCATATCGGGATCAAGGATGACTACGCGGATCATCTGGCCAGCAAAGGTGCGGCCAAGCAGCATGGGCGGGATCTGGAAGGCTACCATGAAAATGGCGGGGCTTGCCTTTCGCCACTGCCGCTGGAGGACAGCGTGGATCTCTGGTGCGCCGATCGCGCGGCAGAGCTGATCAAGGCCCATGATCCCGCGCGCCCCTTCGCGATGATGGTGGGCTTTCCCTCGCCCCACTGCCCCTATGATCCGCCGCCAGAGATTGCCGCGCTCTTTGATCCGGACTCCATGCCGTCGCCCGCCCCGCCGACGCCCGAAAGCGAGGCCCTGCGCCCTTGGTTTGTGCAGAACATGCGGCGGGACTGGGCGGACATCGACTACAGCGATTTCACCGCAGGGCAGATCGCCAAGGTGCGCCAGCACTATTCCGCGCTGATCCACATTCTGGACATCGCCGTGGGCCGGGTGCTTACCGCGCTTGAGGCGCGAGGGATGGCCGAGAACACGTTGATCCTTTTCGCCTCCGACCATGGTGATTTCGTCGGGGACTACGGGCTTGTCTGCAAGAATTTCTTCATGGACGGCAGCCTGCGGGTGCCGATGATCCTTGCCGGCCCCGGCATCAGTGTTGGCCTGCGCCCCGATACCGTGAGCCTGACGGATGTTTTTGCAACGGTGCTGGATGCCGCCGGCCTGCCGCAACCTGAGCGCAGCGAGAGCCGCAGCCTGCTGGGCCCGCCGCCCGACACGCCGCGTGCGATCTGCGGGCTGACCCATCGCGGTGCGGTAATCGAGCGGGGGCGCTACAAGCTCGCCCGCTACGTGGAAGGGCTGACAACGCTGCACGACATGGCCGCCGATCCGCAGGAGCAGGTGAACCTCGCCCGCGATCCGGCGCATACAGAGGCACGCCGCGCGCTTGAGGCCGAACTCGATCGCTGGATCGTTGCACAGGCCATCCTTGGCCATGCCGAGAAAACCGCCGCCCCGCTGCCCAAGCGCAACGCCCATGTTCGAGGGGCCGGGCGGCTCTACCCTCACCCCCTGCCGGAGGCCCAGCGATGAACCGCCCCCCTGAAAGCATCGGTGGCATCCTGCCCGTGCTCTATTCCTTCTTCGACGCTCAAGGCGCCCTGCGCCCGGAGGGCTTTCGCCAGCAGGTGACCCACTGCATGGAGGTCGGGGCGGGGGGCGTTGTGCTCTTTGGTTTTGTCACGCAGTTCTACCGGCTCACCTTCGAGGAGAAACGCGCCGCCTTGCAGGCCACGGTGGCCGAGATGGCGGGGCAGGGCACAGTGGGCGTGACGGTGATGGAGCCGAGCCCCGAAGGCCAGAAAGCGCTGGTGAGCGCGGCCGCCGAGGCCGGGGCGGATTGGATCATCCTGCAGCCGCCCCTTGGCCCGCCCGCCGCGCCTGCCGAATGGCTCGACCTTCTGGTCGAGGTCGCGCAGGCTTCGCCGCTGCCTGTCGCGGTGCAGAACGCCAAGATCGCGACGACGCAGCTCACCAATGCCCAGCTGCTGGACCTGCGGCAGGCCTGCCCCAACGTGATCGCCGTGAAGGCGGAAACCGGGGCGGAGCAGGTGGCGGATTTCGCCGCCGATCATGGCGCGCGATTCCGGGTGCTGACTGGGGATTGGGGCGTGGAATACCCTTTCTTCCTGCGTGCCGGTGTGCACGGGCTGATCCCCGCGCCGAATTTCGTGGCCCAGCAGGTCGCGCTGCACCGCGCCGCGCAGGCGGGGGATTGGGCACAGGTGGAGGCCATCCACGCCGCGATCCTGCCCCTGATGCAGTTTTTCCGCGAACGCGCCGCGCCGGAGGGGCAGATCCTGCTCGCCCGTCAGATCTACGCCGAGGCGTGCGGCATGGATCCGGGCCACAACCGCCGCCCCGGCCCGCAGGCGCTGGATGCCCGTATTCTTGCCCATGCCCGCCACTTGCAAAAGCGCCTTGAGGCACAGGCATGAGCCCGCAGCGCGCGGTGCTGGTGACCGGCGCAAGCCGGGGCCTCGGGGCCGCGTTCTGCCGCCAATACGCCGCCGAGGGCTGGCAGGTCTTCGCCGCCTGCCGGTCGCTTCCCGGGTCTGGGGCAATGGCCAAAACGGGGGTAACCTTCGTGCAGATGGATGTGGCGGACCCTGCAAGCATCGCGCGCTGTGCGGCGCAGCTGGCCGATGTGCCGCTTGATCTGATGATCAACAACGCCGGTGTGATGGGCGACGCCGAGGCCGGCCCCCTGCAGGCCGAGCCAAGCGCATGGGAGGCCGCCTTCCGCATCAACGTGCTGGCCCCCGCCCTCGTGACACGCGCCTTCCAGCCCAATCTCTCTGCGGCCCCCATGCCCGTTGCCGCGACGATGGGCAGCCAGGCGGGGATTTTCCGCTTCATCACCGATGCGCGCATGGCGGCCTACCGCGCCACAAAGGCCGCCGCCCACGCCGTGACGCTTTCGCTTGCATCGGAGCTTGCGCCGATGGGCATTCCCTACGTCTCGCTGCGCCCCGGACCGACGCGCACCGACATGCTCAAGGGCGGCGGGCAGTATGAGATCGACGACAGCGTGGCCCGCCTGCGCCGGGTGCTTGCCGGGGTCACGCCCGCGCAATCGGGGCTGTTTCTGGACCGCGACGGCAGCACCTTTCCCTACGACGCGCCTTAGCCCCAGCCCCGCGCATACTGGGCGCGCATTTCCTTCGGGGTCTGGCCGTAGGCGGCACGGAAGTGCTCGTAGAACTGCGTCATCGAGGAAAAGCCGGACATTTCCGCCACCACGGAAATCGGATCGCGCCCTTCGATCAGGATCGCGCGGGCGCGGATCAGGCGCATCCGGGTGAAAAAGCGCTTCATCGGCATCCGCAGGCGCTTGGCAAAGAGCGAAGAGGCGTAGTTCGGGTGCAGCCCGACCGTTTCGGCTACCTGTGCGACGGTCAGCGGGGCGTGCAGGTTCTCAAGGATGTAGCGCACCATTTCGGCGAGCTTGGCTGTCTGATCGGCGGCGGTGCCACGCGGCTCGCCGCCTTCGCCGGGCCGCAGATCGCCACTGGCCGCATCCGCGGCCTGCGCCCGACGCAGAGTGGCGTTCAGCTCCTGCAGCAGGATCTCCCGCCGTTCTTCCGAGCCGGAGCGGCAATCCTCAAGCCATTGCAAGAACTTGCCTTTTGGCAAGGCGGAAAGCGGCAATATGCGGATTTCCCCGGCCAGCATCGCCACCTGCATGGGGCTGATATGGGGCATGAAAAGGAAGGTATCGGCAGGCACGTAAAGGTTTGTCAGCCGCACATCGGCCAGATCGGGCGCGCCGAAATCGGTGAGCCTGTGCGGGATGCCGGCCCAGAACATGACAACCTGATCCTGCGGCACAAGCACCGCCCGGCCGTCGTAATCATAGGTCATGGTGGAGCCGGAAATCAGGTTGAACTCCACATGCCCGTGCCAATGCGGGCGCTCCATCCGATTGGGCTGGAAGTGCCGCATCCCGAAGCGCCCGAAGGCGCGGCCGGGCTGGTAGAGATCGCGTTCATCGGAGGGAACACCGTGCAACGCGGCCTGTTCATTGTGCATCTGCAGCATGGCTGATCCCCCCTGATCTTTGAAACCCGGACAAGTTGCCCGTGAAATGACATTGCCGCGATTGGCGCGGTTTCACAAGCTTGGGGCTGCGCTGGTTCGTTTGAGGAGGCGGGCTGGCGCGCCAAGAACCTGCCCGGCGACGGGCACAGGGAGGAGAAAAAGAATGACACACGCACGCAAGGCGCCGCTTCTGGCGCTGATGCTCGGCGTCTCTGCCACGGCGCTTTCCGCGCAGATGGTGGAGCCGACGATGCCGCCCGAAGCGCCGAAATTCGACGCGCAGGGTGAGCCCGTCTTCGTTAAACGGGCCGATATTTTCGAGTACCGCGCGCTCGACAGCTATAGCGAACCGGAGTTCGTGAAGGCCTTCGTGGACGCTGGCAAGCTGCCCCCCGTGGCCGAACGCCTTCCGGCGGAACCGATGGTCTACAAGGCCGCGAACATGCCCGATGGCATCGGCACCTACGGCGGCACGCTGCGCCATGTGAGCGGCGGGCGGCCCGAGGGCTGGAACTTCTGGGGTGGCCAGTCGCAGGGCTGGGGCGGCATCGACATCGGCATGACGGAATGCCTGACGCGCACCGGCCCGCTCTTCACCGTGGAGAGCAGCGATCTTTCCCCGATGCCCAACCTCGCGCGCAGCTGGGAGTGGTCGGAGGACGGCAAAACGCTCACTGTGAAGCTGATCGAGGGGGCCAAGTGGTCTGACGGCGATCCCTTCGACACCGAGGACATCGCCTTCTACTGGAACGACATCGTGATGGATCCGGAAGTCTCGCCGCTGATGGGCGCGAGCCAGGACACCTACGCCGGCGCCACGCTCGAAGTGGTGGATGGCAGCACCTTTACAATGACGTTTGACACGGCCTTCCCTGAGAGCGTGCTCTACAACATGGCCTATGGCAACTTCTGCCCCGGGCCGAGCCACGTTCTGAAGCCGCATCACCCCGCCCATGGCGGCGAGAGCTACGATGCCTTCATCAACGCCTTCCCGCCCGAAACGCTGGGCTTCCCGGTGATGGGGGCCTGGGTGCCGGTGGAGTACCGCGCCGACGACATCATCGTGCTGCGCCGCAACCCCTTCTACTGGAAAGTGGATGAGGCCGGGAACCAGCTGCCCTACCTGAACGAGGTGCACTATCGCCTCTCCACATGGGCGGATCGCGATGTGCAGGCCGTGGCCGGTACGGGAGATTTCTCCAACCTTGAGCAGGCCGAGAATTACGTGGAATCCCTGCGCCGCTCGGCGGCGGATGACGCGCCCGCGCGGCTTGCCTTCGGTCCCCGCACGATCAGCTACTCGATGTATCCGAACTACTCCGCCAATGGCTGGGGTGAGCCGGACGCCCGCGCCCAGACGGTGCGCGAGCTGAACCGCAACACCGATTTCCGCATCTGCCTGACACAGGCGATCGACCGGCAGCGGCTGGGCAACAGCCTCGTGAAAGGGCCGTTCACCGCGCAATATCCCGGCGGCCTGGTGCCCGGCACTTCTTACTATGATGCCGAAAGCACGGTGTTCTACCCCTACAGCCTTGAAAGCGCGAAGGCGCATTGCGAGGCGGCGGGCCTGACCGACACCGACGGCAACGGCTTCCTGAACTGGCCGGCGGGTGCGGCGGCGGGCGACGGCGATCTGACGATCACCATCCTGCACACCACCGACTACAACACCGACCGCAACCTCGCGGAAGGCGTGGTGGCCATGCTGGAAGAGGCGGGCATTCGCGCCACGCTGCAATCGGTCAACAACAACGACCGGGACGCAAACCGCGATGCGGGCACCTTCGATTTCAACCTGATCCGCAACGACAAGGAATTCATCACTGTCGTGCAGCAGACCGATCAGCTCGCCCCGGTGGGGCCGACGACGGCGCAGAACTACCACAAGGCCAATGCCGCCGGTGAGCTGGATTTGCTGCCCTTCGAGGAAGAGCTTGTCGGGATCGTGAATGCCTTCATCGGCAGCCGCGATGCGGGCGAACGTGCCGATCTGATGAAGCAGTACCAGAAGGTCTTTACCGAGAATGTCTATGGCATCGGTCTGACGGCCTATCCGGGCGCGCTGATCATCAACAAGCGCTTTGCCAACATCCCGGAAGGGGCGCCGATCTTCATGTACAACTGGGCGGAGGACAACATCATCCGCGAGCGGGTCTTCGTGCCGGCGGACGCCCAGCGGGACTATGAACTGCACCCGAACACGCTGCCCACGGCCGAAGGGCCGATGGTGGCGGGGTAACCCAAGTCTCCCGTGGGTCGGGCGGTTTGCCGAAAGGCGGCCGCCCGGTTCCAATATCCTTCAAAAAGACTGAACCAAGGCCCGCCCCATGCTCCGCTTTCTCGGCATCAGACTTCTGCAGGCGATCCCCGTGCTCATCGTGATGAGCATGATCACCTTCGCCATCATCAACGCGCCGCCGGGCGATTATGCCGATTACATCCGCTCCAACATGATTTCGCAGGGCGGGGCCTCGGTGGAAGCCGCCGATGCCGCCGCCGAAGCCTACCGCGAGCGCCACGGGCTGAACGATCCGATGCCGGTGCAATATGTCCGCTGGGTCTGGGGCATCCTGAGCGAAGGCGATTTCGGTCATTCCTATTACTACAACAAGCCCGTCTCCGAGGTGGTGGCTGAGCGCCTGCCGCGCACCATCGCGCTGGCGCTGACCTGCCATTTCTTCGCATCGGTCTTCGGGATCACCTTCGGCATCCTCGCCGCAACGCGCCAATACGGCGTGGTGGACACGGTGCTCTCCTTCGTCAGCTTCCTTGGCATGACGATCCCGCGCTTTCTGCTCGCGCTGATCATTCTCTACGTGCTGGCGTTCAAGCTGAACGTGCAGGAGCTGGGCAGTTTCTATTCGTCCAAATACGGTGGCCAGCCCTTCTGGCTGGGGCCCTTTGATTTCAACTGGGCCAAGCTGTGGAACCTGATCGAGCATGTCTGGCCCGTGGTCTTCATCGCCACCATCGGCGGGCTGGCCTACAACATGCGCGTGATGCGCGGGAACCTGCTGGATACGCTCAACGCGCAATACGTGGAAACCGCCCGCGCCAAGGGGCTTTCGGAGCGCGCCGTGGTGATGAAACACGCCGTGCCCAACGCGCTGCATCCGCTGGTGGCCTATCAGGGGGTGATCCTGCCCTACATGCTGACCGGTGAGATCGAGGTGGCCATCGTCTTTGGCCTGGCGACGGTTGGCCCGGCCATCGTCGGCTCGATGGGGATCGGGGATGTCTATGTGACGGCCACGCTCCTGCTGGTGCTGGGCGCGACGCTGATCATCGGCAACATCATCGCCGACATGATGCTGGCCCTGCTGGATCCGCGCATCCGCGTGGGCAACGACTGATGGGGGCGCAGATGGACAAGACAGCCAACACCGCGTTCGACGACCTGCCCGAAGACATGCAGGAGGGCGAGGACAAGCGCATCTCGACAGTCACGACCGATGGGCAAGGCTATGTGGCGCTGGTCTGGCGGCGGTTCCGCCGGTCGGTGCCGGGGATGCTTGGCTTGAGCCTCGTGGCGATGCTGCTCATCGTGGCGCTGTTTGCGCAGTTCTTCGCGCCGCTGAACCCGAAGGAGCCCTTCATCGCCTTCGCGCCGCCCGACACGATCAGCTGGCACGTGCCCGGCGAAGGGCCGGAGGCGGGTTGGCGGCTTTGGCCTGTCTCCTTCCCCATCGTGGAAACCGATGAGCTGGACCCGGTGACGTTCCAGCCGCTCACCGGCCCGGATTTCAGCAATCCCAGGCCCATTGTGCTCTTTGCCAAAGGCTGGGAGTACAAGATGCTGGGCATGACGTTTTCGCGCCATTTCATCGGCACCGGCGACGGCAGCCCGCTGCATATCCTCGGCACCGACAAGCTGGGCCGCGACATCCTGAGCCGGGGCATCGTGGGGGCCAAGATCAGCCTCGCCATCGCGCTCACCTCGATTACGATGATCACCATCCTTGGCACGCTTCTGGGCATCACCTCAGGCTATATCGGCGGCAAGTTCGATCTGTGGTTCCAGCGCTTCGTGGAGATCATCCTCGCCTTCCCGCAGTTGCCGCTTTACCTCGCGCTGGCCTCGCTCATCCCCGTCACCGCGCCTTCCGGGCTGTTCCTGACCTTCGTGGTGCTGGTGATCGTGGGCCTTGGCTGGGCGCAGCTCAGCCGGGAGGTGCGCTCCAAGACGCTGGCCTTGCGCCGGGTGGATTACGTGCGCGCGGCGCTGGCGGTGGGGGCGGGCGACGGGCGGATCATCACGCGCCATATCCTGCCCAATGTGCTGTCGCATGTGATCGTCGCGGTGACGCTCGGCATCCCCACGATCGTGCTTCTGGAAAGCTTCCTTGGCTTCCTTGGTTTCGCGGTGAAGCCGCCGCTGATTTCCTGGGGGCTGATGCTGCAGGACGCGGGCACCTTCAGCGTGATCGGCTCCTACCCGTGGATCCTGTCGCCGGTTGGTTTCGTGCTGCTCACCGTCTTTGCCTTCAACGCGCTGGGCGATGGCCTGCGCGATGCTGTTGATCCCTATTGAGCCGGAGGCGTGAGGCCATGAATGACATGACCCCCATCATCGAGGCCCGCAACGTAGGCGTGAGCTTCAAGGTCGACGGCGGCGAGGTGGAGGCCGTGCGTGACGTGTCGTTCACCCTGCGGCGCGGCCAGACAACGGCGCTTGTGGGCGAGAGCGGCTCGGGCAAATCCGTCACCGCGCGGGCGGTGATGCGGCTTCTGTCCAAACGGGCGTCCGTCACCGATGCCACGCGGATCTTCTATCAGGGCGAGGATATGGCCCACCTCAGCGAGGCCGCGATGCGACGGCTGCGCGGGGATCGCATCGCCATGATCTTTCAGGAGCCGATGAGCTCGCTCAATCCGGTCTACAAGATCGGCAGCCAGCTCTGCGAAGTGATCATGCTGCACCAGAAGCTCTCCAAGAAGGAGGCCTGGGCGCGGGCGGTGGAACTGCTTCAGGAAGTGCGCATCCCGGACCCGGACGCGCGGGTCAACCAGTATCCGCACCAGCTTTCGGGCGGGCAGCGCCAGCGCGTGATGATCGCCATGGCGCTGGCCAACCGCCCCGATGTGCTGATCGCGGATGAGCCGACAACCGCGCTCGACGTGACGGTGCAGGCCGAGATCCTGCATCTGATCGACGATCTGAAGCAGAAATACGGGATGGGCGTGATCCTGATCACCCATGATCTGACGGTGGTCCGCCAGTTCGCCGATCATGTCTACGTCATGCAGCACGGCGAGATCCGCGAGGAGGGCCCGACGGAGGAGATCTTCACCGCGCCCCGCCACGGCTACACGCGCCGGCTGCTGGCCTCTGACCCCAAGGGCGTGGCCGAGCCTTTGACGGGCGCACCGGAAACGGTGCTGGAGGGCAAGGGCGTGCGGGTGCAGTTCATGCTCCGCAAGGGCGGGGCCTTCCGGGGCAGCTATGCGCCGCTGGTGGCGGTGGATGATCTGGACATCACCTTGCGCCGCGGCGAAACGCTCGGCCTCGTGGGCGAAAGCGGTTCTGGCAAGACGACTTTCGGGCAGGCGCTCTTGCGGCTCAACAAGATGGACGAAGGCGCCGTGAGCTTTCTGGGCGAGCGGATCGAAACCTACAGCCGCAAGCAGATGCGGCCGCTGCGCAGCAAGATGCAGATTGTCTTTCAGGATCCGTTCGCCAGCCTCAACCCGCGCATGAGCGTGCGGCAAATCATTGAGGAAGGGCTGATCGTCAATGGCATTGGTGAGGGCAGCAAGGATCGCTTCGCCCGCGTCAAACAGGCCCTGCGCGAGGCCGGGCTGCCCGACAACATCACCAGCCGCTTCCCGCATGAGTTCTCCGGCGGGCAGCGCCAGCGGCTCGCCATCGCCCGCGCGATCGCGCTGGAGCCGGAGTTCATCCTGCTCGATGAGCCGACAAGCGCGCTCGACCTGTCCGTTCAGGCGCAGATCATCGCGTTGCTGCGTAAGCTGCAGGCGGAGAAGGGGCTCTCCTACCTGTTCATCAGCCATGATCTGAAAGTCGTCCGCGCGCTTTGCCATCGGGTGATGGTGATGCAGCATGGGCAGATCGTGGAGCAGGGGCCGGTGAACGAAGTGCTGGTGAACCCGCGCACCGCCTACACCAAGCGGCTTGTCCGCGCAGCCTTCGAGATTGCCACATGACGATCATCACTTTCATTGGGGCGGGCAGCACCGTCTTTACCAAGAACATCGCGGGCGACATCCTGCACCGGGATGCCCTGCGCGATGCCACCCTCCGGCTGATGGACATCGACGCCAAGCGGCTGGAGGAATCCGCCATCGTCGTCGGCAAGATGGCGCAATCGATGGGCGGGCACGCGACGGTGGAGACATACGCCGATCAGGCCCGTGCGCTGGCCGGGGCGGATTTCGTTGTCGTCTGTTTCCAGATCGGCGGCTACGCGCCCTGCACCGTGACGGATTTCGAAATCCCCAAGGCCCATGGGTTGCGCCAGACCATCGCCGACACGCTGGGCATCGGCGGCATCATGCGGGGCCTGCGCACCGTGCCGCATCTTTGGAAGATCTGCGAAGACATGCGCGCGCAGTGCCCGGAGGCGATCCTGCTGCAATATGTGAACCCGATGGCGATCAACACATGGGCCATTGGCGCGAAATACCCCGATATCCGGCAGGTGGGCCTGTGCCATTCGGTGCAGGGCACGGCGGGGGAGCTGGCCCGCGATCTGGAGATCCCGGTGGCCGATATTCGCTACCGTGCGGGCGGCATCAACCACATGGCCTTCTATCTGGAGTTCTCCCACCGCCAGCCCGACGGCAACTTCATCGATCTCTACCCGGCGCTGAAGGCAGGCTACCGGGAGGGGCGCTTCCCCAAGCCCAACGCCCACAACCCGCGCTGCCCCAACAAGGTGCGCTACGAGATGCTGATGCGGCTGGGGTATTTCGTGACGGAAAGCAGCGAGCATTTCGCCGAATACGTGCCGTGGTTCATCAAGGACGGCCGCCCGGATCTGATCGAGCGCTTCGGCATTCCGCTGGATGAATACCCCAAACGCTGCGAGGAGCAGATCGAACGCTGGGCCGCACAGGCGCAGGCCTACCGCGAGGCCAATGAGGTGAGCGTCGCGCCGAGCCACGAATATGCGAGCGAGATCATCAACGCGGTGGTGACGGGCGAGCCCGCAGTGATCTATGGCAACCAGCTCAACGCGGGCTACATCCCGCAATTGCCCGAAGGCTGCGCCGTGGAGGTGCCGGTGTTGGTGGATGCAAACGGGCTGCAGCCCACCGTGGTGCGCGATCTGCCGCCGCAGCTGGTGGCGCTCATGCGCACCAACATCAACGTGCAGGAGCTGACGGTTCAGGCGCTGCTGACCGAAACCCCGGAGCACATTTACCACGCGGCCATGCTCGACCCGCATACGGCGGCGGAGCTGGATCTGGATCAGATCTGGGCGCTGACCCATGACCTGCTAAAGGCGCATGGCGATTGGCTTCCGGGCTGGGCCCGCGTGGCATGAGTAAATCCGCGCGCCATATCGTGATCGTCGGCGGCGGCACGGCGGGCTGGCTCGCCGCGCTGATCCTCGGCGATCCTTCGGCGCGAGCCAAGGCAGCGCCCGCGCCGCGCATCACCGTGGTGGAAAGCAGCAAGATCCCCACCATCCGCGTAGGGGAAGGCACGACGGCCGTGTTTCGCCAGATGCTGCAGCATTTCGGGTTGGATGAGGGCGATTTCCTGCGCGCCACCGGGGCGACGATCAAATACGGCATCCGCCATAAGGATTGGCGGCGCGTGGGCCACAGCTACGATGGCCCGATTGATGACCCGGCCCGGCTTGCGCCGGGGATCGACACCTATGCCGTCGCCGCCGGAAAGCCGGTGGCACAGGCGCATCTGTTTCGGGATTTGATCCGTAAATGCCGCGCCCCGGCGGCGCGGGTGAAAGGGCGCGATGTGCCCGCCGGGCCGTTCCACCACGCCTTCCACTTCGATCAGGCCCGCGCCGGCGCATGGCTGCGTGCGCAGGCCAAGGGGGTGGAGATCGTTGATGCCGTGGTGCAGGATCTGGAGCGCGACAGCGCGACGGGCCATATCACCGCGCTCAAGCTCGACACGGGCGCGCGGCTCACGGGCGATCTTTTCCTCGATTGCACCGGCTTCCGCCGCGCCCTGATTGGCCCGATGGGGGCCGCGTGGCGCACTTACGCCGATGTTCTCCCGGTGAACCGCGCCATGCCCTTCTGGATCGATCTGCAGGAGGATGAGGAGATCACTCCCGTTACCTTCGCCTGGGCGCAGAAAGCGGGGTGGATGTGGCAGATCCCCACGCAGGAGCGGTTGGGCTGCGGCTATGTCTACTCCGACGCGCACATCAGCCCCGATCAGGCGCAGGCCGAGATCGAGGCGGCGCTGGGCCACGCCATCGAGCCGCGCAATGACATCAGGATCGACGCGGGCAGGCTGGAACAGCCGTGGATCGGCAATTGCATCGCGCTGGGGCTGGCCTCCTCCTTCCTTGAGCCGCTGGAAGCAACCTCGATCCACGGCACCATCGTGCAAGTCATGCTGCTGGCGCGTTGGCTGGAGGATCCCAAGGGCGCCGCGCAATGCAACGCCACCGTGGCCCGGCAGGTGGATGATTTCCGCGATTTCATCCGGCTGCATTACGTCAGCGAACGGCGTGATAGCGCTTTCTGGCAGGACGTCGCCACAAGCCACCCGGAGCGCATTCTGCAACGGGTGCAGCGCTGGCAGGCCCGCCTGCCGGAGCGCCGCGATTTCACGCCTTTCCCCGGCGATCTGCCCCATGTGCAGGAACAGCTTTACACCCCCGTCCTCGACGGGCTCGGACTCCTCGACCGGGGGGCGGCGAAAGCCGCGCTCGCCCGGACACCCCAACGCCGCGCGCAACTGCGCAAGGCCCATGACACCCTCACGCGCGATCACGCCCGGGCGGCCTCTCGCTGCCTTCCTCACCGGGCCTGGCTGCGCGCGCTTCACACGGAACAGGCCCTATGAGCTTCAAGATCTGCATCATCGGCGCGGGCAGCGTCGGCTTCACCAAGAAACTCTGTTCGGACATCCTGAAGGTGCCCGAGTTCACCGGGATCGAGATCGCGCTCACCGATATCAATGACCACAACCTCGACATGATCCGCCAGATCATCGAGACGATCGTGAAGGTGAACGGGCTGCCCGCGAAAGTCACCGCCACCACCGATCGCCGCGCGGCGCTGGCAGGCGCGCGCTACGTGATGAACTGCGTGCGGATCGGCGGGCTGGAGGCCTTTGAGAGCGACATCGCCATCCCGCTGAAATACGGCGTGGATCAATGTGTGGGCGATACGATCTGCGCGGGCGGCATCATGTATGGCCAGCGCGGCATCGCCGCCATGCTGGAGTTCTGCAAGGACATCCGCGAGGTCGCCGAGCCCGACGCGCTGCTGCTGAACTACGCCAACCCGATGGTGATGATGACATGGGCGGCGCTGGACGCGGGCGGCGTGCGCACCGTGGGCCTGTGCCACGGGGTGCAGAACGGCCACCGCCAGATCGCCCGCGCGCTGGGGGTGGAGGGGCCGGAAGAGGTGGACATCATCTGCTCCGGCATCAACCACCAGACGTGGTATCTCGACATTCGCTACAAGGGCGCACAGATCAGCCGCGATGCGCTTGTGGCGGCGATGGAAGCGCATCCCGTCTTCTCGCAGCAGGAGAAGGTGCGCATCGATGTGTTGAAGCGTTTCGGCGTCTATTCCACGGAATCCAACGGGCATTTGTCGGAATATCTGCCGTGGTATCGCAAGCGCCCGGAGGAAATCGGCGATTGGATCAGCCTCGACGAGTGGATCCACGGTGAGACGGGCGGCTACCTGCGCTACTGCACGGAGAACCGCAACTGGTTCGAACAGGATTTCCCGAAGTTCCTCGAAGAGGCCGCCGTGCCGCTCGCCGGCCCGCGCACCGATGAACACGCAAGCTGGATTCTGGAAGCGCTGGAAACCGGGCGCGTCTATCGCGGCCATTTCAATGTGCGCAACGGCGGTGTGATCACGAACCTGCCCGAGGATTGCATCATCGAAAGCCCCGGCTTCGTGGATCGCTTCGGGATCAACATGGTGGAGGGCATCACCCTGCCCATGGCCGCCGCCGCCACCTGCTCGGTGAGCGTGAACGTGCAGCGCATGGCCGTGCGCGCGGCGTTGACGGGCGATGTGGACTTGTTGAAACAGGCCATGCTGCACGATCCGCTTGTTGGCGCGGTCTGCACGCCCGAGGAGGTCTGGCAGATGGTGGACGAGATGCTCGTGGCGCAGGCCGAATGGCTGCCGCAATACGCCGAAGCGATCCCGGCGGCGAAGGAACGGCTGAAGGCCCCGAAGGTGAAAACGCGCAATTGGGCGGGCGCGGCGCGGCTGGGGGTGCGTTCGGTGGAAGAGCTGCGCGCCGCGCGGGCCGCGAAGGAGGCCGCAGCGGGTGAGGGCCATGGGCTCGGCACGAAAGTGATGGGATAAGCCTAGCGTCGGCCCGTGCCGTGGCGTCACAGCCTTGGCGCGGGCCGGGAACCCTGTTGAGCATTTCCGCGCCGCCGCTACTCTGCCCGCCAAGCGGCACACATCAGGGGGAGGGCCGGCCAGGGGCCGGTGCGGCGCATGTTCAAACGGATTCTCAAGATCACGGCCTCGCTCGTGGGGCTCCTCCTGCTGGGCGGGCTCGCCTTCCTCTGGATCGCCCCGCCGGACCTGCTGCGCGTGGGCACGAATTACTCCGCCAAAATCGTCTGCTCCAACGTCTTTCTGGCGGGGCGTGACGCCGATGAGGTGCTCGCAGTGGACGTGCAGGCGCCGGGGCATCCGCTGCTGAAATACGTCTCTATTAAGGTGGATTCCGAGGCTCAGGCGGTGGAAGCACGGCTCTTCCGCTTCTTCGCGCCCGCCACTTCCGCCTATCGCGCAGGGCTCGGCTGCAGCAACACCCAGAGCGGCACCCTAAGCGCGGCACAGCTGGACGCGCCCGCCGCACCCGGCACCGGGCTTTGGCCCGCCGGCAACCGCGTTGCGCCCTCGCAGGATCCCGAGGTTCTGGCAGCCCTTTCCGATCCGGCGCTGCTGGGCGAGGGGTTCCGCGCCGCCGTCGCGGTGAAAAACGGGCGCATCATCGGCGAAAGCTACGCCGAGGGCTTTACCGCCGATACACCGCTCTTGGGCTGGTCCATGACCAAGACCGTCACAGCCGGTTTGATCGGCACGCTGATCCACTCCGGCCAAATGGCGCTGCAGGATGATCTGACGGCAAGCTACCCCGAGTGGGCCACGGACGATCGCAAGGCCATCACGGTGGAAGACATGCTCGCCATGGCCAGCGGCCTGCGTTGGAACGAGGGCTATGGCAACGTGTCGGACGTGACGCGGATGCTCTATCTCGTGGACGACATGGCCGGGTTCGCGGCCAGCCAGCCCGCAGAGGCCGCGCCGCAGCAGGTGTTCACCTATTCCTCGGGCACCTCCACGATGCTCGCACGCCTCTGGCAGGACGTGGTGGGCGAAGACAGCCTGACCTACCCGAAAAAGGCTCTGTTCCAGCCGCTTGGCATGGCTTCGGCGGTGATGGAAACGGACGCGCGCGATACCTTTGTCGGCTCCAGCTACATGTATGCCACCGCGCGCGATTGGGCGCGGTTCGGGCAGTTCCTGCTGCAGGGCGGGGAATGGAACGGCGCGGCGCTGCTGCCGGTGGGCTTCACCGATTGGATGTTTGAGCCGGTTCCGGCGTCCGATGGCGTTTACGCCAAAGGGCACCTCTGGCTCGAAGCCTCCGGCGACAAGCCGCCGTTTGAAGATGCCGTCTGGCTCTCCGGCCATGACGGCCAGAGCATCGGCATCTTCCCCTCGCATGATCTGGTTGTGGTGCGCCTTGGCCTGACGCCTTCGCGGCTGGGCTATTCGGCCCTGCCGCTGGCGCAGGCGCTGATCGAGGCGACGGAGTAGGCCGGCCGGCGTGGGTTACCCCCGCGCCGCGACCTTGGATTGGTAGACGTCCAGTTCCTTGATGAGCGCAAGGCCCTCGGGCACCTCGTTGCGGCGGCAGAACTCGGCCCAGATCGCGCCATAGGGCAGATCCTTCAGCTCTTCCGTCATCACAAGGCGTTTGGTGAAATCAAGGCCCGTTTCGGCCTGTGTTAGAGCCTGTTGTGGCGCAAGCATGGCGCGCAGGAGGGCCTTCTGCATGTTACGCGTGCCGATCACCCAGGCGGCGGTGCGGCTGATCGTGGCGTCGAAGAAATCGAGCCCGATCCGCGTGCGCGCCAGAAGATCGCCGCTCACCAGCGCCTGCGCCATGGCGAGGATGTCATCGTCCAGCAGGATCACGTGGTCTGAGTCCCAGCGCATCGGGCGCGAAACGTGCAGCAGCATCTCCGGCACCGAAAGCGACACCGCGCTGAGCTTGTCGGCGATGTTCTCGGTCGGGTGGAAATGGCCCATGTCGAGGCAGAGAAGCGTGCCCTTGCGGATCGCGTAGCCCATGTAGAACTCGTGGCTGCCCACGGTATAAGCCTCCACGCCGATGCCGAAGAGCTTGCTCTCAACCGCGTCGCGCATCTGCGCCGGATCCAGCCCGTCGGCCATCATCGCATCGAGCGAGGCCTCCAGCCGCTGGCGCGGGGCGAGGCGATCGACGGGGATGTCTTTCATCCCGTCCGGCACCCAGATGTTGTTGACGCAAGCCGTGCCAAGTTCGGCCCCCATCCGCGCCGCGATCTCGCGGCTGCGCTTGCCGTGTTCGATCCAGAAATCGCGGATGCCCTGATCGGGGTGGCTGAGGGTCAAGTTGTCGTCGGCCTTGGCGTGGGCAAAGAAGGTGGGGTTGAAGTCGAGCCCCAATCCTTGCGCCTTGGCCCACTCCACCCAGGGGGCGAAATGGGTGTATTCGATCTCGTCCCGGTCCGGGTTGGCCTCGGTGTCCAGATACATCGCGTGCAGGTTCAGCCGGTGCTTGCCCGGGATCATCCCGTAGGCAAAGTCCAGATCCGCGCGCAGCTCGTCCGGCGTGCGGGCGCGGCCCGGGTGGTTGCCGGTGGCCTGAATGCCGCCGCCGGAGGCACCCGTCTTGGTTTCAAAGCCCACCACGTCATTGCCCTGCCAGCAATGCATGGAGATGGGCACGCTCTTCAACGCGGTCAGCGCGGCTTCGGTATCCACGCCCCAATCCGCAAAGGCGGCCTTGGCCGACTCATATGCTATCGCCATCGTCTTCCCTCCCGGCTTCCCCTTAGCGGGGGAAGGCCTGCACGTTGCCGGCATCCACGTTCAGGATGTTGCCGGTGGATTTTGCCGAGGTATCGGCGGCGAAGAAATAGCAGGCTTCCGCGATGTCCTCGGGCAGAACCGAGCGCTTCAGCATGGAGCGTTGGCGGTACATTTCCTCAAGGCCTTCTTTGTCGGTGCCATAGGTGGAGGCGCGCTGGTCGAGCCATTCGCCCTGCCAAATGCGCGAGCCGCGCAGCACGGCGTCGGGGTTCACGACGTTCACACGGATCCCGGCCTCGGCCCCTTCAAGAGCCAGGCAGCGGGCGAGGTGAATTTCGCTCGCCTTGGCGGTGCAATAGGCCGAGGCGTTGGGCGAGGCGGCAAGCCCGTTCTTGGAGGCCACGAAGACGATGGAGCCGCCCATGTCCTGCACGCGCATCAGCTTGAAGGCCGCGCGGCTGACGAGGAAATAGCCGGTGGATAGGATCTCCATGTTCTTGTTCCACATGGCGAGCGAGGTTTCCTCGACCGGTGCGGAAGAGGCGATCCCGGCGTTGGAGACAAGGATGTCGACGCCACCGAAAGCCACGCAGGCCGCGGCGAAGGCGCGTTCCACGGCGTCTTCGCGGGTTACGTCCATGGTGACGGAGGAGACAACATCCGCGCCGAACTGCCCTTTCAGACCCTGTTCCGCCTCGGAAAGCGTCTCGGCGTTGATATCGGCCAGCACCACGCAGGCCCCTTCAGCGAGGTAGCGGGCCGCCGTGGCCGCGCCAATGCCGCCTGCGCCACCGGTGACAAAGGCCACGCGGCCGGCCAGCGATTTCGGCTTGGGCATGCGCTGCAGCTTGGCCTCTTCCAGAAGCCAGTATTCGATGTCGAAGGCTTCCTGTTCGGGCAGGCCCACGTATTCGCTCACGGCCGAGGCGCCGCGCATCACGTTGATGGCGTTGACGTAGAATTCGCCAGAGATGCGGGCGGTGGCCTTGTCCTTGGCGAAGGTGATCATGCCGACGCCGGGCACGAGGTACACAACGGCGTTGGGATCGCGCAGGGCCGGGGAGTCGGCGTGTTTGCAGCGCTCGTAATAGGCGGCGTAGTCCTCGCGGTAGGCCGCGATCTGATCGGCAAGCCCGGCGAGAACATCGTCGATATTGCCTGCTTTAGGGTCGAAATTCACCACCAGCGGGCGGATCTTGGTGCGCAGGAAGTGATCCGGGCAGGAGGTGCCGAGCGCGGCCAGCGGCTCCATGTCGTTCGCGTTCACGAACTCCAGCACCTCGGCGCTGTCGTTGAAATGGCCGACCATATGCTGGTTGCCGGAGACGAAGCCACGGATCGCGGGCATCAGGCGCGCGGCCACCTCGGCGCGGGCCTCCGTGGGCAGGCTCTGGTGCTTTGCACCGCCGAAGGCGGGCTTGCCCTCGGTGCGTTCGGCCAGCCATTGCGTTGCCTGATTGATGACGTCGATCGTCATGTCGTAGCAGTCTTTCGCGGTGTCGCCCCAGGTGAACAGCCCGTGGCTTTCCAGAACCACGCCATCGGCGTCGGGGTTCTCGAGGCAGAATGTCTCAAGCCAGAGGCCCAGCTCGAAACCGGGTTTCTTCCACGGCAGCCAGCCGATCTTGTCGCCGAAAATCTCTTTCGTGAGCTCTTTGGAGTTCTTGGACGCGGCGATGGCGATGATGGCATCGGCGTGCACGTGATCAACGTGCTTGCGCGGCACATAGGCGTGCAGTGGCGTGTCGATGGAGGCGGCGCGCGGGTTCAGGCGGAAGGTGCAATGGGGCAGGTAGCCGACCATCTCGTCCTCATGCTCGACGCCCCGGTAGAGGTTTTTGATCGCGTGGAGTTTTTCCATGTAGAGCGTGGCGAAACCGTCCATCTTGATCGAGCCGATATCGCCGCCGGAGCCCTTGACCCAGAGCACCTCGACCTCTTTGCCGGTGAGCGGATCCACTTCCATCGCCTTCACGGAGGTGTTGCCGCCGCCATAATTCGTCACGCGCTTGTCGGCGCCCAGAATGTTGGACCGGTAGAGAAGCAGCTCCGATTCGCTCATCCCGGACGCCACCTTGGCGTCCCAGCGATTCTCGAGCAGGGAATTCTCTTGGGTTGTCAGCATCTTATCCTCCCGGGTGGCGCCCTGCGCCCGTATCTGAAATCGTGGACATCCTGCGAATGGTGCGTCGGAATGTCAATCATAAACGATCACAAACAATCATGCTGCAGTGCAGAATGAGCGAAAATGATTGTTAATGATTGACAGGCTGATCGAATCTGCGCAGTGTCTGAAGCCAAGGGAGGTGCAAATGCACGAGAAAGAACGCCATCGAATCATCTTGTCCGCAGTCCAGGACCGCCCCGTCGTGACGGTGGTGGAGCTGTGCACGCTGACCGATGCCTCGGAGGCGACCATCCGGCGCGACATCGCCACGCTGCACACCCAGCGCAAGCTGCGGCGTGTGCGGGGCGGGGCGGAGGCGATCACGCCGCCGCAGTTCGTTGGCCTTGCCGGGCGGCCCTTTTCGGTGAATCAGAGTCTGCGTAGCCGTGAAAAGCAGGCGATTGCGCGCGCCGCCGTGGAGCTCTGCGACGATGGCGATTCCATCATCATCAACGGCGGCACCACGACGTTCCAGATGGTGCATCCGCTGGCCAGCCGCCGGATGCAGGTTTTCACCAACTCCTTTCCGATTGCCGAGCACCTGCTCAAGCACTCGAAGAACACGATCATGCTGTCCGGTGGGGCGATCTACCGGGAGCAGAACATCATCCTGTCGCCCTTCGACAATGACGTGACGCGCAACTTCTACGCGCGCCGCATGTTCATGGGCGCGCATGGGCTGGGGCCGCTGGGCCTGATGGAAGCGGATCCGCTGCTGATCCAGGCCGAACAGAAGCTGATCGGCCAGGCCGATGAGCTTGTGGTTCTGGTGGACAGCAGCAAGTTTGAAAGCCGCTCCAGCCTGATCCTTTGCCCGTTGAGCCGGATCACCACCGTGATCACGGACGAGGGCTTGTCCGATGCAGCCGCCGCCATGCTGGAAGCGGCTGATGTGAACTTGATCGTCGCCTCGACGGGCGCCGCTCAGGAAGAGGGCGAAGCGGCCTCTTAGAGCGCAGCGCACGCCGGGAAGATCATAACTCTGGGAGGAAAATCCATGATCCGCCGCAACTTTACCAAACTGCTCGCAGGCACCGCGATGGCGTCCGCGCTTCTGGCCAGCCCGGCTCTGGCCGATGACAAGCGCATCGCGCTCGTCGTGAAGGCGCTGGGCATCGGCTTCTTCGAAGCTGCCGCCAAAGGGGCCGAGGAAGCCGCCGCCGAACTCGGTGGCGTGGAAATCATCTACACCGGCCCGACGGACACCACCGCCGAAGGCCAGATCGAAGTGATCAACTCGCTGATCGCGCAGGGCGTGGATGCCATCGCCATCTCCGCCAACGATCCGGACGCCCTTGTCCCGGCGCTCAAGAAAGCCATGGACCGTGGCATCACCGTGATCTCCTTTGACTCGGGCGTGGCACCGGAAGGCCGCCAGATGCACCTGAACCCCTCGTCCAACGCGCTGATCGGCAACATGATCATCAAGCTGGCCGCCGATCACCTGCCCGAAGGCGGCGAAGTTGCCGTGCTCTCGGCCACCACCACCTCCACGAACCAGAACATCTGGATCGACGAGATGAACAAGGTGATGGGCAACTATCCGGGCATCGAAGTGGTAGCAACGGTTTACGGCGATGACCTTGCCGACAAATCCTACCGCGAAGCCCAGGGCCTGATGCAATCCTACCCGGATCTGGACGCGATCATCGCGCCGACCTCCGTGGGCATCGTGGCTGCCGCGCAAGCCGTGCAGGATGCTGGCAAAGCTGGTGAGATCAACGTGACGGGCCTTGGCCTGCCGTCCGAAATGGCCGGTGCCATCGAAAGCGGCGCGTCTAAGAGCTTCGCGATCTGGAACCCGATCGATCTGGGCTATGCCGCAACGATGATCGCTCACGCTCTGGCTTCCGGCGATGCTACGGCCGAGCCCGGCGCCTCTATCCCGATGGGCCGCATGGGCGACGTGACGCTGGACGACACCAACGCTGGCGCGATGGCTGACCCCTTCGTCTACGACTCTTCCAACATCGACGAGTTCAAGTCGATCTTCTGATCGCAGGGCTCTCCCCCGGCTCCGGTGCCTTGTGCGCCGGGGCCACCTAGATTCCAGAAATGACATGCTGATGCACGCAGAGACCGCCGCGAAAGCCGCCCCGGCCACAGCGCCCGACCCGGCACCGATCCTCGCCCTTGAGAAGATCACCAAGACCTTCCCGGGCGTGAAGGCGCTGTCGGAGGTCGACCTTCGGCTCTATCCCGGCCAGGTGACGGCCTTGATCGGGGAAAACGGGGCCGGCAAATCGACCGTGGTGAAGACGCTGACCGGGATCTACCAGCCCGATGGCGGCGAGATCCTCGTGGATGGCATCCCCCACCGTTTCGCCACGGCGCAAGATGCGGCCGCCGCCGGGATCACCGCGATCCATCAGGAGACCGTGCTCTTTGATGAGCTGTCGGTGGCCGAAAACATCTTTCTCGGCCATGCCCCGCGCGGCCGGTTCGGGCTGATCGACTGGGCCGAGATGCAGCGCCGCGCGGCGGAGATCCTGGACGGCATCGGGGCGCAGATCGATCCCAAGGTCCGCCTGCGCGATCTCGGCATCGCCAACCGCCACTTGGTGGCCATCGCCCGAGCGCTCTCGATCGATGCGCGCGTGGTGATCATGGACGAACCCACCGCCGCGCTCTCGCACAAGGAAATCGAGGAGCTTTACGAGCTTGTCGAAAGCCTGAAGGCCAAGGGCAAGGCGATCCTCTTCATCTCGCATAAATTCGACGAGATCTTCCGCATCGCGGACCGGTTCACCGTGTTCCGGGACGGCCAGTTCGTAGGCGACGGCCGCATCGCCGACATCACCGAGTCCGACCTTGTGAAGATGATGGTCGGCCGGGACGTGAGCCAGATCTTCCCTGCGCGCGAAAGCCATATCGGCGACGAGGTGCTGCAGGTTGTCGGCTACGATCATCCCACCGAATTTGCCGATATCGGCTTCACCCTGCGCCGGGGTGAGATCCTTGGCTTCTACGGGCTTGTCGGGGCCGGGCGCTCGGAATTCATGCAGGCCCTCTTCGGCATCACGAAGCCCAGCAAGGGCATCACCAAGATCGATGGCACGCTTTCGGCCATCCGCTCACCGGCGGATGCGATTGAAAACGGCATCGTCTATGTGCCCGAGGATCGCGGCCGGCAAGGGGCGATCACGGATCTGCCGATCTTCCAGAACGTCACGCTGCCCTCGTTGAAACGGACCTCGAAAAACGGCTTCCTGCAGCTCGCCGAGGAGTTCCGCCTGACGCGTGAATACACCAGCCGCCTCGATCTGCGCGCCGCCTCGCTCGATGCCAACGTGGGCACGCTTTCGGGCGGCAACCAGCAGAAGGTGGTGATCGCGAAATGGCTCGCCACCCAGCCCAAGGTGATCATCCTCGATGAGCCCACCAAGGGGATCGACATCGGCTCCAAGGCCGCCGTGCATGAATTCATGGCCGAACTGGCCGCGCAGGGGCTGGCGGTGATCATGGTCTCCTCCGAAATCCCGGAGATCCTCGGCATGTCCGACCGCGTGATCGTGATGCGCGAAGGGCGCATCGCGGCGGAGCTTGCGGGCGAGGATCTGGCCCCGGAAACGCTTGTCCGCCACGCGGCGGGGATCTGAGAAAGGCTCTAACCATGCTCAAACGCCTTCTGGCTTCCCGCGAAATGCTGCTCTTCGGCGCGATTGCCGCGCTGCTCGTGCTGATCGCCACCCGCTTTCCGGGCTTCGTTGCGCCCTCCAATCTGGCTGGCGTTTTCAATGACACCGCGCCGCTGATCCTGCTGGCCATCGGCCAGATGATCGTGATCCTCACCCGCTGCATCGATCTGTCGGTGGCGGCGAACCTCGCACTTACAGGTATGGTCGTGGCGATGCTCAACGTCGCCGCGCCGGGGCTGCCCATCGTGGTGATCCTGATCGTGGCAATCCTGTTGGGCACGCTTCTGGGCATGGTGAACGGGCTCCTTGTCTGGAAGCTCGACATCCCGCCCATCGTGGTGACGCTGGGCACGATGACGATCTTCCGTGGCATCATCTTCCTGATTTCTGACGGTAAATGGGTCAACAGCCATGAGATGAGCGCCGCCTTCAAGGCGCTGCCTCGGGCCGAGGTGCTTGGCCTGCCCGTGCTGAGCTGGATCGCCATCGCCGCCGTGCTGATCTTCGCCCTTGTGATGCGCCGCACCACTTTGGGCCGGGCCTTCTACGCCGTGGGCGGTAGCCCCCATTCGGCCACCTACACCGGCATCAACGTGGGCCGCACGCAGTTCTGGGCTTTCACCATCTCCGGCGCGCTGGCCGGGCTGACGGGCTACCTCTGGGTCTCGCGCTACGCGGTGGCCTATGTGGACATCGCTGGCGGCTTCGAGCTGGACGTGGTGGCGGCCTGCGTGATCGGCGGAGTGTCGATTGCAGGCGGAATAGGCTCTGTTGCAGGCGCTTTGCTGGGCGCGCTCTTCCTTGGGGTGATCAAGAACGCCCTGCCCGTCGTCGACATTTCCCCCTTCTGGCAACTCGCCATCTCCGGCAGCGCCATCATCATCGCCGTGGCGGTGAATGCCCGCGCCAACCGTGAGAAGGGCCGGATCATCCTCAAATCCGCGGAGCACGCCGCATGAGCACCACCGACCGTTTCATCCCCGACCGCCTGCAAAGCCCGCTAGAGCGCCGCCTGAAAAGCTGGGAAAGCCTGCTGCTGCTCGTCGCCATCGCGATCTTCATCGCCAACAGCTTTGCCTCACCGTACTTCCTCAACGCCTGGAACCTCTCGGACGCGACCTTCAACTTCACCGAGAAGGCGATGATCGCCTTCGCCATGGCGTTGCTGATCATCTCTGGCGAGATCGATCTGTCCGTGGCCTCGATCATCGCGCTGGCCTCCACGGCCATGGGCGCGGCTGTCCAACTGGGGGCGGGCACCCCGGTGCTGATCCTCGTGGGCCTTGGCACGGGCTTGCTGTGCGGCGCGTTCAACGGCTTTCTCGTCACCCGCATGGGGCTGCCCTCCATCGTGGTGACTATCGGCACCATGAGCCTGTTTCGCGGCATCAGCTACATCGTGCTCGGTGATCAGGCCTTCCGCGGCTACCCGGCGGATTTCGCCTTCTTCGGGCAGGGCTACGTGTTCTGGGTGATCTCTTTCGAGTTCGTACTCTTCGCCCTGCTTGCCGTGATCTACGGCGTGCTGCTGCACAAAACGAACTTCGGCCGCGCCGTTTATGCCATCGGCAACAACCCGACGGGCGCGCTTTTCTCCGGGATCCGCGTGGCGCGGGTGAAATTCATCCTCTTCCTGCTCACCGGCCTGATGGCGGGCGTCGCGGCGATCTGCCTGACCTCGCGGCTCGGCTCCACCCGCCCTTCCATCGCCTTCGGCTGGGAACTTGAGGTGGTGACGATGGTGGTGCTCGGCGGCGTGAACATCCTTGGCGGCTCCGGCTCCATCCCCGGCGTGGTGATCGCGGCCTTCGTGATGGGGCTCGTCACCTTCGGGCTTGGCCTGCTGAACGTGCCGGGTATCGTGATGTCCATCGTCATCGGGGCGCTGCTGATCGGGGTGATCGCCCTGCCGCGGCTCTGGAAGATGTGGAGGGGCTGATGGAGAAATTTGCCTTTCGGATGCGGCTCAATCCGGGCTGCGAGGTCGAATACAAGAAACGCCACGACGAGATCTGGCCCGAACTCGTGGCGCTGCTGCAGGAGGCTGGCATCTCGGACTACTCGATCCATCTGGATGAAGAAACCGGCCTTCTGTTCGGCGTGCTCTGGCGGGAAGGCAGCCACGGGATGGACGCGCTACCCGATCATCCTGTGATGCAGCGTTGGTGGGCGCATATGGCGGACCTCATGGAGGTGAAGCCGGATAATGAGCCCGTCGCCGTGCCGCTTCCTACCGTCTTTCACATGCGCTGAGGGGCCGGGATGGCTGGAAACGTCGCCGTCATCGACATCGGCAAGACAAATGCCAAGCTCGCACTGGTGCGCCGCAGCGATCTGGCCGAGATCGCCGTGCTCAAGCGGCCCAACACGGTGCTGCAAGGCGCGCCCTATCCGCATTTCGACGTCGACGGGCATTGGGAATTCATCCTCGCAGGCCTCGCGGCGTTTCAGGCCGACCATGGCGTCAGCGCGATCTCCATCACGACCCACGGCGCCTGCGCGGCGCTGCTAGCGGCGGATGGTCGCCTCGCCGCGCCGATCCTCGATTACGAGCACACCGTGCCGGACGATCTGGCCAAGGAGTATGACGCGATCCGCCCGAATTTCGCCGAGACAGGCTCGCCCCGGCTTGGCATGGGGCTCAACATCGGGGCGCAGCTTTTCTGGCAGTTTGCGCAGGATCAGAGCCTGAAATCGCGCGTTGTGCAGATCGTGACCTACCCGCAGTACTGGGGCCACCGGCTCACCGGCGTGGCCGCGACGGATGTGACCTCGCTGGGGTGCCACACGGATCTCTGGGCCCCGCGCGAGGGCGGGTTTTCCTCGCTCGTGGCGCGGCTGGGGCTTGAAGGCAAGATTGCCCCGCCGCGCAAGCCGAGCGATGTTCTGGGGCCGATCCTGCCTGCGATTGCTGCCCGCACCGGCCTTTCGCCCGAAACGCCTGTGCTGTGCGGGATTCATGATTCCAACGCCTCTCTGCTGCCCCATGTACTGCGGCAGGACGCGCCTTTCGGCGTGGTCAGCACCGGCACATGGGTGATCGCCATGGCCATGGGCGGCACGCAGCTGCCGCTGGATGCCAGCCGCGACATGCTGATCAACGTCAACGCATTCGGCGACCCGGTGCCTTCGGCCCGTTTCATGGGGGGCCGCGAGCATGATCTGGCTTTGCAGGGCCACAGAGTGGCGGCGGATGACGCCACCATCGCGCGCGTGCTGAACAGCGGGGTGATGCTGCTGCCAGCGCTGGCCCCCGAAAGCGGCATCTTCCGGGGCCACACGGCCCGTTGGATCGGAGAGGAACCCGCCATCGGCACGCCGGAGCGCACGGCGGCTGTCGGGCTCTACCTCGCTCTTGTCACCGCGCGCTGCCTGCAGGGCATCGGGCAGGAGGGGCCAGTGATCGTGGAAGGGCCTTTCGGAAGGAACAGAGCCTTTTTGCAGATGCTTTCAGCGCTAAGGCCCGGGCCTGTGTTCACCTCGACGGGCCAGACAGGCACCAGCGAAGGCGCGGCGCTTCTCTGGGGGCAGGGCGTTCCGGAGCAGGCATTGGAGCCAGCGCCCACGCCTGCTCCGGAACACGAAGACGCCTTCCGACCCTATGCAAAAGCTTGGGGCGACCACCTGACCTGAAACGCGTCTTGGGGCCAGATGGTCTGGCTCTCAGCCACTGCTGCCTCCAAAGACACAAACGCCCTGAAAACCGAAGTTTTCAGGGCGTTTGTTTTATGGTGCCCAGGAGAGGACTCGAACCTCCACGTCCATACGGACACTAGCACCTGAAGCTAGCGCGTCTACCAGTTCCGCCACCTGGGCAGGTGTCGTGGAGGGCGATTTACGGGGATTGCCGGGGGGTGTCAACGCGATTCTCCGGGCGAAAATGAAAAAACTTTCACGGCCACTTTCTGCCATGCTCCGGCCCCTCGGACGGCGCGGCGTCATGAAGCTTGTCCGGCGTGGGGTAGGCCGCTATTTCTTTGCCAAACGGATCGGAGGGCCTCATGGCGAAACTTGTCACCATCTACGGCGGATCGGGCTTTGTGGGCCGCTACATCGCGCAGCGCATGGCGCGGCAGGGCTGGCGGGTGCGGGTGGCTGTGCGCCGCCCCAACGAGGCGCTCTTCGTGAAGCCCTATGGCGCGGTCGGGCAGGTGGAGCCGGTGTTCTGCAACATTCGGGACGATGCTTCTGTGCGGCAGGCACTGCGGGGCGCGGATGCGGTGGTCAACTGTGTCGGCATCCTGAATGAAACCGGCAAAAACAAGTTCGACAGCATTCAGGCCGAAGGGGCCGGGCGCATAGCCCGCGTGGCAGCCGAGGAGGGCATCACCACGATGGTGCAGCTCTCCGCGATCGGCGCGGATGCCGAGAGCGAAAGTGCCTATTCCCGCACCAAGGCTGCCGGCGAGGCTGCCGTGCTCAAGCACCAGCCCAATGCGGTGATCCTGCGTCCCTCGGTGATTTTCGGCCCGGAAGATGGGTTCTTCAACCGTTTCGCCTCCATGGCGCGGCTTGGGCCAATCCTGCCGCTTGTGGGCGGTGAGACGCGTTTTCAGCCGGTCTACGTGGACGATGTGGCCGCCGCCGCCGAGAAGGCGCTCACCGGCGCTGCCGCGCCCGGCATCTACGAGCTGGGCGGGCCGGAAGCCGCGACGATGCGCAAGCTGATGGAGGACATGCTGAAGGTCATCCATCGCCGCCGGCTGATCATCAATCAGCCCTTCTGGGTGGGCCGGATCCTCGGCGGGATCTTCGATATGTTGCAATTCGTGAGCTTCGGGATGTTCACCAATGGCATCCTCACCCGCGATCAGGTGAAGAACCTGCGGCTGGACAACGTGGTGTCTGAAGACGCGAAGGGCTTTGCCGATCTTGGGATAGAGCCGACGGCCTATGAGGCTGTGCTGCCGGAATACCTCTGGCGTTTCCGTCCGTCCGGCCAGTATGACGCCATCAAGGATTCCGCCAAGAACCTGCGCGCCTGATCGACGCTAGCTGTAGGCGATCCAGAGCAGGATCACGCCGAGGATCACCCGGTAGATCACATAGGGCGTGAAGCTCACCGAGCGCAGCAACCGCATCATCAGCGAAAGCGCGAGCAGGGCTGAGAGGAAGGCGAAGAGCGCCGCGATGGCGCCGTCGCGCGCGGCCTGTGCGTCGGCCTCGGCGATCACGCCGCCCGCGATGAAAATGCCCGAGGCGATGATGGTGGGGATCGACATCAGCATCGACAGCCGCGCCGCATCGCTGCGTTCGTAGCCCAAAGCTCGCGCGCCAGTGATCGCCGCGCCGGAGCGCGAGGTGCCGGGGATCAGCGCCAGCGCCTGCCAGAGCCCCATGATCACCGCATCGCGCACGGACCAGTCTGCCCGTTCCTTGGTTTCCGGGCCCTTCTGGTCGAACCAATACAGCAGCAGGCCGAAGCCCAGCATCGTCCAGCCGATCACGGCGATGGAGCGCATCGCGTCATCAAGCCCGGTGAGCGCGAGGAAGAGGCCGAAGAGGATCACCGGAACCGTGGCCACGATCAGCAGGAAGGCGAGCCTTGCGCCATCGGTGTCGATCCGACCAGTGAGGAGCCGGGGCAGCCCGCCGAACATCAGCGCCACGTCGCGGCGGAAATAGAGCATCACGGCCGCCAGCGTGCCCACATGCACCGCGCCGTCGATCACCTGCCCCTGATCCGCGAGGCCCGTCAGGTTGGGCAAGAGAATCAGGTGCCCAGAAGAAGAAACCGGCAGGAACTCGGTGATTCCCTGAATGATGGCGATAAGCAGCAGATGAAAGAGCGACATGGGCGTCCGGTGGCTAGGGTGGATCAGAGAATTCTATCTTATTTGGTTTCAATAGGATAGGCGAAAGAAGGTAAATTAAACTGACCTAAAAGCACTATGAATCACTCTGCGCGGAAGCTACATCAAGGAAGAAATCGAAATAAAGGTCAGCATTTCTGACTTTTCATTCCTTCAGACGCGCTGTAAGCAAGCGCTCCGAAGTCCAGTCTACAGAGAGTACAGCCATGGCTAAGCAGCGAATGCTCCAGTTTGTAACGGTCGAGCGTGACATGCCCGAGAAGCGTGCCGCCGAAGTGCGCAACAAGGACTTCGACGAGATCTATCAGGAATACGCGGCGGCCAAGGCCGAAGAGCAGGCCTCGCGCTGTTCCCAATGCGGTGTGCCCTATTGTCAGAGCCACTGCCCGCTGCACAACAACATTCCCGACTGGCTGCGCTTGACAGCGGAAGGCCGCCTGCAGGAGGCCTATGAAGTCTCGCAGGCGACGAACACCTTTCCCGAGATCTGTGGCCGCATCTGCCCGCAGGATCGCCTCTGCGAAGGAAACTGCGTGATCGAGCAATCCGGCCACGGCACGGTGACGATCGGGTCCGTTGAGAAATACATCACCGATACCGCCTGGGAAAACGGCTGGGTGAAGCCGGTTGTTCCGGCGCGTGAGCGGGCCGAGAGCGTTGGCATTATCGGCGCTGGCCCCGGCGGCCTTGCGGCGGCGGATGCGCTGCGCCGTCAGGGCGTGCAGGTCACCGTCTATGACCGCTACGACCGCGCCGGCGGACTGCTGACCTACGGCATCCCCGGCTTCAAGCTGGAAAAGCCCGTTGTCATGCAGCGGATCGAGCAGCTTGAGAAGGGCGGCGTTTCCTTCGTGCTGAACTGCAACGTGGGCGAAGACATCACCTTTGCCGAGATCCGTGAGAAGCATGATGCGGTGCTGATCGCCACGGGCGTGTATAAATCCCGCGATCTGGGTGGGCCGGGTGCCGGTGCCAAGGGCATCGTGAAGGCGCTCGATTACCTGACCGCCTCCAACCGCGCCTCTTTCGGCGACGTGGTGCCGGAGATCGACTCCGGTGAGCTTTATGCCGAGGGCAAGAATGTTGTCGTCATCGGTGGCGGCGATACCGCGATGGACTGTGTGCGCACCGCGATCCGTCAGGGCGCGAAGAGCGTGAAATGCCTCTACCGTCGGGACCGCGCCAACATGCCGGGCTCCCAGCGCGAAGTGCAGAACGCCGAGGAAGAAGGCGTGAAGTTCGAGTGGCTCACGGCACCGAAAGGCTTCACCGGCGATGCCGTTGAGGGCGTGATGGTGCAGCGCATGCGCCTTGGCGCGCCGGATGCCTCTGGCCGCCGGTCGCCGGAAGCCATCGAGGGCGAAGACTACATCGAGTCCGCCGATCTGGTGATCAAGGCGCTGGGCTTCGAGCCGGAAGCGCTGCCGACGCTCTGGGGCGAAGAGGCGCTGGAAGTGACCCGCTGGGGCACCATCAAGGCCGATTTCCGCACCCACGAAACAAGCCTGCCGGGCGTTTACGCCGTGGGCGACATCGTGCGCGGGGCTTCGCTGGTCGTCTGGGCGATTGCCGATGGCCGCGAGGCTGCGGAGTCGATCCTCACGCATCTGAACGCCTCCGCCTCCGTGGCTGCCGAGTAAGGCTGAGATCCGGGCTTGGGCGCGCAGGCGCGCCCGCCCCCTTCCAAGATTTTCCGGCGGGTTACAGGGCAGGGCCCGGACACGCCGCCGAGCGAAAGGTAAACGACCATGACCAAATACGATCAGGCCTGGGTTGCCGCCGAAGAAGCCAAACGCCAGTTCATGTCCGAGAACGGCCTCTACCGCGAAGACGACGAACACGCCTCCTGCGGTGTGGGCCTCGTGGTGGCCACCAACGGCAAGGCCAGCCGCAAGGTTGTGGCCGCCGGTATCGAGGCGCTGAAAGCCGTCTGGCACCGTGGCGCGGTGGACGCCGATGGCAAAACCGGCGACGGCGCGGGCATCCACGTCGAGATTCCGGTCGAGTTCTTCTACGATCAGATCCGCCGTACTGGCCATGAGCCGAACATGGATCAGCTGATTGCCGTCGGTCAGGTCTTCCTGCCGCGCACGGATTTCGGCGCGCAGGAAGCCTGCCGCACGATTGTTGAAACCGAAGTGCTGCGCATGGGCTACTACATCTACGGCTGGCGCCACGTGCCGGTGGATGTGACCTGCCTTGGCGACAAGGCCAACGCCACCCGCCCGGAGATCGAGCAGATCCTGATCTCCAACGTGAAAGGCGTGGACGAGGAAACCTTCGAGCGTGAGCTCTACGTGATCCGCCGCCGGATCGAGAAGGCCGCCGCGGCTGCGCAGGTGGCCGGGCTCTACGTCTGCTCGCTCTCCTGCCGTTCGCTGATATACAAGGGCATGATGCTGGCCGAGCAGGTCGCCGTGTTCTACCCCGATCTGCTGGACAAGCGCTTTACCTCGCGCTTCGCGATCTACCACCAGCGTTATTCCACCAACACCTTCCCGCAGTGGTGGCTGGCCCAACCGTTCCGCATGCTTGCCCACAACGGCGAGATCAACACGCTGAAGGGCAACGTCAACTGGATGAAGAGCCACGAGATCCGCATCTCGTCCTCTGCCTTTGGCGAGCTGGCTGAAGACATCAAGCCGATCATCCCCTCGGGCTCCTCTGACTCCGCAGCTCTGGACGCGGTGTTCGAAGTCATGGTCCGCGCGGGCCGCAACGCGCCGATGGTGAAAACCATGCTGGTGCCGGAAAGCTGGAGCCAGCAGGCGGTGGATCTGCCCAAGCCCTGGCGCGACATGTATTCCTACTGCAACGCCGTGATGGAGCCGTGGGACGGCCCAGCCGCGCTGGCGATGACGGACGGCCGCTGGGTCTGCGCCGGGCTCGACCGCAACGGCCTGCGCCCAATGCGCTACGTGGTGACCGGCGATAACCTGCTGATCGCGGGCTCCGAGGCCGGCATGGTGCCGACCGACGAAGCCACTGTGGTGGAAAAAGGCGCGCTTGGCCCGGGCCAGATGATCGCCGTGGACATGAACGACGGCTCGCTGTTCCACGACACCGAGATCAAGGACAAGCTGGCGGCCTCCCAGCCCTTCGGCGACTGGCTGGAGAAGGTCGTGGACCTCTCCGCCGAGATGGACGGCGTGACGGAAACCGCGATCTACTCCGGCGAAGAGCTGAAGAAGCGTCAGGTCGCGGCGGGCTACTCCATCGAGGAGCTGGAGCAGATCCTCGCGCCGATGGCCGAGGACGGCAAGGAAGCCATCGCTTCGATGGGTGATGACACGCCCTCGGCCGTGCTCTCCACCATGTACCGCCCGCTGAGCCATTTCTTCCGGCAGAACTTCAGCCAGGTGACGAACCCGCCGATCGACTCCCTGCGCGAATATCGCGTGATGAGCCTGAAGACGCGCTTCGGCAACCTGAAGAACGTGCTGGACGAAGACAGCTCCCAGACCGAAATCCTCGTGCTGGATTCGCCCTTTGTCGGCAACGCCGAGTTCGATGCGCTGCTCAAGCACTTCGGCGAGTCCGTGGTGCAGATCGATTGCACCTTCCCCGTGGGCGGTGCGCAGGGCGCGCTGAACGCCGGGCTCGCCCGTATCCGGGCCGAGGCTGAAGACGCCGTGCGCTCCGGCGCGGGCCATATCGTGCTGACCGATCAGGCGCAGGGGCCTGAGAAGGTCGCCATGCCGATGATCCTCGCGACCTCGGCAATCCACTCGCATCTGACCCGCAAGGGCCTGCGCACCTTCTGCTCGATCTCCGTGCGCTCCGCCGAATGTATTGATCCGCATTACTTCGCGGTTCTGGTGGGCTGTGGCGCGACCGTGGTAAACGCCTACCTCGCCGAGGACAGCCTCGCCGACCGCATCGAGCGCGGCCTGCTGGACGGCACGCTCACCGAGAATGTGGCGCGCTACCGCAATGCCATCGATCAGGGCCTGCTGAAGATCATGGCCAAGATGGGCATTTCGGTGATCTCCTCCTATCGCGGCGGTCTGAACTTCGAGGCCGTGGGGCTCTCGCGCGCCATGTGCGCCGAATACTTCCCCGGCATGCATTCCCGCATCTCCGGCA
This sequence comes from Pseudoruegeria sp. SHC-113, assembly GCF_025376885.1. Taxonomy (NCBI): domain Bacteria; kingdom Pseudomonadati; phylum Pseudomonadota; class Alphaproteobacteria; order Rhodobacterales; family Roseobacteraceae; genus Pseudoruegeria; species Pseudoruegeria sp. SHC-113. The sequence goes on from NZ_JAHUBR010000001.1 coordinate 268,452, forward strand.
TCGGTGTGTCGGGCATCCAGAAGAAGCTCGAAGAGGTGCACGCCAAGGGCTGGGTGGCCGGCTCCGAAGTGCTGCCCATCGGTGGCTTCTACAAGGCGCGCCGCTCGGGCGAGAAACACGCTTGGGAAGCGCAGACGATGCATATGATGCAATCGGCCTGTGACCGCGCCTCCTTCGAGATGTGGAAGCAGTATTCCGCGCGGATGCGGGCGAACCCGCCGATCCACCTGCGCGATCTGTTGGACATCAAGCCGCTGGGCAAGCCGGTGCCGATCGAAGAGGTGGAAAGCATCACCTCGATCCGCAAACGCTTCGTGACGCCGGGCATGTCCCTCGGCGCGCTCTCACCCGAGGCTCACAAGACGCTCAACGTGGCCATGAACCGGATCGGCGCGAAGTCTGACTCCGGCGAGGGTGGCGAAGATCCGGCGCATTTCGTGCCGGAACCCAATGGCGACAACCCCTCCGCCAAGATCAAGCAGGTGGCCTCGGGCCGCTTCGGTGTGACCGCCGAATACCTGAACCACTGCGAAGAGCTTGAGATCAAGGTGGCGCAGGGCGCGAAGCCCGGAGAGGGCGGCCAGCTGCCGGGGATGAAGGTCACCGATCTGATCGCCCGCCTGCGCCACTCCACCAAGGGCGTGACGCTGATCTCGCCGCCGCCGCACCACGATATCTACTCGATCGAGGATCTGGCGCAGCTGATCTACGACCTCAAGCAGATCAACCCGCGCTGCAAGGTGACGGTGAAGCTCGTGGCCTCTTCCGGCGTCGGCACCATCGCGGCTGGCGTGGCGAAGGCGAAGGCCGATGTCATCCTGATCTCGGGCCACAACGGCGGCACCGGGGCCTCTCCGGCGACCTCGATCAAATACGCGGGTCTGCCGTGGGAGATGGGCCTCACCGAGGCGCATCAGGTGCTGGCGATGAACAACCTGCGCGAGCGGGTGACCCTGCGCACCGATGGCGGCCTGCGCACCGGGCGCGATATCGTCATGGCGGCGATGATGGGGGCCGAGGAATACGGCATCGGCACCGCTGCCCTGATCGCCATGGGCTGCATCATGGTGCGCCAGTGCCAGTCCAACACCTGCCCCGTGGGCGTGTGTACGCAGGACGAGCGCCTGCGCGGCAAGTTCACCGGCAACGCGGACAAGGTGGTGAACCTGATCACCTTCTACGCGCAGGAAGTGCGCGAGATCCTGAGCCAGATCGGCGCGCGCTCGATGGACGACGTGATCGGCCGGGCCGACCTGCTGAGCCAGGTCTCCCGAGGTGCGGCGCATCTGGACGATCTCGATCTCAACCCGCTGCTGATCACCGTGGATGGGGCGCATGACATCGTCTACAACCGCGACCGCGCCCGCAACGCGGTGCCGGATACGCTGGACGCTGAAATCGTGAAGGACGCCGCGCGCTTCCTGAACGATGGCGAGAAGATGCAGCTGCAATATGCGGTGCAGAACACCCACCGCACCATCGGCACCCGCACCGCGAGCCACATTGTGCAGAACTTCGGCATGCGCAACAGCCTGCAGCCCGACCACCTGACGGTGAAGCTCAACGGCTCCGCCGGTCAGTCGCTCGGTGCCTTCGCGGCACCGGGGCTGAAGATCGAGGTTTCCGGCGACGCCAACGACTACGTGGGCAAGGGGCTTTCGGGCGGCATCGTCGTGGTGCGCCCGCCGATGGCCAGCCCGCTGGTGGCGAGCGAGAACACGATCATCGGCAACACCGTGCTTTATGGCGCGACCGATGGTTACCTCTTCGCGGCGGGCCGCGCGGGCGAACGTTTCGCGGTGCGTAACTCGGGCGCGAAAGTGGTGATCGAGGGCTGCGGCTCCAACGGCTGTGAATACATGACCGGTGGCGTGGCGGTGATCCTTGGCTCCATCGGCGCGAACTTCGGGGCCGGGATGACGGGCGGCATGGCCTATCTCTACGACCCGCAGGGCGAGGCCGAGGCCAATATGAACATGGAAACGCTGGTGACCTGCCCCGTGACCGTGGATCATTGGGAAGCGCAGCTGAAAAGCCTCGTGGAGCAGCATGTTAAGGAGACCGGCAGCGTGAAGGCTGGCGAAATCCTGCAGCATTGGGATACCGAGAAGGCCAACTTCCTGCAGGTCTGCCCGAAGGAGATGCTGATCCATATTCCGCATCCCCTTGGCATCGAAGAAGGCGCGGCCAGCGCCTGAGGGTAAGCGGGGAGGGGGCTCTGCCCCCGGCCCTTCGGGCCCCCCCGAGATACTTGTAAGAACAAAGTAGGGGGCGCGGGCGAAAGCTTGCGCCCTTTCTGCTGAGGCGTGTGGTAAGGCTTGATCCGGGCGCGGAAATCGCCCAGAGCAGCGCGCGGGCAAGGACGAGGGGCAGGCGTGGCGAAGAAGGCGGTCAAGAAAACAGCGAAGACGGCAAAGACCGGGAAGGGCAAGAAGGCGGCGCAGAAAACGCCGACTTTGACGTCGGATATCGGGCTTCTCTTCGTGTTTCTTGGGCGGCTTTTCGGCCGGATCTTCGGCTTCCTGTTCAAATGGCTGGCGCGGGCGGTGCTTGCGTTTTATGCGCTCGTGCTCATTGCCGTGGTGTTCTACGCCGTCGTGAACCCGCCGACCACGGCGACGATGGTTTCTGAAGCGCGTCGGCTTGGGAGCATCCAGAAAGACTGGGTGGGGCTTGAGGTCATTTCGCCCCATCTGAGCCGGGCCGTGGTGGCGGCGGAGGATGCGAATTTCTGTCGGCACTGGGGGTTTGACGTGGCCGCGATCCGCGAGGCGCTGCAGGAGGGCGCGCAGCGGGGGGCCTCGACGATCAGCCAGCAGGTGGTGAAGAACGTCTATCTCTGGCAGGGGCGCAGCTGGACCCGCAAGGCGCTGGAAGGGCTGATCACACCGGTGGTGGAGCTTGTCTGGACCAAGCGGCGGATTCTTGAGGTCTACCTGAACGTGGCCGAGTTCGACGAGGGTGTCTTTGGCGCAGAAGCCGGGGCGCGGCGCTATTTCGGCAAGGCCGCGGCGGATCTGACCGCGCAGCAGGGCGCGCTGATGGCGACGGTTCTGCCCAACCCGAAGGAGCGATCAGCCGCGCAACCGGCCACATGGATGCAGCGGCGGGCCGCCCAGATCGCCGATGGCGCGGCCACGATTGCCGCAGACGGGCGCGCCGATTGCTTCGGTGGTTGAACTGGTGCAGGGTTCGGGGCAAACCGTAGGCCCGCCCTTCAACGAGTGATTTGCCAAGATGAACCGCCTCTACCACGTGCCGCTCTCCCCGTTTTGCCGGAAGGTCCGGCTGTCGCTTGCCGAGAAGAAGATCGAGGTGGAACTGGTGGAGGAGCGTTACTGGGAGCCGAGCGCGGAGTTCCGCCGCCGCAACCCGGCGGAGAAAGTGCCGGTGCTCAAGCTCGACGGGAAGATGATGAGCGAGAGTGCGGCGATTTGCGAGTACCTGGAGGAGGCGCATCCGGAGCCTTCGCTCATGCCCAAGGGCGCGCAGGAGCGCTACGAAGTGCGCCGCCTGGTGAGTTGGTTTGACGACAAGTTCCATCACGAGGTGACGTCGAAGCTGCTTTATGAGCGGGTGAACAAGAAGGTGATGAAGCTGGGCTATCCGGACAGCAAGAACGTGAAATTCGGGGCGCAGAAGATCAAGTATCACCTGGATTACATGGGTTGGCTTCTGGAACAGCGGCGCTGGCTGGCGGGCAACAGCCTGTCGCTTGCGGATTTCGCAGCCGCCGCGCATCTGTCGAGCCTCGACTATATTTCGGACGTGGATTGGAACCGGAACCAGAACGTGCGGGACTGGTATGCGAAGATCAAGTCGCGCCCGGCGTTTCGCGGGATACTGGCCGATCAGGTGCCGGGTTTCCCGCCACCGGCGCATTATGCCGATCTGGATTTCTGAGGCGGAGCGGCGAGGGGCTGTCTGCCCCCCGCACCCCCCCCCGAGGATATTTGTGCCAAGATGAAAGGTGAGCGGTGGAGCGGGATCTGAAATCCGAGCTGCAGGCGCAGGCGCGTGCGGAAGGGTTTGCCGCTTGCCGGGTGACGCGGCCCGATGCGGTGCCCGAGATTGCCGCGCGGCTTTCGGCCTTCGTGGCGGACGGGCGGCACGGGCAGATGGGCTGGATGGCGGAGCGGATGCACTGGCGGGGGGATCCGGCGGCCCTGTGGCCCGAGGCGCGCTCGGTGGTGATGCTGGCGGAGCCCTATACGCCGGAAGACGATCCGCTGGCATTGCTTGAGGAACGGGATCGGGCGGCGATCAGCGTTTATGCGCGCAACCGCGATTACCATGACATCGTGAAGAAGCGCCTGAAGCGCGTGGGGCGCTGGCTGCTGGAGCAGGCGCCGGGGGAGGCGATCAAGGTTTTCGTGGACACCGCGCCGGTGATGGAGAAGCCCTTGGCAGCAGCTGCCGGGCTGGGCTGGCAGGGCAAGCACACGAACCTTCTGAGCCGGGAGCTGGGCAACTGGTTTTTCCTTGGTGCGATCTTCACGACCGTGGAGCTGGCACCGGATGCGCCGGCGCGGGAGAATTGCGGCTCCTGTCGGGCTTGCCTTGATGTCTGCCCGACGGAGGCGTTTCCCGCGCCGTTTCAGCTCGATGCGCGCCGCTGCATTTCCTACCTGACGATCGAGCATCATGGCCCTGTTGAGGAAAGCCTGCGCGCGCGGATGGGCAACCGGATTTATGGCTGTGACGATTGCCTTGCGGTTTGCCCGTGGAACAAGTTTGCCGTGGCCGCGCAGGAGATGCGCTATGCGGCGCGGCCCGAGCTGGTGGGGCCGAAGCTGGCCGAGCTGGCCGCTTTGGACGATGCGGCGTTCCGGGCGCTTTTCTCCGGCTCACCGATCAAACGGATCGGGCGCGACCGTTTCGTGCGCAATGTGCTTTATGCGATCGGCAACTCCGGCGAGGCGGTGCTTTTGTCTGCCGCGCAGGCGCTTTGCGAGGATGCTGACGCAACCGTTGCCGATGCTGCCCGCTGGGCCGTGGGCCGGCTTTCGGGGGTGCTCTGAGAAAATCAAGCGGGGTTGTCAGTGCCCGGGCAAAGGCGTAGGCACGGGGGAAACCCCTTTTTCTTGCGTGACTTGATGACCCCCTTTCGCGGCATCCTGCTGAAAATCTCTGCCGTTGTGCTCTTTGTCCTGATGCAGACCTGCATCAAGGCGGTGTCGGGCGATGTGCCCGCCGGGGAGACGGTGTTTTTCCGTTCGCTCTTTGCCTTGCCGGTGATCATAGGCTGGCTCGCGGTGCGGGGGGAGCTGGCGCGCGGGGTGCGGGTTGTTTCAGTGAAAATGCATCTGCTGCGCGGGATCGTGGGCACGGCGGCGATGGGCATGGGGTTTGCAGCGCTGGGCCTGCTGCCGCTCCCGGAGGTGACGGCCATCGGCTATGCCATGCCGCTGCTGACGGTGGTTTTCGCCGCACTTATTCTGAAGGAGCAGGTCCGGCTGTTCCGCTTCGCCGCCGTGGGGCTAGGGCTTGTGGGGGTACTGATCGTGCTCTGGCCGCGGCTTGTGGGCAGTGGCGCGAGCCTTGGCGAAGGCGCGGCGCTGGGGGCGCTTCTGGTGCTGGGTTCGGCCTCGCTGGCCGCTTTGGCACAGATCACCATCCGGCGGATGGTGGCCACCGAGACAACCTCTTCCATCGTGTTCTGGTTCTCGATCACGGCGACGCTGGCCTCGCTGCTGACGCTGCCTTTTGGCTGGGTCGTGCCTGCCGGTTGGCAAATGGGGCTTCTGGTGCTCTCGGGCATTCTGGGTGGGGTTGGGCAGATCTTGCTTACGAGTTCCTACCGCCATGCCGATGCGTCGCTGCTTGCGCCATTCGATTACACCTCGATGCTGCTGGCGCTGGGCATTGGCTATTTCGTTTTCGCCGAGGTGCCGACGCCGATGATGCTGACAGGTGCGGCGCTGATCATCACCGCCGGTGTGCTCATCATCTGGCGAGAGCGCCAGCTGGGGCTGAAGCGCGGGCGCGCGCGCCCCAACATGACACCGCAGGGCTAGCCGCATGAACCCGGCGCGTGGGATCGGCATGGTTGTGCTGGCGGTGGGCATGTTCACCGTGATGGCGACGGCGGTGAAATTCACCAGCGATCACGTGCCACCGGGGCAGGCGATGTTCGTGCGCTCTGCGGTGACACTGCCCATCGTGCTTTTCATGCTGGTGCGCAAGGGCCAGCTGCATGGCGCGCTGCATACGACTTACCCGATGGGGCATTTGATGCGCGGGCTGACGGGCACGGCGGCCATGGGCATGGGCTTTGCCGGATTGGCCTACCTGCCGCTGCCTGAGGCCACGGCAATCCGCTTTTCCACTCCGCTTTTCGTCGTTGTGCTTGCGGCGCTCATGCTGGGAGAGCGCTTCCGGCTGATCCGGCTTTCGGCGGTGGCGGCGGGGCTTGTGGGGGTGTCGATCATTCTCGCGCCGCGACTTTCGGGGGATCTGGGCAGTGCGGCCAGCCTTGGGGCCCTGCTGACACTGGGCTCGGCCTTCTGCGCCTCGCTCTCGCAGATCCAGGTGAAGCGGCTGGCGGGGAAGGAGAACACGGCGACGATCGTGTTCTACTTCTCGATCTGCTCGCTGGCGTTTTCGCTGCTGACCGCGCCCTTTGGCTGGGTCATGCCGACCCAGCAGGAGGCGCTGATCCTGTTTGGCGGGGCCGTGGTGGGCAGCTTCGGGCAAATCCTTCTGACCGGGGCGTACAAGCATGGAGATGCCTCGCTGCTGGCGTCGTTCACCTACTCTTCGATGATCTGGTCCCTGCTGTTGGGCTACCTCGTGTTTGGTGATCTGCCGACGGTCCAAATGCTGCTGGGCGCGGGCATCGTGATCGTGGCGGGGTTGGTGATTGCGTGGCGGGAACAACAGCTCGCGAAGCGGGCGATTCGGTCGGAAACAACAGTGGTGGGCCCCGGCTGACACCCGTGCTTGTGCAGCATGGGCAAGGGGCGAAAGCGGGTATCTGTGAACCCCGGTAAGCGCTTGCGCGGATGCTGCACCTGCGAGGCTCACACCCATTTACTTTACGTAAACCTCTCGCTTTGTAACCTCACCCCGTCGTGTTAGGGTTGTGGCCCCGCGTGACGGGGCATGAGAGGGAGGATAGCATGAACAAGCATATTCTGGATCGGCCTGCGGTGGAGTCGGACGGGAAGATCGTGCGGACATTCGCGGAAGTTGAGCGCCTGTCAGGCGAAGGGCCGAGCGATGCGGCGATGACGCTGCTGCGCCGGGCGCAGGATCGCCCGCCCACCAGCAGCCGCATGGCGCAATACACGCGCATCGATTCCGAGCGCGGCTGACACCAGCCGCAAACGACACAAATGAAAAAGGCGCAGGGGGCCCTGCGCCTTTCTTTTTTCCGGGGGTTGCCTTGACGATCAGGCGCGCACGAGTTTCTCGTAGCTTTCCGCGATGTCGCGGGTCAGCGCGCCCACTTCGAAGGTGTAATCGCCGATCTGGCCAACGGGCGTCACCTCGGCGGCGGTGCCGGTGAGCCAGCACTGCTCGAAGCCTTCCAACTCCTCGGGCATGATGTGGCGCTCATGCACGGTGATGCCACGGTCTTTCAGCATGCCGATCACCGTCTGGCGGGTGATGCCGTTCAGGAAGGCGTCGGGCTTGGGCGTATGCACCTCGCCGTCCTTTACGAAGAAGATGTTGGCACCAGTCGCCTCGGCCACGTAGCCGCGGTAATCGAACATCATCGCATCCGAGCAGCCCTTCGCCTCGGCGGCGTGTTTGGACATGGTGCAGATCATGTATAGACCGGCGGCCTTGGCGTGGCAGGGGATCGTTTCCGGGCTGGGGCGCTTCCACTTGGAGATGTCGAGCTTCGCGCCTTTCATCTTGGCGTCGCCGTAATAGGCGCCCCATTCCCAGGCGGCCACCGCCATGCGGACGGGGTTCTTCTTGGAGGCCACGCCCATGTCTTCGCCCGCGCCGCGCCAGGCGATGACGCGCACATAGGCGTCGTCCCAGCCGTTGGCTTTCAGCACGTCGTATTTGGCTTTCTCGATCTCCTCCACGGAATAGGGGATCGGCATGTCCAGCAGTTCGCCGGATTTCAGCAGGCGCTCGGAGTGCTTCACGCTTTCGAAGATCTTGCCGTTGTAGGCGCGCTCGCCCTCAAATACCGAGGAGGCATAATGCAGGGCATGGGTCAGGATGTGGACTTTGGCGTCACGCCATTCCACCATCTTCCCGTCCAGCCAGATTTTTCCGTCGCGATCGTCATATGCGCCAGCCATGGGCTTCTTCCTTCCAAATCACCGGCTTACCCGCCGTCATCTTTTCCGAAAGTTGCGCCGCAAAAGTCCGGACCGGACATAAAGTTGCGCAAAATCTGCGGATTGCTACACATTGATTCTTGGAAAGTCAACAAGGCTGACTTAATATCGGGGCCAGAACGCATTGAAGACCAAGAGGATACTTATGGCAGAGGGCGCGCCGGGCAGTGAAAGCCTCTTGTTTCTCACCGACGAACAGTTGCGCAAGGGGATCGAGGCGATGTTCTTCGCCTATCGCGGCTTCACGGCAGATCCCGACAGGATCCTTGAAAACCACGCCTACGGTCGCGCGCATCACCGGGCGATCCACTTCATCAACCGCAGCCCCGGCACCACGGTGAACAACCTGCTCTCGATCCTCGGGGTCACGAAGCAATCGCTGAACCGCGTGCTGCGCACCCTGATCGAGGACGGGCTGGTGGAAAGCCGCGTGGGCACCCGTGACAAGCGCGAACGGCATCTGTTTCTCACCGAAGAGGGCGCCACGCTGGAGCGCGCCCTGAGCGACGCCCAACGTGCCCGGATGCGCAGCGCCTACCGGGCGGCGGGGCCGGAGGCCGTTTCGGGCTTTCGGCAGGTGCTGGAAGCGATGATGGATCCCGACATGCGCCGCCATTTCAACACGATGAAGGAAGCCGGCTGATGGGCGCGCAGGGCGATGGCCACCTGCTGGTGGTGGATGACGATGAGCGGATCCGGGGGCTCCTCCAGAAGTTTCTGATCCGCAACGGTTTCTGGGTGACAGCGGCGCGTGATGCCGCCCATGCCCGCAGCATTCTTTCCGGGCTGGAGTTCGACCTGATCGTGCTCGACGTGATGATGCCCGGCGAAGATGGCATCTCCCTCACGCGGTCCCTGCGGGAGGATATCGCGACGCCGATCCTGCTGCTCACCGCGCGGGGTGAAACCGAGGATCGCATCGCGGGACTGGAAGCCGGGGCCGATGATTACCTTGCCAAACCGTTCGAGCCCAAGGAGCTGCTGCTGCGCATCAACGCCATCCTGCGCCGCGCGCCCGCTGCCGCGAGCGAGGCGGAGGGGCCCAAGGTGCTGGCGCTTGGCCCGGTGCGCTACGACGTGACCCGGGGCGAGATGTGGCAGGGGCAGGAGCTGATCCGCCTCACCGCCACCGAAAGCGCTCTGATGAAGATCTTCGCCGCCCATCCGGGCGAGCCCCTGAGCCGGACCCAGCTCGTGGAGGATCTGGGCCGCGACAAGGGGCAGGCGCAGGAGCGGGCGGTGGACGTGCAGATCACCCGGCTGCGGCGCAAGATCGAGAGCGATCCGCGCCAGCCACGCTACCTGCAGACAGTGCGCGGCGCTGGCTACATGCTCGCGCCCGACTGACGGCGTTGCGCTTGTGGCGCGGATGGATGCCTCCGGCGGGGATATTTTCAGAACAAAGTGAGGCGGAGATTCCGCTGGCTGCGGCATGGGATACCGTTGTGCGGGCGCGCGGCTGCGGCTAGCGTCGGGGCATGACAACCGCGCTTTATACTCACCCCGCGAGCCTCTATCACGTCACCCCGCCGGGCCACCCCGAGCAGGTGGCGCGGATAGAAGCGATCACCGCCGCGCTGGCGGACCCGGCCTTTGAGGGGCTGACGAGGCTCTCTGCCCCGCTCGCCGAAGAGGCGCATCTGCTGCGCGGCCATCCGGCGCAGTACATCTCGCATATCCGGGCGAGCGAGCCGGCCAACGGTTTTCTGGCGCTGGATGCGGATACGCATATGTCCTCCGGGTCCGTGGAGGCGGCGCTGCGGGCCGTGGGGGCCAATGTGGCGGCGGTGGAGCTGGTGATGAAGGGGGCGGCGGCCAATGCCTTTTGTGCCCTGCGCCCGCCCGGGCACCACGCAGAGGTGGAGCTTCCTATGGGCTTTTGCCTATTTGGCACCGTGGCGCTGGGCGCGAAACATGCGCTGGAGGCCTGCGGGGCGGAGCGCGTTGCGGTGATCGATTTTGACGTGCACCACGGCAATGGCACGCAAGCGTTGCTGTGGCATGAGTCGCGCAGCCTTTTCGTGTCGAGCCATCAGTCGCCGCTCTGGCCGGGCACCGGCGCACCGGAAGAGCGCGGCGCCCATGGCAATGTGATGAATGTGCCGCTGGCCCCGGACAGCTCGGGCCAGCTGATGCGCGCGGTCTACGAGGGCGAGATTCTGCCGGCGGTTCTGGCCTTCAAGCCCGATCTGATCCTGATCTCCGCCGGGTTTGACGCCCATCGCGCCGATCCGCTGGCGAGCCTGAACTGGGAGACCGAAGATTTCGCCTGGCTCACGCACCGGATCTGCGACGTGGCCGACGAGGTCTGTAGCGGGCGGATCGTCTCCTCGCTTGAGGGCGGCTATGACCTTGACGCGCTCGGGGAAAGCGTGGCCGCGCATGTTGCCGTGCTGATGGAGCGGGCAGGCTAGCGGCTGGCCTCGACTTTTGAAGCCGGATATGGTCTGGCACGGCCAGCCAATGCATGAGGGAGCAGCGATACAATGACCGAGATCGACGTTTCGGAGATGAGCTTCGAGGATGCGCTGAAGGCGCTGGAGCAGGTTGTGGGCCAGCTGGAGCGGGGGGATGTGCCGCTTGAGGATTCCATCGCGCTTTATGAGCGCGGCGCGAAGCTGAAGGCCCATTGCGAGGCCAAGCTGAAAGACGCCGAGGAGAAGGTCGCCCAGATCACCCTTGGTGAAAATGGCCAGCCTTCCGGGCTGAAACCCGTCGAAGGGCTCTGATCATGTTCACCGGGGCGATCGCCGAGGCCGCTGCGCGCATCGAGGCGGAGCTTGCGCGCGTCATGGCGCCGCTCGCCGATCAGCCGGTGATCGAGGGCATGCGATATGCCTGCCGGGGCGGCAAGCGGCTGCGGGGCTTTCTGGTGATGGAAGGCGCGCGTTTGCATGGGATCGCGCCGGAGCAATCCGTGGTTGCCGCCTGCGCCGCCGAGGCGCTGCATGCTTATTCGCTGGTGCATGACGATCTGCCCTGCATGGACGATGACGATCTGCGCCGCGGCCAGCCGACGGTGCATGTGAAATGGGATGAGGCCACCGCCGTGCTGGTGGGCGATGCGCTGCAGACGCTGGCCTTCGATCTGCTCGCCCGGCCCGAATGCGCGCCGCAGGCCGAGGTGCGCGTGGCACTGATCGCCTCCTTTGCCAAGGCCGTGGGGGCCGAGGGCATGGTGCTGGGGCAGGCGCAAGACATCGCCGCCGAAACCGCAGGTCGCATGCTGACGCTTGAGGAGATCACCGAGCTGCAGGTCAACAAGACAGGCGCGCTGATCTGCTGGTCCGGAGCCGCTGGCGCGCTGCTCGCTCAGGCCGATCCAAAACCGTTGACCGATTACGCGGCAGCACTGGGCGCGGCCTTCCAGATTGCCGATGACATTCTCGATGTGGAAGGCGATGAAGCCGAGGTTGGCAAGGCTGTTGGCAAGGATGCGGACGCCGGCAAGGCCACCTTCGTCTCGCTGCTTGGTTTGGAGGGGGCGAAGGCGCGTGCTAAGTTGCTGGTTGAGCAGGCCGAAGCGGCGCTGGCGCCCTACGGTGACGAGGCGCGTGCCTTGAAGGAAGCGGCCCGCTTCGTTATTGCGCGGAACAAGTGATTTGCCCGAAGGGAGGGCATGGTAGCCATGAGTAATCGTCCCCACACGCCGGTTCTGGACCGCGTAACCACCCCCGCCGACATGAAGAGCCTTTCGGACACGGAGCTGCGCCAGCTGGCCCATGAGCTGCGGGAGGAGACGATTTCCGCCGTGTCAGAGACGGGTGGCCACCTTGGCGCGGGCCTTGGCGTGGTGGAGCTGACGACCGCGCTGCACGCGGTGTTTGACACGCCGCGCGACCGGCTGATCTGGGACGTGAGTCACCAGAGCTACCCGCACAAGATCCTCACCGGGCGGCGCGACCGCATCCGCACCCTGCGGCAGAAAGGCGGGCTTTCCGGTTTCACCAAACGGTCTGAAAGCGCTTATGATCCTTTCGGCGCGGCCCATAGCTCCACTTCGATTTCTGCGGCGCTGGGTTTTGCCGTGGCACGGGATCTGGGCGGCGCGCCGGAGCACGGGATCGGCGACGCGATAGCGGTGATCGGTGATGGCTCCATGAGCGCGGGCATGGCCTTTGAGGCGATGAACAACGCGGGCCATCTGGGCAAGCGCATGTTCGTCATCCTGAACGACAACGAGATGTCCATCGCGCCGCCGGTGGGCGCGCTCTCCTCCTATCTGTCGCGCCTCTACGCGGGCGAGCCCTTCCAGGAGTTCAAGGCCGCCGCCAAGGGCGCGGTGAGCCTGCTGCCGCCGCCCTTCCAGGAGGGCGCGCGCCGGGCGAAGGAGATGATCAAGGGCATGACGGTGGGTGGCACGCTCTTTGAAGAGCTTGGCTTCTCCTACCTCGGCCCGATCGACGGCCACAACATGGACCAGCTGCTGAGCGTGCTGCGCACCGTGAAAGCGCGGGCCACGGGGCCGATGCTGATCCATGTGCTGACTCAGAAAGGCAAGGGCTACCACCCGGCAGAAAACGCCCCGGACAAGGGCCACGCCACGGCCAAGTTCGATGTGGTGACCGGCAAGCAAAAGAAGGCCAAGAGCAACGCGCCGAGCTATACGAAGGTCTTTGCCGAGAGCCTGATGAAGCTCGCCGCAGAGGACGACAAGATCTGCGCCGTGACAGCCGCCATGCCAGATGGCACAGGGCTGAACCTATTCGCTGAGCGCTACCCGAGCCGCTGTTTCGACGTGGGCATCGCCGAGCAGCATGGGGTCACCTTCTGCGCCGGGCTTGCGGCGGGCGGGATGAAACCTTTCTGCGCGATGTATTCCACCTTCCTGCAGCGCGGCTACGATCAGGTGGTGCATGATGTTGCGATCCAGCGCCTGCCCGTGCGCTTCGCGATTGACCGCGCCGGCCTTGTGGGCGCCGATGGGGCCACCCATGCCGGCAGCTTCGACATCGCCTATCTCGCCAACCTGCCCGGTTTCATTGTGATGGCCGCCGCCGATGAGGCGGAGCTTGTCCATATGGTCGCCACCGCCGCTGCGTATGAAGATGGCCCGTCGGCCTTCCGCTTCCCGCGTGGGGAAGGTGTCGGCGTGGAGCTGCCCGAGCGTGGCGTGCCGCTGGAGATCGGCAAGGGCCGGATGATCCGGGACGGCAAACGCGTGGCGCTGCTGAACTTCGGCGCGCGACTGAAGGAGGTGGAGGAAGCCTGCGAGGCGCTCGCCGCCAAGGGCATCACCCCCACCGTGGCTGACGCCCGTTTCGCAAAACCGCTGGATCAGGCTCTGATTCTGCAACTTGCCGCCGATCACGAGGCGCTGATCACCATCGAGGAAGGGGCCGTAGGCGGCTTCGGCAGCCACGTGGCGCAACTGCTCGCCGAGGAAGGCGTGTTCGACACCGGTCTCAAGTACCGCTCCATGGTGCTGCCTGATACGTTCATCGATCAGGCCAGCCCCGAGGACATGTATGCCGCCGCCAAGCTGAACGCCTCCGACATCGAGGCCAAGGTGCTGGAGACCTTGGGCGTCGCCACGCTGGAACGCCGCGCCTGACGCCACGGCCGGGCTTTACAGGTTCCATCGAGAACCGCAGCCTCCCTCTCAAGAGAGGGGGAGGACATCATGAATCAACACAGCACCGGCGTGCGCGCCTACCGCTGGCTCGTTTTCGCGCTGGCGGCGGGCTACACCATCTATCACCTGTTCACGGGCGATTATGGCAACTTCGGCGGCCCGTTCCGCTACCTGACCTTCTGGGCGCTGCTGATGTCCTTCGTCAGCGCCTCGCGGATGCTGGCCTTTTCCGAGCACCGCACCGATCACGATTGGAGCGCCTATGCGATGGTCACCGCCATTGCGAACGGGCTCGTCGTTTTCCTCTACTGGCGGCTCTACTTCATCGACCCGGCGCTGGTGAACGGCGGTGGGGAGATCCTCTGGTGGAACGAATATTACCTGCATCTGATGGGGCCGGTGCTGCAGTGGATCGATTTCCTCTTCATCCTCGGCGGGGCCCCCAAGATTCTGCGCCCGCTCGCCGGGCTAGGCTTGCTGATCCTTGCCTATTCCAGCTGGATCGAGCTCATCTTGCAGCCCCTCAGCATCCGTCCGGCGGGCACGGTCACCAGCGGGCTGCCCTATCCGTTCCTGAATTCCATGGTCCTCGCGGAGCGCATCGGCTTTTACGCCAGCACGGCGGTCACGGGGGCGGTGCTGCTGATCGTCTTCTGGGGGCTCGGGGCCGGGCTAAGCCGCCTGCGCAAGCGCGCGACGGCGGCTGTTTAGGCCGTTTCCTGCTGTAACAGAGCCTGTAGTCCCACCTTAAAAGTTGGGTACTTCAGGCGCACGCCCAGCTCGTCCTTGATGCGGTCGTTGCGCACGCGCTTGCTCTCGGCATAGAAGCTGCGCGCCATCGGCGTCATCTCGGCGGTGGCGAAATCCTCTTCCGGCGGAACCGGCAGATCCAGCAACCGCGCGGCTTCCGCGATCACATCCTCCGGCGGGGCCGGATCATCGTCGCACAGGTTGTAAACGGCGCCCGGATTGGGCTGCGCGATGGAAGCCGCCAGCACCTGCGCGATGTCCTCCACATGGATGCGCGAGAATACCTGCCCCGGCTTCACGATCCGACGCGCGGTGCCAGCGCGGACCTTGGCAAAAGGCCCGCGCCCGGGGCCGTAGATCCCGGCAAGGCGGAAGATATGCAGGGGCAGCCCGGCCTCTGCGGCCAGATCCTGCCACTGCCCCTCCGCCAGCACCCGCAACTGCCCGCGCCGCGTGCTTGGGGCCAGCGGCGTGCCCTCGTCGATCCAATCACCCCCATGATCGCCATAGACGCCCGTCGTGGACAGATAGCCAATCCATTCCAGATGCCCGGCGGCCTCGGCGATGGCGTCACGCCAGTCGGCCAGAACTGGATCGCCGGCCTCACCAGGGGCCGCCGAGAGCAGCAGATGGCTTGCATCCTTCAACGCCGCCTCGATCTGCGCCCGGCTTGCGCCGGGCCAGACAAGCGCCTCCGTGCCGCCATCCGACAGCCGTGCGGCCTTCTCCGCCGTCCGCGTGGTGCCGATCACCCGCCAGCCGCGCGGCCGCAGGAGCGATTCCAAAGCCTGGGCCGAGTAGCCGTGGCCGAAAGAGAGCAATGTGCGCATCATGGCGCTGAGCGTAGGCGCGTTTCCCTCCGACGTCGATGGCCAACCCGCCGACTTCCTTGGGAAATTTCCGCATCTATCGAGGCCTTCAGAAGCAAGCCTGTTCTCAGGCGTTGACAGACTTCAATTAACGGGTAGGTTAATTAACAGAAATCAGAATCAAGACCAACGATGACAGACCTGACCCGCACCTTCTCCGCCCTCGGCGACGAAACCCGCTTCGCCATCATCAGCAAATTGCTGTCGGAAGGCGATCAACCGGCCAGCGCGCTCCGAAGCGTCGCGCCCATTTCCGCGCCGGCCATTTCGCGCCACCTGAAGGTGCTCCGCGAAGCCGGGCTGGTGCAGCAGCGGGTGGAGGGCCAGAGTCGGATCTACAGCGTGGTGCCCGCAAGCCTGCAGGCGATCAACGCCTGGACATTGGATCACGAGGCCTTCTGGTGCGCGAGCCTCGCGCGGCTGGATGCGGCCCTGAAGGAGATCGATTAGCAATGCCGACACTCACGCTCGAACGCAGTTTTTCCGCTGACATAGACACTGTTTTTGCCTTCGTCACCCAAACCGAGCATCTGCTCAAATGGTGGGGGCCAGAAGGCATGACAGTGCCCGAGCACCAGCTCAGCTTCACCGATCGCGGGCCTTGGGTCTCGGTCATGCAGAACGCCGAGGGCCAGCGCTATAAGGTCTCCGGCCATGTCACCCATGTGGAGGCGCCCCATTCGGTGGGGTTCACTTGGGCCTGGCACGACGAAAACGACAAGAGGGGCGTTGAAAGCCACGTTACAATCAAACTGGTTCCAAGCCAGTCGGGCGGCACCCTGTTCACCCTGACCCATGCGGATCTACCCGATGGCGATACAGCGGTGAACCACGAGCAGGGTTGGACATCCTCCCTGCGCAAACTGGAAACCCTCGCAAACGCTTAAGCGAAAGGAGAGGTCAAATGCCCAAGTTCATGTTTGTCTACCACGGCGGAAAAGCCCCGGAAGATCCGGCGGAAGGTGAAAAAGTCATGGCCGCGTGGAACGCCTGGTACGGTGCCATGGGCGCTGCCGTCGTCGACGGCGGCGGCCCGGCCGGCATGTCCCGCACGGTCTCTGCCCAAGGGGTCGCCGACAATGGCGGGTCGAACCCCGTCTCAGGCTACACGCTGGTGGAAGCCGCCGATCAGGACGCCGCGGTGGAGATGGCCAAAGGCTGTCCGATGGTGGCCGATGGCTCAGGCTCTGTTGAGGTCGCCGAAGTCATCCAGATGTAAAGGAAAGCCCCGTTTCCTGCTGAATCAGGCTCGATTCAAAAGCGAAACGGGGCCCCTTCATCTTAGCGAAAATATCCCCGCCGGAGGCATGAAATCCGGCGCGGCGGCCGCTCAGGCGGTCGCCGCGGCCAGCGCCGTGTCCATCAGCGCCTGAATGTCCTTGCGCGAGACACCGGCCACGATCCGGCCAAGCTCTTTGTCGCCACGCAGCACGACCAGCGTCGAGCGGCGCGGGATCTTCAGGTCCTTGGTGATCTTGGCGGAGCGATACTCATCCCAGTCAATGTTGATAAAACTGATGTTCGCCGCATAGGCCGGGTTCTCGGCCAGCAGCTTGGCAATCACCCGCTCCTGCGCCTTGCAGGTGCTGCACCACTCCGCCTTGAAATCCAAGAAGACGGTCTTGCCCGCGGCCAGTTCCTTCTCAACCAGCCCCGGCGTGTAATTCACGGGGGCCGCGAAGGCGAGGTGGGGCAGGGTCAGGGCCGCAGCCGTGGTGAAAAGAAAAGCGCGTCTGTCCATGGGAAACTCCTCTCAGAGGGATACAGATAGATCATTGAGCCAGGCTGGCAGGTTTTGCACCGCCCAGGCCTCGGCCATGTGGTGCCAGCGCAGCAGGATCGCCACGCCGACAAAGATGAAGACAGCCCCCAGAACCGGGCGCGAGCGTTCGGCGATCCGGCGCATCAGCGCCTGCCGTTTCACCAACGCCGAGCGTGCGCCGTAGCCCAGAAGCAGGATGATGGTGGAGACGCCGAAGGCGAAGAAGAGCATGATCAGTGCGGCCCAAAGCAGGCTCTCCCCCTGCGCAGCGAGGGAAATCGCGCCGCCTAGGGTTGGCCCGACGCAGGGGCTCCATACCGCCCCGAGCAGCATGCCACCCAGAAACTGCCCGCGCAGCGTGCCGCGATCGAGCCGGTCGATCCCGCTGTCAGCACGCGCCGCCACCCCGGCCGTCGCCGTTGCGAAACCTTCCGAGAAGCGCGGCACCAAGAGCACGAGGCCAAAGCCGATCATCAGCACCGCCCCGGCCTGCGCGATGGCCTCTTCGGTGATGCCGAGCGCATAGCCAGCGGTGGAGACGAGCATTCCGAGCGAGACGAAGGCAAGGCTCATCCCGGCGGCCAGTGCGGCGGGGCCGCGCGGGTCGGCCTGCAGCGCGGTGGCCAGCACGATGGGCAGCACCGGCAGAACGCAGGGGTTGATCAGGGTCAGCAGCCCTGCGCCATATGCGAAGATTAGTTCCATGCCCATGTTATCTGGCACGGGCGGGCCTTCTGTCACGCCCTGCCGCGCTGGCGCGTGATCACAAGGGCGTCAGTGCGGCTTTAGCGGGGGCGCTTGCCGGGCCAGTTGCACGAAGAGGATGCCGAGCGTCACGATGCCCACGCCGACCACATCGAGCCAGCCCAGCCGTTCGCCCAATAGCGCGGCGGCGATGGCCACGCCGAACACCGGATTGAGGAAGTGAAACGTGGCCGCCCGAACCGCGCCGATGCGGTTTACGAGCGAAAACCAGACGAAGGTTGCCAGCAGCCCCGGCACCAGCGTTGTATAGGCGAAGGCGATCCCGAGGCGCAGGGTGGGGGTGACAGAAATCGTCTCTGTTACGGCAGAAACCACGGCCAAGGCGATGGCGCCCACGAACATCTGCAAGCCCACGATCATCATCACGTTGCCGCCCGAAGAGGCCCCCCGCACCGAAAGTGTCGCAACGGTGAGCGCCAGCGCGCCGAGCACGCAGAACGCCACGCCCGTCAGATCCACCCCGGCGCTGATCCGCGACCCCATGATCAGGCAGACGCCAAGAATCCCGAGGCCAAGCCCGAACAGGCCCATCGCCGGCAGCTTTTCACGAAACACCAGCCACCCGGCCCCGGCCACCATCAGCGGCATGGTGGAGGCGATGATGGAGGCCAGCGAGGCCTCGATCCATTGCATCGCGACGAAATTCAGACCCAGATACAGGGCATTCTGGCACAGGCCGAAGATCAGCGTCGCCCGCCATTGCGCCCGGCTGAGCCGCCATGTCTGCCCCATCGCCAGCGCAATCGCAACGCCGATCAGCCCCGAAAGGAAGAACCGCAGCGAGAGCGAGGCCAGCGGCGGCGCATCCTGCACGATGATCCGGGCCGAGGTGAAAGCGGAAGACCACATGAGGGCAAAGGCCAGCCCCATCCCAATCGCGCGCAGATCCAAAAGCTTATGTCCTCAAAATGAAAAAGGCCGCCCAAGGGGCGACCCTATAGTCTTGCAGGGCGGGCGCAAGGCCCGCGCCGTGCTTAGCCGTTCACGCTGTCCTTCAGCGCTTTGGCGATGGTCATTTTCACCACCTTGTCGGCTTCTTTCTTGATCTGCTCGCCGGTGGCCGGGTTGCGGACCATGCGCTCGGGGCGCTCGCGGCAATAGATTTTGCCAACGCCGGGCAGGGTGACAGCGCCGCCTGCGGACACTTCACGCGTGATAACGTTAACAATCGCGTCCAGCGAAGCGGAAGCGGATTTCTTGTCTGCGCCCAGTTCGTCTGCCAGAGCGGCCACGAGTTGGGTTTTGGTCAGCGGTTTCGCCATTATTATGGTCTCCTCGTTCTGCCCGATACTTGGGGCGTTATTGGGCGCATTAAACGCAATCTTGGGTGACGGCACAACAATTTGTGGCAGTTTTCCCCAAGAAAACGATAGATTTTGCGCCTTTTTTGCCGATTTCCGCCACGTCAGAGGAAGGCTGTCTCCTCAAACGAGCGCAATTTCCGCGAATGGATGCGTTCGAGCGGCATTTCGCGGAGTGTTTCCATGGCCCGGATTCCAATCTCCAGATGCCGTGCAACCTGTGTTTTATAGAAGTCTGACGCCATCCCTGGCAACTTCAATTCGCCATGCAGAGGCTTGTCGGAAACGCAGAGCAGCGTACCGTAGGGCACCCGGAACCGGAAGCCGTTCGCCGCGATTGTGGCGCTTTCCATGTCTAACGCGACGGCGCGGGACTGGCTGAGGCGCTGCACCGGGCCGCTCTGATCGCGCAACTCCCAGTTTCGGTTGTCAATTGTCGCCACGGTGCCGGTGCGCATGATCCGTTTCAGTTCATAGCCCTGCAACTGCGTGACGTCCTCCACGGCCTTCTCAAGCGCGATCTGGATCTCGGCCAGCGCCGGGATCGGCACCCAAACGGGCAGGTCGTCGTCCAGCACGTGATCTTCGCGCAGGTAGGCATGGGCCAGCACGAAATCGCCAAGGCTCTGGGAGTTCCGCAGGCCCGCGCAATGCCCGACCATCAGCCAGGCGTGGGGCCGCAAGACGGCGATGTGATCGGTTGCGGTTTTCGCGTTGGACGGCCCAACGCCGATGTTCACCAGTGTGATCCCGCTGCCATCGGCCCGCTTCAAGTGGTAGGTCGGCATCTGCGGCGTTTTCAACGTTTCCGGCAGCGCGGCTTCGGGATCGGTAATCTCGGCATTGCCGGTGGAAACGAAGCTCGTGTAGCCGCTCTTCGGATCTGCCAGCATGGCACGGGCGTAGGCTTCGAACTCCGACACGTAGAATTGGTAGTTGGTAAACAGCACGTGATTCTGGAAATGCTCCGGGTCCGTTGCCGTATAATGCGCCAGACGCGCCAGCGAATAATCCACCCGCTGCGCCGTGAAAGGGGCCAGCGGCTGAACGCCGTCGGCGCCCGCCGCGAAAACGCCGTTCACGATATCGTCGTTCGTTGTGGAGAGGTCCGGCACGTCGAAGAAATCGCGCAAGGGGAAGGTCATCGCGCCGTCCTGCGGCACGGTCATTTCGGCACCGGCCACGGCAAAATGCACCGGCATCGGCGTGCTGGAGACGTCGATCACCACCGGAACACCGTGGTTCTCGATCAGCAACGCGATCTGCTGCTCAAGGTAGTTCGCGAAGAGGTCGGGCCGGGTGACGGTCGCCGCATAGGTGCCGGGCACCGCCACATGGCCGTAGCTCAAGCGGCTGTCGACCTTGGCGTAGCTCGTGGTTGTGACCCGGATCTCCGGGTAGAACGCACGGAACCGCGCCTTCGGCGTCTTGCCGGAAATCGCATCCGCAAACCGCTCCGTCAGGTAGGTGGTGGCGGAGGTATACAGCTCGATCAGGCGCTCAACCGCCTTTTTAGGATCTGAAAAGCTCTCCGGCTGCGGCACGGCGGGCGTGTGCAGCGGGAGGTTCAATGCGTTTGCTGCCATGTTCTTATCCTTCTTGTTCAAACAGCGGGGTCAGCTCGAATGTGCGCACGTCCACGAGGCCGAGGTCAGAAATCCGAAGCTCCGGGATGACGACGAGCGCCAGCAGGGAATGCTGCATATAGGCATTGTTGAGCCGGCATCCACAGGCGGCCATGGCCTCGACCATCGCCTGCGCTTTGGCGGCCACCTCGGTGGCGGGGCTGTCGCTCATCAACCCGGCGACAGGCAGTTCCACGAGTGCCAGTTCCTTGCCGTCCCGGAAGATGGTGATGCCGCCGCCCACCTCGCCCAGCCTGTTGGCCGCGAGCGCCATATCTTCGCGGCTGGTGCCGACAACGATCATATGGTGGCTGTCATGGGCGACGGTGGAGGCCATGGCCATCGGTCCTTCGTAGCCGAAGCCCGACACAAACGCGTTCGTCACGCCACCCGTGCCCCGGTGCCGTTCCACCAGCGCGATCTGGCACACGTCCTGCGCCGGGTCGCCCTCGACAAGGCCGTCGGTGACGGCGAGCGATGCGGAAAGGGCCTTAGTTGGGGCCTGATTCTCGACGACGCCGATCACCTTGGCCGTCACCCGGTTCGCGCCCTCCGGTGCCTTGATCTCGAAATCCTCTGCCGCAAGCGCCTTGCCCAGATGCACCGTCGCACGTGCGTCGGCAGGCCAGTCAAGATGCGGACAGTCCACCGTGATCGCGCCGTCCTTCGCGACGGTCACGCCACGGGCGATCACATGCTCGATCGGTAGCGTCCGCAGATCGCTCGTCAGGATCACGTCGGCGCGCCGTCCCGGTGCAATAGAGCCGATTTCCCGCTCAAGGCCAAAATGCGTGGCGGTGTTGATGGTCGCCATCTGCAGGGCGATCAGCGGATCGCAGCCGCAGGCAATCGCATGGCGCACCACGCGGTTCATATGGCCCTCATTCACAAGCGTCCCGGAGTGGCAATCATCGGTGCAGAGGATGAACCCGCGCGGATCGAGCCCCTTTTCGGTGACAGCGGTGATCTGGCTCTCCACGTCATACCAAGCCGAGCCCAGACGCATCATCGACCGCATCCCCTGCCGCACGCGGGCAATGGCATCGGCCTCGCAGGTGCCCTCATGGTCATCCGCCGGTCCTCCAGCGGCATAGGCGTGGAAGGCAGGGCCAAGATCGGGGCTGGCGTAATGGCCACCCACAGTCTTGCCGGCGCGTTGCGTGGCGGCGATTTCGGCCAGCATCTTGGCATCGCCGTTCACGACACCGGGGAAGTTCATCATCTCGCCAAGGCCGATGATGCCGGGCCATGTCATCGCCTCGGCCACATCCTCGGGCGAGATCTCGTAGCCTGTCGTCTCAAGCCCCGGCGCGGAGGGCGCGCAGGAGGGCATCTGCGTGAAGATGTTCACCGGCTGCAGCAGCGCCTCGTCATGCATCAGCCGCACGCCGCGCAGCCCCAGCACATTGGCGATCTCATGGGGATCGGTGAACATGCTCGTCGTGCCATGGGGGATCACCGCACGGGCAAATTCCGCCGGCGTGAGCATGCCGCTTTCGATATGCATGTGGCCATCGCACAGGCCCGGGATCATGTAGCGCCCCTGCGCCTCGATCACTTCGGTGGCCTCGCCGATGCAATGGCTGGCATCCGGCCCGCAATAGGCAGAGCGTCCGTCAGCGATGGCGATGTCGTGATTGTCGAGGATCTCACGGGTGTGCACATTCACCCAGCGCCCGCCGCGGATCACCAGATCCGCCGGAGCGCGCCCGGCCGCAACGGCCACAAGTTTGGCCGCAACATCGGGCCAGCTTTTCAATGTCATATGTTCCATGGACCAATTGTCAGGATCGCAAAGATGCGTGCAAGTGGAAACGAGCCTTCCATGGCATTGCAACAGTTTTTCCTTTGGCGCGATAATCCGGCCAGGATGACCTAGGGAGGAAAACAGATGAACGCGCCCCGCGCCAATATCGATCACTGGCCCGAACGGGTCGATCTCGCCGCCGCCTTCCAATGGGCGGCCCGGTTGAACCTGCACGAGGCAGTGGCCAACCACTTCAGCCTCGCGGTCAATCCAGACGGAACCCAGTTCCTGATGAACCCGAACCTGCGCCACTTCAGCCGGATCAAAGCCTCGGATCTGCTGCTGCTGGACGCGAATGACCCTGAAACCCTCTCCAAACCCGATGCGCCCGATGCCACCGCCTGGGGCCTCCATGGCGCGCTGCACCGCCTCTGCCCCCACGCCCGCTGCGCGATGCATGTGCATTCGATCTTCGCCACGGTGCTGGCCAGCCTCGCCGACAGCCGCCTGCCGCCGATTGATCAGAACTGCGCGATGTTCTTCAACCGCACGGCGATCGACGAAGATTACGGCGGGCTCGCTTTCGAGGAGGAAGGCATCCGCTGCGCCGGCCTTCTGTCAGATCCGAAAACAACCGTCCTGATCATGGGCAACCATGGCGTCATGGTCATCGGCCAGACCGTCGCGGAGACGTTCAACAGGCTCTATTACTTCGAAAGAGCCGCCGAAACTTACATCCGCGCCCTGCAAACGGGCCGCCCCTTGCGCATCCTGCCGGATGAGATTGCGGAGAAAACGGCCCATGAAATCGAGACCTTCCCGGGCCTCGACGTGCAGCATTTCGCTGAGCTGAAAGCCATCCTCGATGAAGAGGGCAGTGCTTACGCAAGCTGACCCTTTCCTCTCGCTTCAAATACCTCGGGGGTGCGGGGGCAGAGCCCCCGCCCCGGTCTGGCGCGAAAGCGCCAGAGCCGGACCTTTCATGCCTCCGGCGGAGATATTTTCAGAACAAAGTGGGGGCAGCGCGCCAGTCAGGTGGGCAGACCTGCCCGATGTCTTCGGCGAGTTGGTCGAGGAAACATTGCATCAGGCGCACCCTCTCCGCGGCGATCTGGCGGGCGGTCTCGGTGCGCAGCCCGTCTGCTAGGCTCAGAAGTTTCAGGCGCCAATGGTCGAGCGCATGGCGGCTGTCATCCAGAGCGCGCGCGGTGGCGAAGGGGTCCTCCGGGTGATAGAGCGCTTGCCCGGTCTGGCCGGCGACGGCGAAGTTGCGGGCGATGCCGATGGCCCCAAGCGCATCCAGCCTGTCGGCGTCGCGCAGGATCTCGGCTTCAGTGGTTTCAGGCTCTATTTGGGCAGAAAAGCTGTGGGCTTCGATGATGTGGCCTATGGCTTCAATCTCCGCCGCATCATAGCCCAGCGGCGGAAGAAGCGGGGCGGCGGCTTGAGCGGCAAGCCGGGAGGCCCCGGCGCGGTCGGGGCTCGATTTCGGCAGGTTCACGAGGTCGTGGAGGTAGGCGCCAGCGGCCAGCAGCCGCAGATCGCCCTTGCCTTCGCCCGCAGCGATGCGCCGGCAGTTGATCCAGACGCGGTCCAGATGCGCCAGATCATGGGCGCTGTCTGCCGCCATATGCTGCGCGGCGAGGGCGCGCAGCGCGCCCGGAAGTTCAGCCGATTCGGCCACGGGTCTCGCCCACGCCGCCGCCGATCTGGCCGCGGTGCAGAAGGATGTGATCGAGGATCACGCAGGCCATCATGGCTTCGGCCACCGGTACCGCGCGGATGCCGACGCAGGGGTCGTGGCGGCCCTTGGTGATGATCTCGGCAGCCTCGCCGGATTTGGTGATCGTCTTGCGGGTGGTCAGGATCGAGGAGGTCGGTTTGACCGCGAAGCGCACCACCACATCCTGACCAGTGCTGATGCCGCCCAGAATGCCGCCTGCGTGGTTGGAGCTGTATTCCGGCCCATCGGGGCCCAGGGAGATCTCATCGGCGTTCTCGACGCCAGTGAGCGCGGCTGCGGCCATGCCGTCGCCGATTTCCACCGCTTTCACCGCATTGATGGACATCATCGCCGCCGCCAGATCGGTATCGAGCTTGCCATAGACCGGCGCGCCGATCCCGGCGGGCACGCCACGCGCGACGACTTCGATCACCGCACCTACGGAGTTGCCCTCCTTGCGCAGCCCGTCCAGATAGTCAGCCCAGTCGGCAGCGGCTTTGGCGTCCGGTGTCCAGAAGGGGTTCTGTTCGATCTGATCCCAGTCGAAATTGGCGCGATCGATGCGGTGGGGGCCGACCTGCGTCATGTAGCCGGTGATCTGCACCTTCGGCGCGAGGCTCGCCAGCGCGGCGCGGGCCAGCCCGCCGGCGGCAACGCGGGCGGCGGTTTCGCGGGCCGAGGAGCGCCCGCCGCCGCGATAATCGCGGATGCCATATTTCTGCCAGTAGGTGATGTCGGCATGGCCCGGGCGGAATTTCTCGACGATGTCGCCGTAATCCTTGCTGCGTTGATCGGTATTCTCGATCATCAGCTGCACCGGCGTGCCGGTCGTTTGGCCCTCGAATACGCCCGAAAGGATCTTCACCGCATCCGGTTCACGCCGCTGGGTGGTGAACTTGTTCTGCCCCGGCTTGCGCTTGTCGAGCCAATGCTGGAGCTGTGCCTCATCGATGGCGATGCCCGGCGGGCAGCCGTCCACCGTGGCGCCAAGCGCCGGGCCGTGGCTTTCGCCCCAGGTTGTGACGCGGAAGAGATGTCCGAAGGCATTCATCGACATGGCAAAGGCTCCTTTGCCTCTTGCTCTAGCCGCTGGGGCGCGGGGCCTCAAGGCCAGTGGCGCAAGCGGGCTTCAGAAAATGAAAACGCGCCCCGGAGGGCGCGTTTTGAAAGCGGTCTGCAAGGGGCTGATCAGGCCTCTTTCACCTTCTTCTTCACCGGCGCCCAGAGGCGCTTGTTGGTGAGATACATCAGGCAGGCGAAGATGGTGAGGAAGAGCACACCGGTGAAACCGGCCTGCTTGCGGGCCATCATCTTCGGCTCGGCCGTCCACATCAGGAAGGCGGCCACATCTTCAGACATGTGATGCAGCGTGTTCGGGTGGCCGTCGTCGAACTCCACCAGCTCATCGCTGAGCGGCGGGGCCATGGCGATCCAGCCGCCCGGGAAGGCGGTGTTCTCGTAGAACGTGGTGCCAGCTTCCTCTTTCTCCTTGCCGGTGTAGCCGGTCAGGAGCGAGGCGATGTATTCCGGGCCACCCATGCCCTTGATGATCTGGTTGATCCCGAGGCCAGCCGGGCCGTGGAAACCGGCGCGGGCTTTCGCCATCAGGGTCAGGTCCGGTGCGTTCTCGAGGTTCGAACCGGGGAAGTGATCGGCCGGCGTGGCGGCGCGGGTGTCGTCCAGCTCGGCATCGAAGACTTCGAAACCGGAGGCATAGGCGCGCACCTGATCGTCGGTGTAGGCCGGGCCGCCCTCGTCGCCGAGGTTGCGGAAGGTGAGGTACTTCAGCCCGTGGCAGGCCGCGCAGACTTCGGTGTAGACCTTCAGGCCGCGCTGCAGCTGGTTCTGATCGAAGGTGCCAAGCGGCCCTTCGAAGGAGAAGGCGAAATCCTCGATGTGTTGGTCACCGCCGCCGGCGGCATAGGCGCCACCGGTGGTCAGGGCCAGCGCAGCGAGCGCCGTGAGTGCGAATTTCTTGATCATGGTACTCTTGATCCTCTTTCTCACTCGGCCGGCGTCGCGTCGGACGATTTGCCGTAGTGGGCTTTGAAGTCGTCTTCGATGGTGGCCGGCGGGGTTTCCGGTTTCTCCAGCACGCCCAGAAGCGGCAGGATCACCAGGAAGTAGGCGAACCAGTAGGCGGAAGCGATCAGCGAGATCCAGTCATAGGGGAACTCGGCCGGGCGCGCGCCCACCCACATCAGGACCATGAAGTCCACGCACAGGATGGCGAACCACCATTTGAACATCGGGCGGTAGCGGCCGGAGCGCACGCTGGAGGTGTCCAGCCACGGGGCCAGAGCCATGACGGCGATGGCGCCGAACATGGCGAGCACGCCGAAGAACTTCGCGTCGATGATGCCGCCGGTGATGAAGCTCACCAGTTGCACGACCCACACATCCGCGGTGAAGGCGCGCAGGATCGCGTAGAACGGCAGGAAGTACCATTCGGGCACGATGTGTGCGGGCGTCGCCAGCGGGTTGGCCTCGATGTAGTTGTCCGGGTGGCCAAGGTAGTTCGGCATGAAGCCGACGATGGCGAAGAAGACAACCAGGATCACGGCCAGCGCGAAGACGTCCTTGATCACGAAGTAGGGCCAGAAGGGCAGCGTGTCTTTCTCGGCCTCGGCTTTGGAGCCGCGGCGCACTTCCACACCCGTCGGGTTGTTGTTGCCGGTGGAGTGGAACGCCCAGACGTGGACGATCACGAGGCCGGCAATCACGAAGGGCAGCAGGTAGTGCAGCGAGAAGAAGCGGTTCAGGGCGGGCTGGCCAACGGCGGTTGCGCCAAGGAGCCACGTCTGGATGGCTTCACCGATGCCCGGGATCGCGCCGAATAGGCCCGTGATCACGGCGGTGCCGTGGAAGGACATCTGGCCCCAGGGCAGCACGTAGCCCATGAAGGCGGTGCCCATCATCAGCAGGTAGATCAGCATACCGATGATCCATGTCACCTCGCGCGGCGCCTTGTAGGAACCGTAGTAGAGGCCACGGAAGATGTGGGCGTAAACGGCCACGAAGAACAGCGATGCGCCGTTCATGTGCATGTAGCGGATCATGTGCCCGCCGTTCACGTTGCGCATGATGTGTTCGATCGAGGCGAAGGCCATGTCGACATGCGGCGTGTAGTGCATCACCAGCACAACGCCTGTGGCGATCTGCAGCACAAGGCAGAACACAAGAACGATGCCCCAGATCCACATCCAGTTCAGGTTCTTGGGCGTGGGGATCATCAGGGTGTCATAGAGAAGGCCCACCACGTTCAGGCGGGAGTGAAGCCACTTTTCGCCCTTCGTCTTGGGCTCGTAGTGATCGTGCGGAATACCGGCCATGTAAGTAAGCCTCCCTTAGCCCAGCTGGATCGTCGTTTCGTCGACAAAGGCGACGGGCGGAATGTGAAGGTTCTGCGGCGCGGGCCCTTTGCGGATCCGGCCGGCAGTGTCGTAGTGCGACCCGTGGCAGGGGCAGAACCAGCCGTTGAACTCGCCTGCGCCATCGCCCAGCGGCACACAGCCGAGGTGGGTGCAGAGGCCGAGCATCACCAGCCATTCGCCGGCTTCGTCCACCGCGCGGTTCTCGTCGGTGGCCTCAAGGCCGGGGTGGTTGGCGTTGCGGTCGTCGGTGTCAAGCAGATCGCCCAGATCAACGGCGCGTGCCTCGGCGATTTCTTCCTCGGTACGGCGGCGGATGAACACGGGCTTGCCCTGGAACATCACGGTGAGCTGGGTGCCGACCTCAACGCCGGACACATCGACACGGATCGAGGCGAGGGCCTGCACGTCCGCGGAGGGGTTCATCTGGTTGACCAGCGGCCAGACGGCGGCACCGGCGACAACCGCACCTGCGCCAGCGGTCGCATAGTACAGGAAATCCCGGCGGGTGCCTGCGTGATCTTCTGCGTGGGACACGTGTGTTTCTCCATTCCATGACCGCGATTCGGGCCAAATACGTCAAAGCAACCCCAGTAAAGAGGCCGACTTGGGCGGGTGTTTAGCCGCCCCAAAGCCCCACGTCCAGCGGACAATCGGGCGCAGCGTCATTGCCGCAGCAAGTTTCAAGTAGCGTATTTGGATTGCCCGGAAGCTGCGCGGATCGTCGCGCATGCCGCAATCTGCGGCAACCGCAGCTGCGTCACGACGCGCGCGGCGGTACCGAGGTAAGGAGAAGGGGCTTACAGGCTGTGAATCGGTCGCGCGGCAGCGGGGCGGCCACCGGGCGGCCACTGGGCGAATTTCAGGCGTCGGGCCGGGTCTGGACCATGCTGGCGCGATTGGAAAAGGCCTCGAACCAGGCCGCAAGCGCATCTCGCCCTTGCCGCCAATTGCGGGCATCGTGGCGGAAATCAAGATACCCAAGCGCGCAGGCCACCGAGATCTGACCGGCATCAAGCGGACCGTTCAGGTGGCTCATCCAGCGCGTGTTCAGCACATCGAGCGCGCGTTCGATCTTGGACCATTGGCCCTCGACCCATTCCGGAAAGCGGATCTCTTCCCGGCGCAGGCGGGTTTCATAGACCATCAGAAGCGCGGCGTCGGTGATTCCGTCGCCGGTGGCTTCCAGTGTCAGCACGTCGAAATAGCGCGCTTGAGGGTAGAGCGTAGCGCCGGCGCGGGCGTTCAGGAACTGGGTGATGACCCGGCTGTCATAGAGCGTCGGCCCGTCGGGGCGCTCGAGCGCGGGCACCTTGGTAAGCGGATTGGCCGCGCCCAGCCCTTCGGCGGGGGCAAGCGGCGTGCCGCTGGCGGGGACAAGCTCCACCGCCTCCAGTTGCTCGGTTTCGTGCAGGAGCACCATCACTTTGCGCACATAGGGCGAGGTTTGGCTGAAATAGAGACGCATTTCGAGGGAATCCGATGTGAGAGGTGCGGCTAGGCTTTGCGGAACTTGATGCGGCCAAGCCCGGTGGCGTCGATCTCGACACCGGGGCCGGTTGCGCCAAGGCGGATCACGCGGCGGAAGCGGGCGGTCCCGTTCACCTGCTCGGGATCGCTGCGGTAGGTGACACCTTCGGGCACGTCGTCCAGAGCGTCTTCGCCGCGCTGATCCCGGTGACCGGGCTGCACCGCGCGGGCGACGGCATAAGTGGCCAGCGCCACGGCGCCATAGCGCAGGGCGAGGCCGGCAATCGGGGCAATGGGCAGGGCCATGGTGAAAAACCTCCCTTAGTTGGGCCCAATGTAAGGTGAGAAGTGCGAACCTGCCAGTGGGTTCCTGATCGCATGACGCAAAACGGCAGGTTCGGCACAGGACATACGCCTTGATCGGACTGACCCTTCGGCACGAACCATACGCATGGCTGGCATGTGTCTGATCGGGTTGTGCCGTCGGTTCGGCTGACCCACATAGTTTTGGACGAGACCTCCGGGAAAGGCACCACAATGATTTCACGTAGAGACCTTCTTGCTTCGGCCGCCGCGAGCGGTGTTCTGACGGCCACTGGGTGGCCCGTTTTCGCCGCGAATGCTGATATCGCTGGCCTGATACGCTCAACGGATGCCCTCGGCCTGGCCGCGCTCGTCAAGTCCGGCGAGGTAACGCCGCTGGAACTCGCGCAAGCGTCTGTCGAAACCGCACTGGCGCTTGACGGAGCGCTCAATGCGATCACAACGCCGATGTATGAACAGGCCTTGGAAAAAGCTGCGGTCATGCGCCCGCAGGGGCCCTTCGCCGGTGTGCCGTTCCTCGTGAAAGACAATCTGGATGTGGCTGGCCAGTATACGACGCATGGGTCGCGCGTCTTCGCGGATTCGCTTGCTGCGCGCTCTGCGCCACTTACGCTGATACAGGAAGCAGCGGGGCTGAACCTGATCGGCAAGACGAATATGCCTGAAGTGGGCGCCTTGCCGACAACGGAAGGACAACTGCTGGGCGCAACCCTCAACCCATGGAACCCGTTGCATTCTTCGGGCGGATCCAGTGGTGGGTCTGCGGCAGCCGTTGCGGCGGGGATCGTGCCTGTTGCGCATGCCAGCGACGGCGGAGGATCGATCCGTATCCCCGCCGCACATTGCGGCCTGTTCGGGCTGAAGCCGAGCCGTCGCCGCATGGTCTGGGGGTCGAGCGATCAGACAAGCTACGCCTCCGACAACTGCGTGAGCCGTTCGGTCCGCGACAGCGCCATGCTTTTCGCTGTGAGCCAAAATCGTGCGCCCGACGCGCCGCACCCGCCACTGCCTTTCGTGGAGGGGCCGGATAGACGCCGGATGACAATCGGCGTGGATCTGCGGAACTACTATGGCGCGTTGCCGGACGCGGACGTGCAGACGGCCATTGAAGAGATGGCGGCCCTGTGCGCCGAACTTGGCCACACCGTGATCGAAGTCACAAACCCGGTGGATGAGGAATTCGAGACCCGGTTCAATCAGATCTTTGGCTTCCGAATGGTCTCGCTCGCCGATGCCGCCGCAGCCAAGGCCGGACGTCCCCCGCGGGAGACGGGGCTGCTGGACCGCTTTGTTCTGGACTGGGCCGAGCACGCCCGTGGATTCAGCGCAGAGGATGTTGCCGCTGCGAATGCTTATTTTCAGCGGCTCGGCGCGGAGTATGCTGACTGGCTCTCGGGTATGGACCTGTTCCTTTCGCCTGTCGCGGCGGGGCCAGCGCCCAGGATCGGTACGTTGTTCGACCCAAGCGAATCCTTCGGTGAGATGTTTCACCGTGTGTCGCGACACGCTTCCTACACAGCCGTGCAGAACTCCATTGGATTGCCTGCCATGTCCGTCCCGGCCGGCTCAAGCGCCCATGGCTTGCCCATCGGGGCCCATTTCGTGGCCCCGGCGGGCCGGGAGGACGCCCTGCTGGCGCTCGCATATGAAATCGAACAGGCCCAGCCCTGGTGGGATCTCTGGGCACCGCATTCGCTCGCTGCGCTCTGACTTCAATTTCTGCGCAACGCGGGCATGTCTCAACTTGATGGGATCGCTGCCATCAGCTGAGCGAGCTGTTCGATTTCGACACCCTGGCCCGAGCGGGCGACGGCCTCCGCCGCGGCAAGCCTCAAAGCGTCTGGCTTGTTCTGGTTCAGCTTCCAGGTGCCGTCGATCTGCGTCAGGGAGAAGCGGAAGGGGCGGATCATGCGCATCATGCGATCCAATGCTTCGGGGGGCATCTTTTCAGCCGTCCATTCCGGTTTCGGGGCAAGGCGCGATTCGAAATGAGCCGACAGAAGGTCCAGATCGGCGCGCAGGGCCTCTTGCGGCAGGGGTTCGATTTGCCCGCGCAGGTGCACGGCGACGTAGTTCCACGTCGGCACCTGCGCCGGGTCGCCGTACCAGTCGGGTGAGATATAGCTATCAGGGCCGGTCACGGCGATCACGGCGGAGGTGGGCGCTTCGACGACGCCGGCGATCAGGTTGGAGCGCACCAGATGCAGGCGGGCCTCGGTGCCGGTTTCCGCCAGCACGAAGGGGACATGGGAGATCAGCGGAGCCGCATCGCCGTTCAGGCAGAGCATGCCGAAGCCACGGCTGCGGGCAAAGGCGATGCTGCGGGCCTCGGGTGTCTGGCGGAATGCGGGATTGGGGTGCATGTCGGTTTCCTCTTCTCCCCCGTCTTAGCCGTGGCTTGAAGCCCGCGAAAGAGGCGCGTAAAGCAGGGGCGTTCTCAGGGCGGGGTGAAATTCCCCACCGGCGGTGATGGCTTCGGCCAAAGCCCGCGAGCGCCCCGGCGATTGCCGGGGGTCAGCAGACCCGGTGCAATTCCGGGGCCGACGGTGACAGTCCGGATGAGAGAGAACGTGAAAGGGGCGCCGCGCGAGCGGTTTCGCGCGCCTTTTCCTTTTCGCGGGATCACGCCTTGGGCCCGTGTCTGTGAGGAAAAGGAGATGATCATGACACAGCCCCGTTACGCTTTCATCAAGGCCAACTGGCATGCCGACATCGTGGACCGCGCCCTTGAGGGGTTCTGCGAGCTGATCCCGGCGGCGCAGGTGGATGTGTTCGACGTGCCCGGCGCGTTTGAAATGCCGCTGCTGGCCCGCGATCTGGCCGGCTCCGGACGGTATGCCGCTGTTGCGGCGGCGGCTTTCGTGGTGGATGGCGGCATCTACCGCCACGATTTCGTGGCGCAGGCCGTAGTGGACGGGTTGATGCGCGCTGGCATGGATACAGGCGTGCCAGTGCTCTCTGTCTCGCTCACGCCGCACCATTTTCAGGAAACCGAGCATCACACCGCGATCTACCGCGCCCATTTCGTGGAAAAGGGCCGGGAAGCGGCTCGCGCGGCGTTGATGATCGGCAACACCCGGGCCGCGCTAGCGGCTTGAAGGGATTGCGCGCTGCCTGACGGCAGGTGGCGCGCTGACTTTTACGTCTCCGGCGGGGATATTTTCGGAACAAAGTAATCAAGGAAAAATGGTGAGGGGATCGTCCGCTTGCCATGTCGAGTATTTTCGCATGATGGCGGCGAGGCGATCGGACGCCAGGAAGCTATCCAGCCAGCGGTGCAGATGGGGCCAGGGCTGCGCATCAAACCAGAGGCGATCGACCATGGCGAATTGGCGCAGGAAGGTGAGCGTGGCCATGTCGGCCAATGTGGGCCGATCCGCGAGGAGCCATGGGGAGTGGCGGAGCATGTCGTCCAGTTTCCGCAAGAACAGAGCCGCTTTTTGGCGTTCCGCTTCGGGATCCGAATCCGGAATGCGGCTGGCGTATTTGTAGCGGTCGAGGGCCTGTTTGAAGGGGCCATCGCATTCCGCGATCAGGGCCAGCGCTTCGTTTTCGCGGTGCAGCCAGCCTTCGGGATCGTTCTGGCGCAGGGCGTAGAGCATGATGTCTAGGCTTTCCTCGATCACTTCGCCCTTTGTGACAAGAACAGGCACGGTTCCCTTGGGCGAGGCGGCGAGGAAAGCGGGGGCTTTGTCGCGCAGGAGGATTTCGCGCAGCTCGACCTTCAGCTGCGCGCTTTGCAGCGCGAGGCGGGCGCGCATGGCGTAGGGGCAGCGGCGGAAGGAGTAGAGGATCGGGAGGTTCGTCATCTGGTTTGGCCGTTTGTTTGCCCATTCGCCCGCCCTGTAAAGAAAGCCGAGGGGCTGGTGTGAGTGGCCCAGTGGCGTAAGAGCTTGCGGGCATTGATGTCAGGGGCATCTTCGCCAGACAGCTCCAGATCATAGGTGAGGCCACCGTGGATATGTGCGGCATCGGCCTTGGCGGAGCCGGCGGCTCGGTTCCCCCTTGCGGCTTCACGGGCTTCGAGCTGAGGCAGGGACGTGTGAAGGCAGACGAAAAAGATGGCGTGATCGGCGAGCAGCTTTTGCAACTCGTTGTGCCATCCAGGGGAGTCGAGGATGTGTTCCAAGATCAGATCATTGCCAGCTTCAGCAAAGCCCGCCACGGCGCGGTGCAGGCCGGAAAAGATCTTGCTGCGGTGGCTTTGCCAGTCCGCGCCCTTGGACGTGAAGGCCGCAAGATCGAGGGCGTGGCTGTCGCGCAGGTGATCGAAGGACAGATGGAGCAGCGGCACCGGGGATTGGGCGCGAATGGCCTGTATCAGGGTCGATTTCCCGCTGCTGGACGCTCCGTGAAGGATCAGCACCCTCGCCATGTCAGGCGGCGGTGAGTTGGCTGCCGGAGAGGCCGGTGATCACGGCCTGCACGATCTGGCCTTCGGGCTGATCGGAAGCGAAACTGACTTCGGTGAACTGAGCGGTGCGGCCCATGCGCGGGTTTTCCATCAGCACCTGATGGGTTTGACCGAGTTGCGCCCTGAGGTGCTTTTGCACCTGCGCATCGCCCGCCTCACGCAGACGCGCGGCGCGGGCGCGGATCAGCTTGCCGTTCACCTGCTGCGGGATTCGCGCCGCCGGGGTGCCTTCGCGTTTGGAGTAGGGGAAGACGTGCAGCCATGTCAGGTCGCACTCCGTCACCAGTTTCAGCGAATTGGCGAAGT